>JAFRJA010000081.1 GCA_017432545.1 Erysipelotrichaceae bacterium
CTTAAAGACATCTTATTGATTTATTTTGATTCTGTCTGGCAAATTAATTATATAACATCGTGAATCATCAACAATTTGCGTGGTTGGGACGTTTTTTTTCTGTTATTCTCCGGTATATGAGAGTACGAGTCTGGCCAGGCCGACACCATAACCCTGATCTTTGTTTCCGGTTTCGGCTTCGGTTGCGGCATCCAGGGCTTTATGGGCGTATTCTCTGGCCATATCGACAGAAGCTTCTACACCATCGCCCTGAAAATAACAGACCGCTAAGGAAGCCAATGACTCACAAGCTTCCCTGCCGCCGTTTTCCTGACTCTTATAGAGTTCAACTGCTTTGTTTATGTCGGCTTGTGTTCCGATGCCATACTCGGTCGCAACACCCACGTTATAAGGAAAACCATGTTCCGCTGCTTTTACATAATACTCATATGACTTGGCATTATCTGTTTTATCCGCATCCAGAGTCTGATCATATAAAGTTCCCAGGCAATGATAACCATCTCCATAGTTATCTTCGGCCGCTTTGTTCATCCATTCTTCGCATTTTTCTTTATCGACCTCAACAGACGGTGCACCATAGAAATACAGTGTTCCAAGCTCAACTCTGGCTTCATTGACAGTTACCCAGTCATCACTCTTTAAGGCTTTTTCCAAATATTCAATAGCTTTTAAACCATCTGCTTCAGTGTTTTTGTTGTTTTTGTAGAATTTACCAAGACCGATATTTCCGGCCAGACAATCATTATCGACTGCCTTTTCAAAACATTCTTTGGCTTTTGCAAAATTTTTATCTAAGCCTGTTCCAAAATAATATAATGTTCCCAAACCGTAATAACCCCATCCGGAACCAAGTTCCACGGCTTTATTGAAACAGTCTATTACCTTTGTCCAGCGGTCCTTATCGGTTCTGTATCTGGTCAGTTCTCCCTGGCCAGTACCAGGCTTCGGCGTTTCCTGCTTCGTCCGACTTCTCAATCAGTTCTTCAGCCTTATCCATGTCATAACCATCTGTACCGGTACCATACCAGTAAGCCTTGCCTTTTTCCAGATTTTCTCTGGCTTCTTTTTCGGCTTGCGTTTCGACAGGTTCCTGAAGTTCAGTCATCTCCGCCGGTTTCTCAGGTTCAGCGGTATTATCTGATCCTTTATTCGAACAAGCTGTAAGATTCACAGCCAAAAGGATTGTTAATACACACAACAACAGGTTTTATTATTTCATATCAATATCCTCACTACACTTAAGTATAATTCAGTTTTAATCGGATTTTTTCTTTAACAAACACCGCATATAGCTCGTGTGGTGGCTGGTTTTATTTATTGTTCCTTACTGCCTTGGAGAAATCAAATTCTTTTTCAAGGAAATCATCTCTTTCTTCTGCTTTTTTCTTCATTGTTATGATAAATGCTCTTTGTTTTATCAAGCGCTTTGCTTTATTCAATGCCGTTTTCAAGAAAATCTTTAAAACCGATATGTATTATCTGGCTAGTGGAAAAATCAATATCATCATTACTGATAATGATTTTCTTGTCTTTGATGCTAAGACCTTCAAAAGCTGAAAATTCCCTGTCATATGCTTTGTCCTCAGCTAATGTATAGGCAACTTGAATAAAGTATGTTTTATTGTTTTTAACTGCTGCAAAATCTATTTCTTTATTACGATTATCATAAACCTCTAGTTCAAATCCGGCATAAAGGAGTTCGTTATATACGATATTTTCAAGATTGTGACTAAGGTCATACTTTCCCTTGTCCTGCCTTATTGTGTTAAAGAAAACATCGGCGTTATATATTTTCTTATAGAAATTGAGGATGTTTTTTGTTCTGGTGGAATATTGTGATATTGAACTTATAACATAAGCCTCTTCCAGATACAGCAGCCATTTTTTTATAGTGTTTTCAGATGTTCTTGACCCATTGGACTTCATATAATCAGCAATAGAATGGGAAGAAAAAATCCTGGCATTACTTACAAGAACATAATCAACAAGCTTTCTGAATTCGTCTTCTTTTCTGATTTTATATCTTGCGATGATATCTTTGATGACAATCGTCTCGTCTAAATCGTTAAGATACTGTATCTGTTCTTCCTGAGAGTTAAATTCAAACCTTTTAGGAAAACCGCCCCAATTCAAATAATCTGAAACAGAACATTCTTTACCCAACTGTTTGCAATATTCCTTTATTTCGCTGTAGACAAAAGGATATATTCTGAAAGCAACATATCTTCCCGATAATTCTTTAGTAAATTCTTTGGATAACAGTTTTGAGTTTGATCCGGTTATAAAAACTGAATAATTATACAGCCTTAAAGTCTTTACAGCGTCTTGCCATCCGTCAATATTTTGTATTTCATCAAAAAAAAGAAACCATTTCTTTTCTTTATCGGTGTTTTCTTCAACATAGTTTAAAAGATCGCTCCAATTTTGTATTTTTGAAGATATTCTTTTATCTTCAAAATTTAAAAACAGAACATTTTTTCCATCTAGTTCGATCTCTTCTTTTATCTGATTTAGTACTACAGATTTTCCACATCTTCTTATTCCTGTAATTATTTTTATCAGATCACTATCGTAAAATCCTCTTATCTTTTCTATATAATGTTTTCTTTTAATCACAACTAACCTCTTTCTATTGATAATTTTAATACAAATATATCAAAGTTATCAATAGTAGTGACAATTTTATACTATATATACTAAAGTTGTCATCACATTAATAAAAACGTCTCCTTTAAATCAAGGAGACATATGTTCTGTTACATTTTTTCAATCGGACAATTGTTTAATCTTGCCCATCTCAATACATTGTTCAGTCTTGGCTGATATCCTTTGTCGGCGTTTTTAAGCCATTCAAGGTTATCATCATCTATCATCAGATGGAATACCAGTCTTAGATATTTTCAGAGAATTGGCATAATAAAGATGTCCTGAAGCAAGCCATTCTGCAGTGGCTTCCGGAATATCGACAGTATCGATCTCTTCATCAGGCATTGCTTTAAGAGTTTCTATCTCTTTATGCTGTTCTTCGTTTAATGATGGAAGATTAATGCTTTTTGTCATTTTTATGAGGTTAATTCAATAATGTTTTGTCAAAATAGATAAGTGTTTTTAATTGGATCGCCTTCAATTTTTACTTACGATGTGTGGGAGATCAGCCAGTCAGTGATTTCTTCTAATCTTCTGATACGATGTAACGGCTTGCCTGAGCGGGAAAGTTCATGGTTCTCGCCCTTGAAACCGCAGATCCTGGTCTCTACGCCTTTCCACTTCAAAGCCGAGAACAGCTGTAAAGCTTCCGGGAACGGACAGCGGAAATCTTCCGTTGACTGAATAAACAAGATCGGGGTTACGGCGTTGGATACATATTTAAGAGGTGAACGGTCCCAGAATAGTTCAATGGCTTTTTCATCAAGCGGGATGCCGTTCTCATAAGTCGTGTCATAGGAATAATCCGAGTAATAGAAATCCGCTACTCTATTGGAAATGGAGCGCTGGGAAGCGGCTGCCTTGAAACGATCGGTATGGGTAATGATCCAGTTGGTCATATATCCACCGTATGAACCGCCTGTTACGGTCAGTCTCTCCGGATCGATCGGATATAATTCCAGCGCCTTATCCACAAAGGCCATGATGTCATAGTAATCAGTGGCGCCATAGTGTTTTATGTAGTTGGCGAATTCATCACCCTTGCCATCAGAACAGTGCGGGTTACAGAAGATGACGAAGTAACCTCTTGAGGCCCATACCTGCATCTCATGATAGAAGACTTCCCCATAAGCCGTCTTAGGACCGCCATGAATGTCCAAAACCATCGGATACTTTTTATTCGGATCATAATCGATCGGCTTCAAAGCCCAGCCGACTATTTCATCTTCATTGAAGCAGGTAAAGCGTTCAGGTTTGGCGACATATCTGTCTTTCAGTACCTCTTCGTTGACAATAGTAAGCTGTTCAAAAGAAGGAACTTTATAGACTTCCTGCAGTTTCATATCCTTCATCGCGATCGCATATAACTGGTCACCGATAAAGGCCAGATCATCGACTGAGCCTTCGCCATCGCTGACCGGGGTAACTTCTTTGCCATCGAATTTAACGACGATCGATCTTTCATTGTCCACTGTGATCAGATACACATCCTTGTCCTTGCTGACCATGCCGTGAGTCTTGCCATAGCGGCAATCACTGCCGATCGTGTTATAGTACATCCATTCGCTCTTATAGACGAGCTTGAGATCATTATCTTTTACTTCATAAAAGGAATGTCCGGAGATACAGGTATCAAAGCTACCCATCGCAAACAGTCTGTCATCCGCAAACAGGATCCTTCTGATAAAGGCTTTTTCATTTTTATAAAGTGTTTCCAACTTATCACCGATTGGATCGTAACAGTAGACTGACGCAAACATCTTTTTCATCGATTCATAATCGTTAGCCAGCATATAGATCTTTCCGTCTTTGACCTCTACGCCTTCCACATCCATCGTTTCCGGAGTTATGCGTTTTATTTCTTTTGTTTCCTTATTGATCAGAAACAGCGAATTTCTTTTGCCATTGATAAAACCAACCCCGTTATAGAAGAAAGGATATTCATTCAAAACAAGATAGTCTTCTTCTTTTTTAAGTTTTTCATGGAAGGTTTTCTTCTCTTGTTCAGACGATCTGTAATATTCAGGACAACGGCGATCGGTCTCACCTTCCAAGAGATAATAATCACCGAAATCCTTCAGCTCACCACCCGCAAAAGGTACGCATAAAAAATCTTCTGTATTGCCGTCTTTCAGATAGGCATAAACTGTTTCGATCAGTTCACCTTCCGGGTTTTTCTTTATAACTACTTCATCATTCAACGCAAAAGATCCAACTTTTTTCTCCGGCCCGTATACGACTGTATCTGTCTTATCGGAAACATTAAGACGATGAAGTTTTTGCGTGTAATCGTTATTCTCCATATCAGCCATCGTTTCCGTATAATACAGATCACCTTTCGCAGCATACAGATTGGAAAGATAACGGTAATCTTTCATCAGTTCGATTTGAATTGCCTGTGCCATTTTTAACATCCTTTCTACATTATTGTCTTCATCATAACATCATTTATGAGATCGATGGTTTCAGACGCAACTAAAAACTGCATCGGTTTTATGCCAATGCAGCAATTATCCTATTTATGCATGTTTACGGTGAAGGATTGCATATCACTGCGGATGTTTGAGATCGAGTGCGCGATGATCTTGTCATCCTTGTCGTAGTAGTCACATTCCAGTAACAGTACTGCGACTCCTTCCGGTATATTCAACATCTTTCTGATCTTGGCTGAACCTTTGATGATGCTTAAAGTCTGGGTCATTTTTTTCAGTCTGATGCCATAGAAAGAAGAGATATCTCTGAAAGTAAAAACTGAGGAATTGATCGTATCAAGTGTCGGCAGGATATCTTTAGGGATAAAGAACTCTTCGATCGAGGTCTCAACACCATTGAGATACTGCATCTGCCTGATGTAATAGATCTCATCTTCAACTTCCAGATTGAACAGATTCGCGTATTTGTTTCCGGCTTCCCTGATCACCTTCTGCAGTTCTTTGACCGTCAGTCTTGAATCGCTTTTCTCGGCCTTGCTTACAAAACCGGCGTGTTCCTCGATCGACAGTTCGTTTTTCTTGCCGACCACAAAAACACCCTTGCCCTGAACCCTTCTTAAAAGACCTTCGTGCACCAGGGCATCGACGGCATTTCTGATCGTAACTCTGTTGATCCCGAATGTTTCTGCCAGTTTGTTTTCCGAGGGGATCGCCGTACCCGGCATATATTCACCATCTTCGATCTTGTTGCGGATGATCTCTCTTAACTGCAGATAGAACGGGGTCTTACAATCGTTTCTTGACATATTTCCTCAGCTTTCCACCGCACAGACAAAGATAAACTTATCCGGTCTGATCAGCTGTTTATAGTACATGACGGTCTCGCCATTCTGGTCCAAAGAGATGCCTGAAGCATAGAAAAGCGGCGAACCGACTTCGATCTGCAACATATCAGCCTCTTCTTGCAAGGCATAGGTGACATTTATGTGCTCAGTACCGGTGGTCTGGATCGCGTTGTATTCACCCTTGAAAAGCGTATCCATGGAAGCCGTCTCGGAATAAAGATCAATGAAACCGGGATACTTTTCCGCATTGATATAGGTCGTCTCGATCGTACATGGCACATCGTTGATGACACGGCATCTGATGATCTCATAGACCTTGGTGCCAAGTCTCACCATCAGTTTTCTTGAGATCTGCTTGGTCGCTTCGATCGTGTTCATCGAAATGATGTGTTTGCTGACAATGTTGCCCTGGTTGACCAGGTCTCTGACCATCGCGTCGACCCCGGCCATATCGCGCGGATATTTCTTTTCGCTCACAAAAACACCCTTGTTCATGACCCGGTATAATACGCCGTTTTCCACCAGTTCATCGACCGCCTGTCTGAGCGTCGAGCGGCTGACACCCCAAAGATCGCAGAGGTCCTTTTCCGAAGGGATCCTGGTGTGAGCTTTGAGCCTGTTTACGACGATAAAATCTTCCAGTTTTTCAATCGCTTCCATGAGCGGAGGTATCTTCGTTACTGTCATAGCATTTTACTTGTTTTTTTATATTTATATTTATATTATATATTTAAATATTTAAGAGGTAACACAAAACAATGTCCAAAATCACACTAGATGACTTCGCTGTCATGACTGTATCCTATCAGCAGTATTCTTTTGATTATGTCCTAAATTCCATTGCAGAGATCGGCCTTAAAAACATCGATTTCTGGGGTGGAATTCCCCATTATTACCGCTTTGACTATGATGAAACCGAAGCTGTCAATTATCTTAAGGAACTAAGAAAGAAAGCCGAAGATAAAGGCCTCAGATTTGCGATCTATACACCTGAGACCCTGTCTTATCCCTACAGTATCGCCGATATCAATCCCAAGACGATACAAAGAACGATCGATTACTTCTCTGTTTGTATGGACGATGCTTTGACCTTAGGGACCAACAGGCTTTTCATCAATACCGGGACCGGTTTAAGAGATATCGATCCGAAACAAAGCATGGATATCTGTATTGATTCGATAAGAAAGATCTGCGACACAGCCGAAAGAAAAGGCATTACGATGATGCTCGAACAGCTGCAACCCTATGAAAGCAATATCTGCACCGATATCAGCGCAATCAAAAAGATTGTTGACGCTGTTGATTCCAAAGCTCTGAAGATCTGTGTCGATGTCGTCGCCATGGATGTCGCCAAAGAAGATCTTGAAATGTACTATGATTGTTTTGGTGAAGATAAGATCGGCTTCGTTCACTTCTCTGATTCTCATCACGAAGTATGCGGAACCGGTGATCTTCCTTTAAAGAAATATATCGAAACTCTTGAAAAACACAATTACTCTTCGATCATCGATCTGGAGATCAATGATTCCATCTATTGGGAAGATCCCCATACTCCGCATAAACAGACCGTTGATTATCTGAAGAGCTTCATATCACTTAATTAAAACCAAAAGAAAAACTCTGTACCGTTATAGATCGATACAGAGTTTTGTTTTGGTTTTCTTAGTCTACGTAAGAGTTGAGATCGAATTTGTTAACCTCCGTTACTTCGCTGTTGCCGTTGAGGTCGGCATACCATCTGACGATGTAAAGTTCTGGTTTGTCTTCGACACTCATGACCTTGCCACGAGCCATAGCGATGTAGTTAGTACCATTTACTACCTGGCTGGCCAGTAACTGGATCGGGTTGTAGGCAACACCTAAGTATTTTTCCATTGCCTGATCAAAGCTTGACTGTGCTTCTTCAGAACCTAAAGTACCAGGTTTGCCGGTATCAGTAACTTCCCAGCCACCAACGATGTTGTCATCGGTATCTTCTCTGGTCTTGATGTCAGTTACATCGATATCATTGATCGAAGAAACGGAAACGTTGCCTTCAAGATCCTTGTAGACCTTCATGATGACATATTTACTTACAGGTTCAGCTGTAACAGTTGTCGCATGAGCTAAGAACGCATAATTGGTTCCGCTGACTACCTGTGTAGCTAAAACAGTGACAGGTTCATAATCAACACCGAGCAGACTTTCAACAGCCTTGTTCCAGATCTCCTGCTCATCATCAGCGAGATCAGTTCTGGAAACATCCGCAATTGTCCAGCCACCGAGCAGACCGGTATTTGCTACCGGAGCTGCTGCCGCAATGTATTTTACATCACAGACATCGCCATCGCTTAATACGACCTTGGTGACATCTTCATCAACGACGTTGCCATTGAGTGTAACTTCCCAATTGCCTGCTTCACCGTTTTCATAACCGTTGATCGCTGTTACTTTACCCTGATCATCCAGTACGTATTCGAATGTTTCGCCTTGTGCGAAAGAATCAAACAGATCTTTCAAAGTTGATTTTTCTTTCATCTCAGCCTGCATACCTGCAGATTTTTCGCTTGGGTCAGAGTAGTTGATCATTGCCACGATCTGCTTTTTCTGGCAACCCGCAAATACTACCGCGGTCATTAAGACTAATAATAAGGTAATAATCTTTTTCATATTTTTTTAACCTCCAACAGATATTGTATATTAATTCCCTTTATCTTAAAAGGATGCTTTAGTCTCATTCAGGATCAACAGATCATTTCTTCTATGAGACCGCATCCTTTATTGCTGTCGGTTTCTTCTGTCTATTCCGTTGATGCTGTAATATGATGCCTTGGCTTCATACATTTTATGGTCAGCCTTCTGGATCAGTTTTTCCAGATTCAGTTCTCTGTACTCTGAAGCAAGCGCATAGCCTGCTGCCAGACGCAGTATTGTGACCTTTTCACCCTTCCAGGTTCTGGTGATCCTGTTCAGTCTGTTTAAAGTATCGCTAGCTCTTCTTTTGTTCATTTTGCAGATAGCGACGAATTCATCTCCGCCGATCCTGTAGACCTTGCCGTAATCCTTCATTACCTCATAGATACAATCGGCCGCACCTATTATAAGTTCATCTCCGGCTTCATGTCCCAGTGTGTCGTTTGTTTTCTTTAACTCGTTGATATCGATAAGAAAAACAGCCAGGTCCTCCGGAACACTTTCAGGTTCGCTGTATTTCTTTAATTCCATTGAATACGCATAACGATTAAAAAGACCTGTCAAAGTATCGGTCGTTATCTCTATCTGCTGTTTCTGAATATAATCATCAGCTCTGATCTGCGAGAATTCCGTGAAGTGGATATACATTAAAGCGGCTCCGAACGTTAAGGCAAGATAAGAGGTGCGGTATTCAGATCCCAGTGCTTCCTGCATGATGATACCGGTATTGATCAGGATCACGATCGCAAATAAGGAAATCTGATTCTGATTACGGAAAGACTTTCCGTAATTGATGAAGCGGGAAAAAGTCAGTATTATGACGACCACATAGACGATGATGTATATAAAGTAAAATGGACCGTGTCTGTAAAAACCGTTTTCGTCGATATAGAATATCCAGCCGAAGAAACTGGAAATGATCTGAAAGATCGTATTGAATAACAGCACCCCGAACATAATTTTATTGCTGCGTCCCTTTACGTCGATCTGAGCCCAGAGAGCTGCACCGGCCATAGGTGTCAGGATATAGTCCGCGACTTTGACGAGGATAAGCAACCAGACAGGAAAATTCTTATTGCCGCTTAACTGAAGACCGGTCTTTTCTGCCAGTGCGGAGAGGCCGATAAGAAAATAAGTCAGATAATAGATCCGCTTATTTTCACTTCTGATTCTTCCATTCTCCCAGACGAGGATGCACAGGATAAAAAGTGTCATCAGCATCAGGATCATGACCGCTGTGTAGTAATTCATACCTTCTTATACTACCATAAAGACCGCTTCAATGTGACTTAGTGTCACATATACAATATCCGTTCTTAATTGTGTTTATGTTAATAGGTTTCAGCCAGAAAAAAAGACCTCAACGAGGCCCTGTATAGCTTTTTAACTGTTACAACTGTTTAATGCATGACCAGGAGTTCGTCCGTATATGGTTCAATGCCCCTTGCCACCATCTCATCGTAGGTGATCGACATCATCATATCCTTAACTTCTTCCCGCTTGTGCGCCGGACAGACGTATTTGATCTCGTAGGTTACGCCGCGATCATCGATATCGGCGATACTTTCATAATGGATCTCCTTGAGATGCGGGCATTCAGCTTTCATCCTCTCACAGACCCTGTTGAAGCAGTCATCGACCTTCGCTCTCTCCGTCGAGAAGTTGAACAGGAAATGCTGGATGTGACCGTCCTTGATCTTTTCGATCGATCTGATCTCGGAGTTGTTTACGGTATATGTTGCCTTGGTCAGAATAGACTGGAACTTTGTAACTTTGGTGGAGAAGTATTTTACGTCACATTCTTCGCCATTGTAACGGACTAAGTCCCCGACTTTATAGAAGTTATGATTATAGATATTGAGGCCGGCAATAATATCCTTTAAAGAATCCTGTAAAGCCAGACCGACGATCGTTGCGGCGATACCAAGACCGGTGAAGATGCCGGCGACATTGATGCCGTGAAATTTCATGATCAGTACAGCGGCTACGACACCGACGACATACTGCAGCACATTAAAGAACACTCCTAAGAAAGTATTGCGGTGCTGATCTTCTTTACCGGTATAGGCAACTTTCTTGATGAGATACTGTTTGATCAGATAGAAATCGAGCATGGCGATAACCACGATCAAAGTGCTCATCAGGAACGCTTTAGAGGTAAAATATTCAAATAATTCTTTAAATCCTTCGGAAATCATAATTTCTATGTTTTAATATTAACATGATTTACTTCATATTTTAAAAACTGCCTTGGCAGTTTTCGTTAATCACCTTGAATGATGATGCTGATGGTTCGGTGTGACGGTCCGTCAAATTCGCAAAAATAGATATCCTGAGCTGAGCCGATCACCGTTTCCCCATTTAGCAATGGCAAGTGACAATGATTGCCGACAATCAGGCTTTTCAGATGCCCGGTTGGATTACCGCCGGTCGAACCATAGTCTCTCAACATATGACAATGCGCATAGGGATGATCCTCGGGAATGATCCGTTTGAGAAAATCATCGATGTCGCTTTCCAGGCATTCCAGCCCCTCATTCATCGTAATACCGGTCGTCGTATGTTTACTCTCGACCGTCACCATACCGTTTCTGATCTCTGAATTGGCCACTATTTTTTTCACCTCTTCCGTGATCAGAAAATACTGGTTGTATTCGCTGGTATCAATATTTAATTCATGAATCTCTATCATCTTGCTTATTCCTCACCTGGATCATAACCCAGAAAATCGATCGCATTTTGTCCTTTGATCAGTCTCAACGTACTTTCTCTGAAAACGAGCTCGTCGATCGCCTTGGACATTCTGATCATCTCAAAACGCGGATCATTTGTCCCAAACATCACCTGGTGTCTTAAACTTCTATCGATCCAGGTCACAGGCACATCTTTTGTCAGCATCTGCGTATAGAATTCTTTGGCGCTGTCAAAATACAGAGCTGAAGTATCGGTATAGACGTTGGGATATTTCAGCATCAGCATCGCCACTTCCCTGCACCAGGGCCAGCCGAAGTGGGCGAGGCAGAAGCGCAGATCACTTCTTTCTTCCGCCAGTTTTTCAAAATCCAGAGGATGACAGTTTTTCGTTAAAGCATTTTTCTCAAAAGAAAGACCACAATGGAAAATGATCGGCTTGTTGTATTTCACACACAGATCATAGATGTCATTCATGATAGGATCTGAAGGATGAAAATTCTGTCTTGACGGATGAAGTTTCAGGCCTTTGAGATCAAGTTTCGTGAAAGCATATTCCAGTTTCTCGCCCGCTTTCTCATCGTGAGGATCGACACTGGCGAAACCGATGAAACGATGCGGTGCCATATCGACGAGCTTTCTGATCTCTTCATTGCTGACCAGGACTTCGCCATTCATGGAAGAACTGTAATCTTCGGGAAGAAGAACGGCTTTATCGATCTTGGCACAGTTGAGTTTATTGAAAAAGTGCTGCAGGGTACAGGTACCGTTCTTATGCAGATTCAGCTCATTATGACGAAGTTCCTCTTTTTTCTCATCACCATTGATCGGCTTGAAGAAAGCCGGATGGACATGGATATCGATAACCATCAGAAACCTGCTTCTTTCATCATCGCTCTTACATTGTCGATCGCTCTGCGGGCATAGAAACGCGGTTCATTGATATAACCGGTGACCAGCTCGATCGTGGCGGTCTTATCATAGCCGATCTCCTTGAGTTCCTTGATCAGTTCCGGCAAAGGTATCATGCCTTCTCCCGGCATCACGTGATCATCAGAATCCTTTACGCCATCGATCAGGTGCATGTGATACATCTTGTCACCTAACTTATCGAAATAATCCATGATGCTTTCAAACTGCGTAAAAGGCGGCACGACATCGCACATACCGACAAGACACGGCGAATCGATCTCCTTGAACAGTCTCTGCAGATCATTGGCACTCTTGATGACATTGGATTCATAGACTGTCAGTGCCTCCATGACGATCTTCATGTCTATCTTTTCGGCGTGAGCGACCAGTTCTCTGACACTCTTGATCAAGCGTTCCCAGATCTCTTCACTTGTCGCGCCATAACCCGCATGAGCGGCGGAGATCAAGGTATAATCGGCACCCATCTCCTTAGCCATATCAAAACACAGTTTCAGATATGCGATCGCATCCTGACGCATCGCTTCTGAACCGATCATATAGTTATATGGATAGGCATTGTGTTCAGGACAATAACCCCTGATCTCTATCTCATATTTGTCACGCAGTCTTTTTATTTCGTTTATGTCACCGGCCTTAAGATCCGGTGCATAGGCGTGAGGTCTGCCACCCCACAGTTCAATATAGTCATAACCGAAACGTTTGGCATCAACAAAAATATGTTCAATGTCGTTGCGCTGATAGCCGCTTGTGAACATTCCGAGTTTCATGATGTTTTTACTCCTGTTTTATTATTTTATTTACTGTCCCACGGCTCGAAGACCTCAACGACTCTGCTGGCGATCTTAGCGCCGGTACGCATCGCCTTAAGGACATCATCACCGTTCATTATGCTGTAAAGGAATCCGGCGATATAGGCATCTCCTGCGCCTACCGTATTGACTACTTTTCTCGCCAGATAGATAGGCCCGACATGGAAACCCGTCTCATCATATGACAGACTGCCCTGTTCGCCGAAGGTTGCGACCGCGATCTTCATCCCGCGATCGACTTTATCTTTTAAGAATGCCTTGATGAATTCATCACTGCCTTTGTGATAGGAATAGAAACCATAAGTGACATAAGGTAAGGTCTCTTCGACTAGCGGATGATCAAGTTTGTCCGCATAGTCAAAAGCGATCGGTACGCCCTTTTCCGCGATCTTCGGCAATACCTTTTCCGCCTTGCCCCATAAAGCAGTGTGGACCAGATCATGTTCGCAGGCGAAACGCACATCTTCATCATCGAATTCGATGTTTTCCAGTACGCCCTCAACATAATCCCCATGAACGCGGTCATTGCCATTCATATCCATATAGGTAATGGCTGTATTGCCTTCTTTGACCTTCAGATGTGATATATCAAGACCTTCCTTCTTTAAAGCCTCAATCATCCACTTTCCGTATTCATCTGAACCGGTCGTGGAAATGATCGATACATCAGCACCCAGTTTCTTCAGATTGACACCGGTATCCACGACATTACCTGTCGGATACTTTTTGCCTATCCTTTCATAAACATCGATACAGTTGTCACCAATTTCCGCAATTCTCATAACAGTCACCTTCTATAGTTTTTCTCTTATTTTATATACGACCGACATGAACTCTTTAACTCTGTTCACATCGACATGATTTTCCAGCTTGCCATCAAACTTGAAAGTCGTTCCTACAACTGCCGCATCCGCATTCTTCAGTTTGCGCTCGATCGTATCCACCCGACAGCCCGTATTGCATAAGACGACGACTTCGGGATTGGCTTGTTTGACCGACAGGATCAGTTCGTCATCTACGTCCTCGCCTGCCGCATTGGCCGAGATACATAAGCCATCCGGGGCTGCTTTGGCGATCGTGGTCCGGGCAATGTCTTTGAGCGGACGCGGATCAAGAGAGCGGTCGGATTCCGGATTGATGAAATACAGCATCTTCAGATCATCCAGATGTAAGGCATATTTCCTTCTGATGACCTCCGAGAAGTCATTGTTGTAGAAACCGCCGTCACCGACATAGACGCCGGAGAAAGTTCCTCTGACATAAGCCGCATTTACGCCGGCCGCCAGCTCGAGACAGGCAATTCCATCAGATATCGCATCGACCCCGAAAGGTACTCTGATCTCGCTTTTCAGACAGCCGATGACATAAGCCATCGCCGCAACCGTATTGCGGTCCATATTCCGCTGGTACGGAAAAGAGAACTCATTTGAAAAAATGATACCGTCAACACCGCCATCCTGTAAAGCCTTCAAATCGGCTCTGGCATCTTCGACGACTTTATCCATATTCATGCCGTATTTCCACATTGGATCACCCGGAAGCGGATCCAGGTGCAACATGGCGATGATCGGTTTTTTAACTTTGAACAGTTCTTCAGTCCACAACATATCTATCTCCCCATTAGTACTCAAACTGACGGTAATATCTTCTGATCGTAAGCGGATGTCTCAGGAAGAGTTCCATATAGGCATCGACTCTCGCATTGACGGCCCTCATGACGTGATGAGAAATACTTCCTCTGAATTCTTCAGATATGCCTTTGAGTTCGAATTCCTTTGTATCTATTATGACGTAATTTGCGCACACTTTCGGTAAGAATCTTGCGACTCTTTCCGCCAGAGGCCGCTGTTCATCTTCGCCGATAAACAGAGTGACCGGGGTATCGGCCACGA
This sequence comes from Erysipelotrichaceae bacterium, assembly GCA_017432545.1. Classification (GTDB taxonomy): domain Bacteria; phylum Bacillota_I; class Bacilli_A; order Erysipelotrichales; family Erysipelotrichaceae; genus Colivicinus. Next base: position 14,922 of record JAFRJA010000081.1, read on the forward strand.
TTATCTCCTGCATGCCATGGAAGAATTCCGGGGCACTGATGGACTTGGTCCTGACCCACATCTGTTCCTCCCAGTAGCACATGCCATAAGAATAGGTCGCACCGTACTGATTGCCGCAACCGATGAAATAATGCGGATAATCCGGATGAGCTCTGAAGAACTCGACTCTGCTTCTGGCGTGATCATAGGCCCAGGCATCAGCTGCCTTTTCCACACTGATCAGAGCTTCGGCCAGATTCTCTTCCATTTCCTTGTTATAGCGCTCATATTCCGGGAACTCGTTGTTCTTATACATCAGGTAGTTGGCTACCATGTAGAACTTGAGCTGTTCGTTCTTTTCGTAGACGACAAGATAATCCTGTTTATCATCTTGCGTCAGAACTGATCCCGGGGTATCGATAAACGCAAACACTCTGGCACCCATACCTTTTACTTTATCGACCAGTTCCACCATTTCCTTGGTGTTGCCGGATACTGATGAATAGATGAGTACCGAATTGTTCGTAAACTTTTTGTTGCCGGTCGTCAGAAATTCGGCCGCGTTGTCGACATAGACCGGTAAAGTCGATTTGCCGCGCATATATACTTCGACCTGTAAAGCGCTGGCCCAGGTACCGCCGATGCCCATAAAAAAGATCGAATCAAAATCATCAGCCCAGATCTGATCGATGATCTTCTCGATCTGCGGTCTTAAAGCCAGAGCCCCCTTGATACTCTCCCGGGTCTCTTCTTCATTGAAGCTGCGAAGATTCGGCCCTTCATTCTCTTTCCACATTTCCGCTTTATACATATTTTTCTCCCTTTAATAAATAGGTGTCTTGTTCATATCCAGATCCAGGAAATACATGAACGCATACTGGATCGCTTTATCCCAATAAGGCCACTCATGGTCACCGGGACCCTCTTTATACAGATGTCCGTATCCCGCTTCGTCCAGGGCTTTTCTGAATTTCTGATTCCCTTCATAAAGGAAATCTTCTTTTCCGCAAAGCTGGATCAGCTTCGGTCTGTTTTTATCAGAGGCCAGCTTTATACCAAGTTCTATCGGTGTATCTTTATCATCCAGTATATCGATCTCACTTGCGCTCATATCCGGCCAGCTTTCTTCCCGGATCATCTTGACAAAGGACTCATAATCAAGCACGCCGCTGAGTGAAGCGATACCCGCAAACTTATCCGGTCTTGATAGACCGATCCGTACAGCACCATAACCGCCCATGCTTTCTCCGGCAATAAAGACATTGTCTTTTCCGCAATCGATCCTGAACCAGCTGTTACATATTTCCAGCAGTTCATCAGCCACATAGTCAAAGTAATTCTGTCCGTAAGAAGTATTACAGTAGAAACTTCTCTGAACTTCCGGCAGGATGATCACGAAGTTGTATTTCTTCGCGTAGTATTCGATCTTGGAAAAGCGCAGCCATTCATCACAGTTGCCGCTTAAGCCATGAAGAAGCAACAATACCCTTGGTTCTCCTTCAACTACCGGATCGACATCATTGGACCTTTCCGGAAAGATCACATTGATCTGGGTGGTCATCTTCAGGGCTGAAGAATAGAAGTTGCCTTTGAAGTTACCCATCTACCACGCTCCGAAGTATTTCAAGGTCTCTGTCGCCGTCGCTGCTCCTTTGTGCATACATTCTTCGATGTTCAGGCCATCAACGATACCGCTTAAGAACCCGGCAATATAGGAATCACCGGCACCCATGGAATCAACGACGTTGTCACATTCAACGACCCCGAAACGATGGTATTTCTGTCCATCAAAGCACAAAGACCCCTGAGTCCCCAGCATCGCCACCACAAGCTTCGGGCCTTGGTCGTGGTACTTCTTCATCTGCTTCCTCAGCTCAAGTGTATCACCATCATCACTTGAGAAAAACAGATAATCCGTATAGGGCATCGCTGTCTGAGCTTCCTTGTCTTCGGGTCTGGTTGCGCAATCAAAAGCGGTTGAAATACCTCTTTGTTTCAGATCACTGAACTGACCTTCGACTTTGCCCCAGAGGTCACAGACGACCATATCGTGTTCCTTTATGAAATCCATATCTTCTTCACTAAGCACATAATCGGAAAGCACACCTTCATCATAGTCACCGAAGACTCTTTCACCATCGATCAGTTCAACTTCCGACAGCGCGGTCTTACCCGGCTTGACATGCATATGTGATATATCAACACCTTTGGCTTTGATCGCCTCCAGCATGATCTTTCCATATTCATCAGAACCGACCGGTCCGATATAGGATGCTTCACCACCGTTTCTTACCGTATAGACAGCCATATTCACCGGACCGCCGCCGGGATAGGCTTTACCGTTCTCAATATTTTTATAAAAATCGATACAGTTGCTTCCGACTGCTGCAAGTTTCATTTTTAACCTCCGTGTCCGTTTCAACCGATCGATCAGGATCGGCTGAACAGAAATAATATCGTAAAGAGAAGGGGAAGAAATCAGAATACAGAGCCCTCAGTGATCTGAGAGCTCTATTATTATGTTCTGATTTGATTACTTAATATTATTATTTCGCTTTTTCGCTCTGTTTTACAAAGTACCAGTAAGCCGGTAGACCTGTAATGAAAGTCAGAGCCGCACAGATAAGGCTAGGGATCGGGGCATATGTGATCTCACCATAGATAAGTGTGCAAGTCATGAAGATAGCGATGATCGGCATGATCAGGCCACCCGGGCACTTATAAGTAGGATTGTATCCGCCTTCGGTACCTTTCTTTCTTAAGACGAAGATCGTACCGAAAGTTAAAGCGTTCTTGATCAGAGCGATCATGGTGAAGTAACCCAGAAGTCCGGCCAGATCGGAAGCAAAGATCAGGATGATACCTAAAGCGCACTGGACGATGATCGAGAAGTAAGGAGTTTCCCACTTCGGATGAACAAGACCGAACTGTTTGAAGAACAGATTGTCCTTGGCCATAGCGTATTCGATACGTGGCTGGAACAGGATGCATGAAGATAATGAACCCATGACAACGATGATAGCCATGATCGCAACTACGACACCGGCCACATTACCGATACCCGGAAGTTTTGAAGCCATCAGCGCGATCGGCGCATCAGAAGCAGCGAGTTCATCGATCGTCAGTAAGCCGGAAGCGACAAAAGTCAGACCGCCATAAAGAGCTAAAACGATGATTGCTGTTAAGATCAGACCTCTAGGCATATTGATCTCCGGATCCTTGATCTCACCGGACATGTAGCAGGCTGCACCCATGCCATCATATGACCAGGTCGTACCCGCAACACCGGCGATCAATGCTGTAAGTCCTAAAGAACCCGCAAAACCTGTAAGCGGTGTATTCGATAACAGAAGATCGCCTTTGAGGTTGAATAAACCGATACCGATGATCAGCGCAAACGGAATGATCTTGAAAGCCGTAATGATCGTCTGGAAAGTACCGCCGCCTTCAACTGATCTCAGGTGCAGGAACATGAAGATCAGAACAAAGACGACCGCGACCAGCTTCAATACGAAGTCACTCATCGGCACAAAGAAAGCCAGGTGATTGACGATGGCCAGAGCCATGATCGAGATTGAAGGTGGGTCAGTCGCTAAAATACTGATCCATCCGCAAAGGAAAGCCAGAAGTTTCGAACCGGCTTCACGGAAATAGACATACTGTCCGCCATCTTCCGGATAAGCAGAAGCAAGCTCTGAATAACAGAAGTTTGCCGGGATCTGTAACAGACCGCCGATAATGAAGGCCAGAAACAGGAACAACATGCTTCCGGAAGCATTCGCTACTTCGGACAGAGATGAGAAGATACCTGAACCGACAGTCGTACCTACGCCCAGCGCAATAACCGCACCCAGACCCAGTTTTCTGCCAAGTTCGTTAGTGTTTTTTGGTTTTTCCATTTAACCCTCCTAAAATTATGATTTGGTTTTCTTGCCCAAACAAATAAGCCGGTTTGGAACGTTCTTCCCCTATCTTCATTCTCATCATAGTACTGAATTCAAAAAAATACAAGTTTTATTTTTTTCAAACAAATTTTAGCTAGTATGAATTTATCTTGTTTTATAAAACTAACTAATTATCCTTATTATTAGTTCATCAACACACCAATAAGCGCTTAATTTCTTGTTTTTTCAGATACAACTTTATTGAAAATTAAACAATTTAATGTTAATTTTAAAATAGCTTGTACCACAAGGAGTTCAAAATGATAAATAATGATCTGATCCTTACATCGAATAATATCTTTACTGCGACCGATGAACCCTGCTTTGCGGGCTATGTCATATTAAGCGGCAACAAGATCAGCACCATCGGTAAAGGCAAATGCCCCGGCGAACTGTTTAATGCGCATACCCAGGTCATAGATCTGGGCAACCGGACCATCTGTCCGGGCTTTATCGATGTCCATTGTTTCTTTTCCGGCTATGTCATGCGTTTTGTCGGAAAGGATCTTTCAATTTGTAAGGATGTAAAACAGGTGTTTGAACTGCTTGATAAAGCTGAGGATGAAGTGATCTTCGCTCATGATCTTACGATTGACATCAGAAAAGAAGAACTGGATGAAAAATACCCGGATGCAGCAGTCGTATTATTTAAGGAAGGATGTGAAAGCTGTGCGATGAACACTGCCGCAATTGATAAGTTTGGCTTTACTCCTGATCGCTGCTATCCGGAAGCTTATGTGAAGATCTTCCCTTATGTCATCGGTAATAAAGAATTCATCAGACCGCAGTTTATCGAATACATGAAGATGATGAACTCCCGCGGTATCACTTCGATCAAGGAAATGGGCTTTGATGACTACTATGGTTTTACGGAAACACTTAATGATCTGGAAGATAATAAGGAACTGAGTTTAAGAGTAAACTTCATGTCTCAACCAGTCGATAAAGATATTGACTTTACTTATGGTCAGAATATGAGAGAAAAGTTCAATTCTGATTTTGTGACCTTCTCCGGCTATAATCAGATGACTGACGGTTCCGTATCCGAATACAATGCGGATCTGAAATACCCTTATGAAAATAAAGATTTCTGCTGTCTGCAGAAGATCGACTGGGCTAAACTGGAAAAAGATACAATCGAAGCTGATAAAAGGGGTTTCCGCTTCTCTTTACATGCCCAGGGTGACGCTGCGATCGCCAAAGTGCTTGATATATATGAAAAATGTCAAAGAGACGAAAAGGGAAAGATGGTCTTAAGACAGGCGATCACCGATCTGGAATTCTCTGATCCGGTTGATCTGGAAAGAATGGGGAAGATGGGCGTCATCGCCGAGATCTACCCGCAGATCCAATCACTGGCTGACAGGGAAGATAAGCTCAGAATGATCAAAGAAAAGATCGGAGATCGAGGCAGATACTACTGGAATAGAAGAAAGATGGCGGATTCAGGCGTCATCATCAGCTGCGGTACTGACCTGCCTTTACTGATCGATGATATTCCGGAATCTGTCTATCATGCGGTTGGTGGCTATTTCTCTGATGGCGGTGAACCTTTCAATAAAGAAAACATGTTGAAAACAGAAGAACTTCTTAAGGCCTGGACCTATGGCGGAGCCTATAATCTTGGTAAAGAAGATTCTCTGGGCTCTCTTGAAGTAGGCAAGAAAGCCGATATCGCTGTACTGTCCGGTAATATATTTGAAACCGATATTAAAGATGTAAGAGATCTTAAAGTATATATGACGATCGTCGATGGAAAGATCGTCTACAAAGGAGAATGATCATGGCTGAAGCTTATTTTATGGGTATCGATACCGGCACCAATTCCTCAAAAGGTGTACTGATCAATGATTCAGGTGAAATAGTCGCCGAGTATTTTACTGAACATTCCATGTCCAATCCCGCACCCAATCATTTTGAACACGATGCGGAAAAAGACTGGTGGGGTGATTTCTGTATCATTTCCAATAAGCTCATTGAACTCAGCGGTGTCGATCCTAAAGACATTAAAGCCATAGGAACCAGTGCCTTAGGTGCGGATTGCCTGCCGGTCGATGAAAACTGCAGACCGCTTAGAAAAGCCATCCTTTACGGCATTGATGCCAGAGCTACTGACGAGATGAAACAGCTCACCGAGATGTATGGAGAGGAGCAGATTCGAAAATGGTATGGCCGTCCTCTGTGTTCAAGTGATGTCATGCCTAAGATCTTATGGATCAGAAATAAAGAACCTGAGGTCTACGAAAAGACTTATAAATTCATTACCGCTTCAACATATCTTACCGCTAAGTTAACAGGTAACTATGTCGTGGATAAATTTCTTGGCCTGGCTTCTTTCAATCCTTTATATGGAGCGGATTGGAAACCGGTGGAAGAATACTGTAAGCCGATCTGTCGCCCTGACCAGCTGGCTGAGATCCATGAAGCTACCGATATCGTCGGTACTGTAACAGCCGACGCCGCAAAGCAGACCGGACTGGCTGAAGGGACACCGGTACTTACCGGAACCGATGATTCCGGTGCCGAAGCCATCTCCGTTGGTGTCGTCTCACCGGGAAAAATGATGATCCAGCTTGGTTCATCTGTCTATATGATCTTAGGGACCGAGAAACTGATCGATGACGAAAGACTGTGGCGAGAAGAATTCATCGTTCCCGGACTATGTGATATCTCCGCCGGAACCAACACGGCGGGTTCCTTGACCAAATGGTACAGAGATACTCTATTCCCCGATCTTCTGTACCAGCAGGAAAAAGGCGGTCCTAACGCCTACAGCGCAATGTGTGAAGGAATCGAAGATATCGAGGCCGGAAGTGACGGACTTATAACACTGCCTTATTGGGCAGGCGAGAGAACTCCTATTAACGACCATCAGGCCAAGGGCATCGTCTTTGGCCTGAAGCTCTCTCACACCAGAGCCCATATCTATCGCAGCGCTCTTGAAGGTGTCGCTTTCTCGATCAATCAGCAGCTGCAGCTGATGAGAGCTCACGATATTCCGATCGATCAGATTTTTGTGACCGGGGGCGGGACTTTGAATGAAGTATGGATGCAGATAATATGCGATGTCATAGGTCAGGAGATCTCAACTCCGCTTGTTACAGTAGGGGCCTGTTTTGGTGATGCTCTGATGGCTGCCTCTGCTGTCAGATACCCGGGTTTTGAGACCTATGATGAATTATTAAAATATATCAAACCGGGCAAGACCTATTATCCGTGTCCTGACTGCAATGAAAAATACGAAATGTATCAGCAAATCTATAACAATCTCTATGAATCTACCAGAGAGCTTATGCATAAACTTGATGAGATCTGACCGGGATAGAATTCCTCCTTATAGAAACGTCTGAAACCGCCATCAGACGTTTTTTTATTAGAATCATCGCAACGGACATTTGTTTTACAGATTGTTATACTTTATAACAATGAAAAGGGACAACTTCAAAAATGCCTGTATCGCCAATATCATAGTATTTCTGCTTGAGTTTTTCTCTATCTCCTGGATGATGTCGGGAATCAGTTCCGGGATCCTTTCGGTTGCGGGATTAAGAGCGCTTAAGTTTTTCACTGTCGATTCCAATATCTACCTGGGAATTGCCTCTTTAATTGCCGCTGTTGCATACTATCGCGCCATAAAAGAAAAACAGGAAGACATTCCTTCCTTTATCTATCTGCTTAAACTCTCTGCGACCTCTGCCGTCAGCGTAACGATGCTGGTGACGATATTCTTTCTGGAACCGACCATGGGCAGACTATACGGTTATCTGATACTCTTTGCCTACAGCAATCTTTTCCTTCATCTGATCAATCCGCTTGCGGCGATCTTCACCTGGATAGCTTATGAAAGAAATAATGCTTTATCTTTAAAAAGCGTCTTTCTGGCCATGATCCCTACTGTACTATATGTGATCTACTATGTCGTTGAAGTTATCACACATACCAGAAACGGCATCATCATGCCCGGTTACGACTGGTATGGTTTCTTTGCCTTAGGTCTTAAATCAACTATTATTATCCTGCCTTTATTTCTGCTGTTTACTTTTCTGGTCTGCTTTGTTTTATACCGTCTTGGCATAAACAGATAACTGATTCAGAATTTCTTAAAGAAAGCTGTTGTTTCTTTCAGTTCTTCAAAACCCATCTTCTTATAGAATTCAAAAGCCGGTTTATCTTTATCCGTCATCAGATAGATCGCACAGACTCCTTTTTCCGGAAGCTTGTCTTCGATCATTCTGAGAAACTCTTTTCCATAACCGTGATTCTGATATTCCTTCGCAATAAACAATTCATCGATATAATATTCTGTTCCTGAACACCAGTGTTTAATTTTCCCGATCGAAACACCGATCAGTTCTTCATCACGATATAGACCATACAGTAAAGAACCTCTCACTTCGATCAGATCTCTCAGATATTCATCAAACTGCTTCTCATCGCTCCAGTCTTCGTTCCAGGGTGGTGAACTGAAGACATTCAATAATAAAGGCTTGATCTTCTCTATTTCCAGAAGATATAACTCTTTAAGCTCCAATTCTTTCGATAATTCATTTACCATGATATATTCCTGATCGTTTTCCTTAACGGTTACAAAGCCGAGATCCTTATACATCCTGTAAGCATAGTTATCTTTCTGTACAGCCAGTGAAGCTTTTCTGTAACCTTCTTCTTTTAACAGCTTCAACATTTCTCGCATCAGCTTTGTGCCAATGCCTTTATGGCGATATTCCTTAAACAAAGAGATGGCTAAAGATGGTGTCTGATCATCGACATGTCCATAGTCATTCATGATCCTTGACCATACGGCACCGATCGGTTTATCATCTTCTATCGCCAACAGACAATGATCACCGTCTCTATTACCAAAGTTTTCATAATACACAGCCAGTTCTTCTTTTTCGATGATCGATCTGTCCGGTGCTTGCACCCCTTCAGGGATAAAGATGGCTTCATAGAGAAAGTCTTTTAATAATTCAACTTCGTCTTTTTCAAGTGACCTGATTATCATCTCTCTATTTCCATCTCGACTCTTTTCCAGTCTTCATCAAAAGGACAAAAAGGTCTTTCTTCATCTGGTATCACTTCTTTAAACCCGACCGACTTGTAACATCTTATGGCTTCCGGATTATTGTCGAAAGCGGCCAGAGTGATCTTTTCGGTTTTCAGAATTTCAAATGCGTACTTAATTGCCAGTTCCAGCATTTCCTTACCATAACCTTTGCCACGTTTATCCGGATCGACGATCACAAAACCGAAACGCAGCACCTTCTTTTCTTCATCGGTAAAACGCATGATCAGATGACCCACGATACCCGTTTCATCAAAAGCCGTGAACTGATAGAAATTGTCATCCTGCGCAACATTATCATAATTCGCGTTCATATCATCAGCATTGATAGGGTAGTGATCATAACGGTCGGCACACCATTTACGGAAGGCTACTTCATCACCGACCCAGGTTACGATCGTTTCGGCATCACAGGCTTTATATGGTCTTAGTCTCAACATCTTCAACCTCACAACTTTCTATATAACTCTTTAGGATCGATCCCGTTAGCTTTAGCCATCCTCTTCCAACCGCTGTTAGCGATCGCCATATACAGAAACCTCGGGAAACTTTCTGTTCCCGTATAGATATCATCGATCTTTGAATTATCATCTATGGCCTTAGCGAGTTTATCTTCCGCTTCCGCGATCTTTTTAGTGAAACCTTTCTCCAAAGGTATGGCTTTCATCAGACCACCTACGAGCTCACCGGCTCCGATAGCCACACTGCCGTTATATTCAAAGTTCATCAGCTCACACCACTTCTTTGTCTGGCTCAGAAGATTTACTAACTGTTTACTTTCGTACAGACCCATGTTGGCCAAGACATAGATCTTCTTAGCTTTACCGGTATAATTTCTTTCATAAGTTTCCATCAATCTTATCAATTGCGAAGGCAAGCCATCCACATATAAAGGTGTACACAAAACAAGTGTTTCAACATCTTCAAGTTCTTTGACCAGTTCATCTATCTTATTCAGATACATTGAAAGGTTGATCAGCTCTGATTTTCTGTTTATCCTTTTCTGCAGTTCTTTAGCCAAAGCAGCAGAGTTACCATCTGCCGAACGCATGCTGGCATTCAGTAAAACGATCTTTCCGGAATTTTCTTTTTCTTTATTTCTATCTTTTCTATCTTCCTCTTTTTCTTCAAAGATCACATCCTTTACTTCTGTTCGCATATTGGTCACTACCGCCTCAACATAACGGATCGCGTTTTTCTTTTCTTCTTCACTTAAGTTATGTCCGTAAAAGATAAAGGTATACGGTTTAATTTCCTGATAACGCTTCTGATGATGTGATTCACCATTGACCAGTTCAAAGTGCGGTAATACATAGCCTAAGGAACGGTCAAAGACATTTTTGACAAAAGATGAGAAACCGCCATAGGTATAACGGCTTATGACTTTAACTTCATCGGCGTGATGGATCAGATAACCCATATTGTCGTAGCCATCTTTGACGATACATTGACCGGGTGTCTTGTTCCAACAGGAAAAGCAGCCCACACATGGTCTGATCGTGCCTTCATCACTTACGATCGTGCAGTCTTTGTACTGATCGGCGATCCTGACAAATTCTTCTTTATTGAGATCGTGAATTAATAAATTCATTGTTTATCTATCAAACTATCAACACCGGCTTTGAGTCTCTTAAGTCCTTCTTCCAGGATCTCACGAGAAGTTGCTATACAAATTCGTACATGTCCTTCGGACTGATCACCAAAGAACTGATGACCGCCCGGAACGATGGCTAAATGATAGTTTTCTCTTAAGTAATTCACAAATTCGGCCCCGCTTAAGCCTAATTCCGAGATATCGACATAAAGCAGATAGGTCGCCATCGGCTTATAGGCATGGAGTTTAGGGATATTTGTGTTGATATAGTCGACCGCAAAGTCGCGGTTATTCATGATGTGCTCACAGAAATCATCGACCCAGTAGTAGGCTTGCTTCATCGCGGCTGTGGCAGCAACCTGTGAGATCGATGTGGCACCACCCTGCGTCGTCATGACGCCGGAAGCTTTGACACATGCGTCAAACTTATCTTTATCGTTACAGTAGATCGCTCCGATCCTCAAACCCGCTAATCCAAAACTCTTGGAATAACCGAAAACACTTAATACACGCTTGCAGCGCTCGTTTCCGAGGCAATAGATACTGTTGAACTTGCTGTCAGGATAGATGATATCCGACCAGATCTCGTCATTCATGATCAGCAGATCGTATTTCTCACAGATCTTCATGATGTGATCAAGTTCTTCCGGTGTATAGGTAAGGCCATAAGGATTATGGGGATTACAAAGACCGATCATCTTCGTCTTATCCGTTACGTATTCTTCGATATGGCTGAGATCCATTTTTCGGTTTACCGGATCTAAGGCAATCGGCACTGATACGGCAGTGCCTCCGGCTTTGACACAGGCTTCTCTGAACAAGAAATCACAGGGGTCGAATACCAGCATCTCATCGCCCGGTTTTAAGAAAGCTTCCGCGATTATCTGCATCGCTCGGGCTGCCGAATCGACCGGCAGGATCAGTTCTTCATCGATCTCTTCGTTTTTTCTTTCTTTAAGAACTCTTGAAAGGGCACTCTTGAATTCTTTCAGACCCATTTTCGGCGTATAGGAGAAATAGCCGTCTTCAATATAGTCGGCCATGGCTTTCTTGATCTCCGGAGCCACCGGATAATCGGGATCGGCTGCCGTTAATGGGATGGTACCTTCTTCAACTTCTGCCCAGCGCAGATTGTAGGCCTTCTTCTTCAAGGCATCCAGGTTAACATTTTTATTATCAAAGCGTTCCATATCGTTCTCCTTAATTTGGTTTATTATTACCAGGTCCTTCTGATCTCATCAAAGTCGATCTTCTTGCCGACCTTTTTCCAGATGATGCCCAAAGGTATCAGCATGACCAGAACCGAGACTGCATATACGATGATCGCCAATACGGCGTGTTCTTCCGGAACGACATAACTGGCAGACATAGAACTATCTGTAAGAGCAGTTGAAAAACCGACGATGAAATCATAAATGCCGTGGACCAGGCCACAGGCCCAGACATTTCTTGTGTGCCAGTATAAGATCAGCGTACAAAGTCCGAAAACACCGGCCGACAAAGTCTTACCCAAAGCCTGTACCCAGTCAAGCGGGGTCATTAATACATAACCGAAGATATGGGCAGCCCCAAAGACCAGTGAACTGACGATCGCGATCCAGAGAAAGACATTTTTCTTATCTCTGAACCTGTATAACAGCGCATCATTGATGATGGCCCTGAAAGCCAGTTCCTCAAAAAGACCGACGAATACAAATAATAGAAATATGGTAAAAATCTGATATGGCCAATCCGGTCTGATCGTTTCTGCCTCTGCTAACTTGGCAACAAGCCCTAACAATCCAAGCGGCAGAGCCAGCAGCCAGATTGCCGCTGCCACTTTGATCACATAGCCCGTGGAATTACCGCAACTGTTTATCGTCTTATCTCCGGATATAAAAGACAGTAAAAAGAACAGCGTTCCACACAGCAGCATCCTCAGGATGCACATCTGTACATAAGTTTCTGTCGGGATACTTTTGATCGCAACCATCGAAAAGAAGATGGCGATAAAACAGTTGAGCAGCGGATATTTCTTTAACAGGTCAACAAACTTTTTCATATGATTCTCCGATTCTTCTATATCTTTTAATATATTATTTCTTTCATTTTATAATATTGTCTTTTTCTTTGGACTTAAATTTATAAGTTCCTTCCACTTATTCAAAATACTTCTTTGATCCAAACCGCTACAATAACATTAACTGGAGATAACACATGGAAAAGAAACGAATATTTACGATACCCTTCATCATGGTGCTTGTAATGAGCGTGCTAAGCGGAGCTGCTTCCTATATGGTCAATCCGATCCTGCCGGCCTTCTTAATCTCCAGAGGTGCGCCAATGGAGATCACCGGCATCATCTCATCACTGATGAGCCTGGTTGCCCTGTTTGGCCGTCCTTTTTCCGGCGCCGCCTCCGATCGTTTCAACAAGAAGTATCTGATGATCCTGTCCTATGTACTTACGATCATCTGCATGTTTCTATACACCAAAGCCGATACGGTAGGGATGATCATCTTTGTCAGGATCTTAAACGGTATCGCCTTTTCTTTGAGTGGTACGGTCTCCATGGCCTTTGGCGCCGACTTCCTTCCTTTAGAAAGACTGGGCGAAGGCATGAGCTATATCGGTATCGGTACAGTCGTCTCCACGATGATCGGCCCGCAATTGGGTGATTTTGTCGATGCGCATTATGGGATGGAAGCGATCTTTATCGGTGCCAGTATCCTCTTACTGATGTGTGTTATCGGAACTTATCTGACTCCCTACAAGCCGACCAACCTTACAAAAGAAAAATTCGTCTTCAAGTTCGAAAACTTTTTTGCGTCGGAACTTCTTATGTATGTCTTTCTGATTGGGGTCTTATCAATCGGTAACGGTATCCTTCTTTACTATCTTAAAGACTATGGCGCGACCCGAAATATCGCCAATATAAGTCTCTACTATACTGTTTCTTCAATAACGACTGTTGCCACCAAACCTTTTACGGGCCGATGGTTAGACCTTAAAGGGGTAGCCTACACCTTATATCCGGCCTTTGTGATCTCGATCGTCTTTGCGATCTGCTTTGCGCAGGCGCATACTCTGGGCCTCGTCTTATTCGCGGCTGTTTTGAAAGCGATCGGTCAGGGCTCAGGTTCTTCGGCGATCCAGGCTGATTCCGTCAGAAAACTCGGACTCAAACGAAGCGGCGTCGCTTCCAGCAGCTGCTACATCGGTATGGATTTGGGCAACGTCTTAGGACCGGCTATCGGAGCCTTCGTCATATCAGATTACGGTTATGGACCATTATTCTATGGTTATGCCGTATTACTGTTAATATGTATTCCTATTTACTGGTTATATACGAAGAAAGAAAAGGCCCAACAAGCTAACTGAAAACTTTTTACAAGTTCATTCATTTTATGCTTGACAGTCATAATGAACCTCTGATAGAATAAAATCACATTGAGGGAGTAACATCCTATTCAGGAAGAAAAACCGTCATTTCGATCATCAGATCCGGTTATCTTTAAACAGTAAGACTCATGTATGCCATGGGTCTTTTATTTAGACCCGGCAAATGATTCAAGGAGGTAAAACACATGAATGGGATCATTATTATTCTTATTGCTGCTGTCTTACTGATCAGTTTTCTGATCTTTATCCTCACCGGTTATGTCAAAGCCTCGCCTGATGTGGCCATCATCATCTCGGGTCTCAAGAAGACTCCGAAGGTCCTGATCGGCCGGGCCGGCTTCAAACTGCCGTTCTTAGAGAAGGCCGACCATCTGCATCTGGGCCAGATCTCGGTCGACATCAAGACCGATACCTTCATCCCGACCAACGATTTCATCAATGTCAAGGTCGATGCGATCGCCAAGGTCAGAGTCGATACTTCGCCAGAAGGGATGCTAAAGGCGGAAAGAAACTTCTTAAACAAGGAGCCGGAAGCCATCGCCATGGATCTTCAGGATTCTTTACAGGGTAATATGCGTGAGATCATCGGCACCCTTGATCTCAAGACGATCAATACTGACCGTGATTCTTTCTCTGATCAGGTCATGGCCAAGGCCAGCAAGGATATGGAAAAACTCGGTATCGAGATCCTCTCCTGCAACATCCAGAACGTCATCGACGAGAATGGGCTGATCAATGATCTGGGTATGGATAATACTTCCAAGATCAAGAAAGATGCCCAGATCGCCAAGGCTGAAGCGGACCGAGATGTCGCCATTGCGAAAGCCAAAGCCGATAAAGCGGCCAATGACGCCCGTGTCGAAGCGGAAACGGAAATTGCCCAAAGAAACAATGAACTGGCCATCAAACAGGCAGAACTGAAACTGGAATCCGACAAGAAGATTGCTATGGCTGATGCAGCCTACGAAATTCAGAAACAGGAACAGGAAAAAAGCATTCAGACGGCTACCGTCAATGCGCAGATCGCCAAAGCCGAAAGGGAAGCGGAACTGAAGAAAAAAGAAGTTGAAGTCCGCGAACAGGAACTGACAGCTACGATCGAAAAAGAAGCTGACGCCAATCGCTATGCCAGCGAACAGGAAGCCGAAGCTGATCTGACCAGAACCAGAAAAGAAGCGGAAGCCAAGAGGTATCTGGCGCAGATGGAAGCTGAAGCTATCGAAGCTAAAGGCAAGGCTGAAGCACAAGCTATCAGGGAAAAAGGCCTGGCCGAAGCTGAAGCGATGGAAAAGAAAGCCGAAGCCTATCAGAAATACAACGGTGCTGCCATGGCTGAAATGATGATCAAGATCATGCCTCAGCTGGCTGCGGAAATCGCAAAACCAATCAGCGCCATCGACAAAGTAACCATCTACGATTCCGGAAATGGTGAAAGCGGTGTATCACAGGTCTCCGGCAATATGCCGATAATCATGAAACAAGTCTTTGATACGATGTCCGAAGCGACCGGCGTTGATCTCAAGGAAATAATGAGAGCCAATACCTACGACGCCAAGGTAAACAAAAATATCAATGTGACCGGCTTGGAAAAAGACAACAGCTAAATGAAACGACGGCGTTTTCACAAAATGAAGCGCCGTTTTTTTCTGCGTTATATTTAAATAGATATGACTTTAACTTCCGGAACCGAATCAAGCAGTGGCTTGACCAATCTCATCAACGCCTTATTATCTATTTATTTCCTGTTCAGACTGATCCAGATGGATAAAGAGAAAAAAGAAAGCTTTTATGGGTCATTACCTTTGTGGTCTTTATCATCTCATCTCTTGTCGGCGCTTTCATCCATGGCATACAGCTCAAACAGGAAACGAAAAAGATCCTTTGGGCCTTTCTCAATATCAATCTCTATTTAACCATCGCTACCTATTCCATATGTATCTGGTATGAAGCTTATGGCTTAAAAATAACCGGAATACTCATTCCGATTTATACAATACTCGCGATCGGCATCGGTTTATACAATAACTTTATCGCCGGAAGCTATACTTCTTTCGTTGTCTTTACAATCATCAATCTCTTTTTACTGATGATCATTCTGATCATAAACATCAGAAAGAAACACTATCTTGTATATTTCCTGCTGGCGATAATCGTCTTTACCATCGGCAGCTACTTACAGACGATCTATACGCTCAGGCTCGATCTCATCCTTGTGCTTGACCACAATGGAATCTATCATCTCATGGTGATGCTGTTTGTGATATTGAATTATATCGGGATCAAGAGATCGATCAATAACAGCTGATCATTCAAATCCGTCAGCCAGTTTTACATCTTTATCTTTAATATAGCGATATAAGAAACAGATAATTATCAGATATATTACCGTTAAAGCGATCATCAGAGTGATCGTTTTTAATTTGCATACGAAAGCCAGTAAAGCTACCAGACCCATATTGATCAGTGAAAATGCCATCGTCAGCATCATCCGTGTATTCCTCTTTACTATCTGCATCTCATTGTTCCAGTCAAGCTTCGGCTTTCTGACATCGCTCAAGATCAGAAAACCATGAAGGATACTGTATAATAATGCGACCGGAAGACTCATCAGTAAATATATGACAGGCAATCTGAACAGAAACATTCCGACCGTGATCATTGAAAGATAGGAAAACATACACAGCGCAATATCAGGGATCATTTTGTATAGCAACTGATCGGAAAAAAGGATCGGCAGATATTTCATCGCATAGGCGTCATGACCGTCTTTTGATATGGCAACTGTCGGCATGAAGCTGTAAAACGATATAAACATCAGCGCTATCAGCACGACCGCATAGATCACGCTCTGATATTCCTTATTTCCGTATAATGGTCCAAGTTGAGCATTCAGACCACCTGGCACCTCTGAACCGACGCTGAAATAGAAGATGATCATCATAAAGGTCGGTAAGATCAGACAAGGTAAGACGAGCTGTACAAAGAAGGTCGGACGGCGCAGATAGACCTTCAGCTCCTTCATCACATAACTGCAGCCAAGACCTTTTGATCGGTAAGCTTTTCTCTCATCGATCTTCTTATCCGATACACCCGATGAAGAATACAGCGACCCCAACATGCCCCGATAATAGATCTTCTGGCTGAACATACAGACTAGGATATAGAAGACGATCGAAACTAAGATAAGCAATAAAAGCGACAGCACATCAAATTTAGTTACCGCATCGATCGCCAAAGGCATCGTCGGGAAAGCCTTCTTATAGATCTCGACTAAACTCTGGGCCTTATTGATCAGGATCATTATATCTTCTTGAGAAGAAGTCGAAGATGAGATCGTCGATACCAGTAAAGTGAATATGATCGAAACACTCATCGTGATCAGCTGCACCAGACTCTTGTTTTTGATACCTTTGGTGAAAGCCATCACGCTCATGACGATAAAGGCTACGATCAGTAACGGTATGATCGGCAAAAAGATCAATACGATCAAGGTCAGAGGATAAAAGATGAAGCTCTGTTTTGTCATGACTCCATACATGACCATCGTCGAAATAGCTATCAGTGCTTCTTCCATATAGACATAGACCAGCAGGGTATTGAGCTTGGCTGATAATACTTCCAGAGGTTTTAAAGGCAAAGGCAAGATAAAACGGTTGTCATTTGAAAAATACAGCACATTCATACAGCTGATGATGGTCGTAAACAGGACCAGGGTAATAATTGCCAGAAAGACCAGCGCCACAAAGACTTCTTCCTGATGGATCTCCATCAGTGAATTGATTATCGAATATGAACCAAAGGCACAGACAGCGATAAGATAGCCAAACAGTAAAGCATATAGGACATACTTGAACAGGAGATTTTTTCTCTTTTTATTTCCGCCTCTGTTGAAAGCCGAGACCAGGAAGATCTTTGTCAGATCAATAATATTTCTAATCATTTTCCGTGATCTCCAAAAACAGCTGTTCCAGTGAAACATCTTCTTTAAATGTTTCTCTCATCTCTTTCAAGGTGCCGGTAAATAAGAGTTTACCCTTATTGATGATACCGACACGATCACACAGCTTTTCCGCCACATCCAGAACGTGGGTTGAGAAGAAGACACAGTTGCCCTCATCCGCATGTTTTCTCATCATTTCTTTCAGATCAAAAGAAGACCTTGGATCTAAACCCGTCATCGGTTCATCCAAGATCCAGTTCTTTGGCTTATTCAAAAGACAACCGCAGATCACGATCTTCTGGCGCATGCCATGGGAATAGGATTCGATCCGGCTGTTTAAAGCGTCGGCGATCTCAAATTTCTCTGTCAGAGCTTTAATAATTTCTTTTCGGTTCTCCACATTATAGACATCAGCCATGAAGTTGAGATATTCGATCCCCTTTAAAGCCAGAAACTGGTCCGGATCATCAGCCACATAACCGAAAGTCTTCTTCGCTTCGATCGGCTCCTTTTCAATATCTTTTCCATCCAGCAGGATCTGACCTTCATCGATATTTAATATCCCTGTCAACATCCTTATCGTTGTGGATTTACCGGCTCCGTTAGGACCTAAAAAGCCAAAGATCTCACCGTCATTAACGGTAAGAGTCAGATCATCAACGGCTCTGACGCCTTTCTTATAGGATTTAGATACATTCTTGAATTCGATCATCTTTAAGCCTCTTTCTATATCAGATTGGATAAAAAATTGTTGTTTTATTTCAGGTGTTTTCTGAAGAATTCACATTCTTCATCATTACAGATCTTCGCATCTTCCAGTTTCATATTCACATGGAAGACATGATATAGGATTTTGTCATCGTTTCCATAGACATGAAGTTCATACGGAACATTATTTTCCTTGAGATAAGGAATTATCTGTTCCGGCTGATCTTTGAGGAAATCGCCGTTTGAAGTCATCAGGAAGACCGCAGGATATCCTTCTTTGATCTTGTCATAGCTGTTGAACATTGCGAGATCCTTATCGCTCCAGTTCTTCCCCAGTATATCGTTCATCAATAACACCGTGCCTTTGTCCATGTCTTCTCTCTCATAACAATACAGACCGCAATTCAAAGCGATGGCTCTGAAATTGAAATCTTCCGGTACAGCGATATGGTAGTATTCCGCAAACTCTTTATCCTTCAACATTGCCGCATAGACAGACAACAGATGTCCGCCTGCCGAATCTCCGACCGCAAAGACGTTATTGGTATCAAAACCGTATTCTTCCTGATGTTCAAACATCCACTTCACGACTGAGTTTGTGTCTTCGAGCTGGGCGGGGTACCTGGCCTCCGGAGTCAGACGATAGGAGAAGTTGATCATCGCAAAACCTCTTTGAGCTAAAGACATGCCATAGAACTGATAGATCTCTTTACTGCCATAGACCCAGGCTCCGCCATGAACGGAAATTATCACCGGCAGCTTGCCTTCTACGCCTTTCGGCCGATAGACATCCAAGACCTGCCATTTGGGGTCTTTACCGTATTGAATATCATCATAACGGACCACATCATCAGGTGTGCTTAATCCGGCATCTCTTTGACGATCGCCTTTTCCATATTTATAACGCAGATACATGCTTGTAAGTGACATAAGTGTTTCCTTCTTTCTCAAATATGATATATCTTTTTTGCTTAGTTTATAATGATGGTAAAGATGAAAATCAAAAACGTCATCAGAAATAAAGAAAAGTGGCTTAACTCGCGCTATGAAGTCTTCAGTTATGATCGCCAGGAAATGATCGAAAAGACCAGAAAAGATCCGGAATGGATCCATTTCGGCTGCGGCAATCTTTTCCGGGCTTTTGAGGCTGCCTATTGCGATAAGCTGCTTGATGAAGGCGCGCTGGAAAAAGGAGTCATCGCTGTCAGCGGCAAGGATTCAGATATAATCAATACCTGCTATTGGGCCCTTGACAACATGTATATCGCGGTCACTTTAAAAAGCGACGGCAGCATCAATAAAAGAGTAGTCGGTTCGATTGCGGAAAGTCTCAGGATTGAAGATGTAGACAGGATCAAAGAGATCTTCGCTAACGAAAGTCTCAAAGTCGCAACTTTTACGCTTCCTAAAAGGGACTATCTGCCAAGTGACGACAACTTCTATTTTCGTTACTTCGCCTCATATTTATATCACCGTTATCGTAACGGAGCCTATCCTTTGACTCTGAGTTCTCATGATGACTTTCCCGATAATGGAAAGATCCTGAAGGAAGCCGTTGTCTACTGGGTTTCGAAATACGATGAACCTGATTTTGAAAAATATATTGAAGAAAAGGTCTCTTTCCCGCTCTCCATGATCGATAAGATCGTATTGCCTCCGGAAAGAATGATCGGAGAGATTCTGAAAAAAGACGGTGTCGAAGACATCAGAGGATTTGATCCGGATTTCTATCTGAACTGTTTCTGCAACAGCGAAGAAGTCGAATATCTGTATACCGAAAACGACTTCCGCAACGGGCGTCCCAACTGGACCAATGTCAATTTCTTCTGATCAGAACTTAAAGGGCTTCGGCTCTTTTTTCTTAGCCCTTTATAATAAATAAGATGGATAAAATAAAGATCAGAGAGTTCTTTGATAAATGTGCTCCTTCCTGGGACACGGATATGGCAGTCGATGAACAGGTCATCAATACGATCCTGGATAATGCGGGTGTAGAAAGAGACAAGGATGTTTTGGATGTGGCTTGCGGTACCGGAGTCATGATCGACTTCTATCTGAAAAGAAATGTGCGATCAGTAACCGCTATCGATTTCTCGGAAAAGATGTGTAAGATCGCCAGTTCAAAATTCCATCAGGATAATGTTTGGATCATCTGTAAAGATGTTGAAGAATTTGATGAAGGAATCAGATATGACTGTATAATAGTCTATAATGCTTTTCCGCATTTTGTGGATAGTGAAAAACTTATTTCTCATTTATCGTCATTATTAAAAAAGGATGGGATACTGACTATCGCTCATGGAATGTCCAGAGCTAAGCTCAATTATCACCATCACAATATTTGTGAAGAAGTAAGACACGATCTTATCGAAGCTGATGAACTCGCAAAGATAATTTCAGACTATCTTGAGATCACCACCATCATCTCCAATGATAGGATGTATCAGGTCAGCGGAAAGAAACGCTGATCTTTTTATTTTCGGAATGCTTCGTACAGATTGACCAGGACATTGATGAAATTGAAGACCACACCGACATAGCTGTTGATCACATAGTTATAGATCGTCCAGCACAAGAAAGACAAAGCAAAAGTGAGCTTCAGATATTTCATACCGATATTCTTATTCATCAGTACATAGGTCTGAAGCAGATTGGCTACGACCGGAAGCAAGCCCAACAAGCCTCTGTTATTGAAGTAAGTGCCTAAGATGATCGTTGCGGCCATGAACAGGTATTCCCGATATTTGATCTTTATATCTTTCAGGATGACGATATTCCTGAATATCTCGATCAGATCGATAGCCACGGCACTGTAGCCCTTCAACAAGAAAGACGATACCGTCAGCAGGGTCATCGGGAAAAACTGGGTATACAGGATCTTTTCCCTGTCTCTTCTGGTCGATATGTATATCGTTGATATCTGAGCTATCAATACAAGGATGTTTCCGATAAGGATTTCATTCATACGAAAATATAATATTAGATTATTTTGTTTTATGACGAACCGTTCTTTTATTTTTCAAATGGAACATCTTAGATAGAGCTTGCTTTGTTATAATATGGGTATGGGACAAGAGAGATATAAAAAACTGATTTTGCTGCACTCCAACGATATGCATGGTGATTTTCTGGCGGAGAATGTTTCTGATGAACTGGTAGGCGGTGTCTCGATGCTTTCAGGATACATCTCCAAGGTCAAAGCTGAAGAAAAGAATGTCCTTTACTGTATAGCCGGTGATATGTTCAGAGGCTCAGTCATCGACTCCGAGTATCTGGGCTATTCGACCATTGAGATCATGAATATGCTCTCACCCGATGTCGTTACGATCGGCAATCACGAAACAGACTATGGTCTTTCTCATCTGCTGTTTATGGAAAAATGTGCCCGGTTCCCGATCATCAATGCGAACCTGTATATAAAAGCCAATGGCGTGCGTTTATTCAAGCCTTACTATATCGCTGAGATCGACGGGATGAAAGTCCTGTTCATCGGTATCCTCACGGAAGAGGTCATGTCTTCAGCCGCTAATGAAAAAGTCGTTGGTTCATTGGTCGGTGTTTCCGATGCGGCAAGCGAGATAAAGAGGATCTGTGATACTTTCAATGGGGTCGATATCGACTTCACAGTCTTGCTTACGCATATCGGTTTTGAAAACGACAAGTTGCTCGCTGCCTCTCTTGATCCGGCACTTGGCATTGATGTCATCATCGGCGGACACTCTCATACCTTCCTTGATGAACCGGCCAAGGTCAATGATATCCTGATCGTGCAAGCCGGTACCGGTACCGATCAGATCGGACGTTTCGACATCGTCGTTGATACCGATAACAACTCTGTTTCTTCCTATACGTGGCAAGCCGTACCGATCACCGCTTCGACCTGTCCGAATGATCCAAAGATGAATGAACTCATCAATGAACTTAAGTCAAAGACCGATCTCAAGTATGGTCGGACTCTAAGAAGACTTGATTGTGCCCTTAATCACGAAAACCGCTATAAGCAGACTACATTAGGCAACTTCTATGCCGATATCTTCCAGAAGATCACCGGAGCTGATATGGTCTTCTATACTTCCGGTTCGATCCGGACAATAAGTATCGGTCCTGTTATAACCCTTGGTGATCTGATGAACAACTCCCCATATGGCGGTCCGATGTTTAAATTCAAAGTTGCCGGCAAGCAGCTGAAACAGATGGTCAGACACATCTGCCGTGACGAAGTCTGGGAAGGTGACGCGCACGAGTTCTATCAGATCCCTTCCGGATGGGAAATCGAGTATGACAGAAGCAGTCACGAATTTACAAAGTTCAATTATAAAGGTGAACCGCTTAAAGACGATAAGATCGTCACGGTCGCCTTACGAGACTATGACTACAACAATATCGAGAAGTTCATGGGCATCAGCGAGGATGAGATCAAAAGCAACGGCTCTATCAAGACGACCGTCACTGATATTAAAGACTCACTGTACGAATTCATTGAAAACGCCGATGAATTACCTGCTTATCCGGAAGTCAATAACCGTCTTGTCATTAAGTGAACTTATTTATTACTCCGCAAAAGCGGAGTTTTTTATACAATATAGATAATTAAATATGAAAAAAATATTATCTTTTCTGTTTGTCTTGTCTATTACTTTACAATTGATCATTCCTTTTTCAATCAAGGCCGAAGGAGACGATCCTGGAGATGATGGAACGATCAATATCGTTGACAGTTTTTTTGTTACGACGGCAGGTGAAAATCGCACGCTAACGATCCCTTTCAGCATCAAGTGGTTCAATAATAAGGCGACGGAATACAACCACGATCTGGCTAAAATGTCTCTTGGTTTAGCTACGGCAGCTTTCCGTCCAAGCAAGACCGTCGAATACGACCGCGATCCTGATTACAACCTGCGTTTCTTTTTATATCAGGCCGGCTTTGAGGATATGCGTTCTGATGACTACAACAAGGACCCAAGCATGTATACGGTCTCGACGATGATGGGCCATCAGAAAGTCGGTGAGGGTGATGACGCCTATGAACTGATCGCCGTGGGTATCTGCGGTCAGGGCTATCTCGATGAATGGGAATCCAATTTTTCGATCGGTCTGGACACTCATCCGGAAGGATTTGGCAGTGCAGCGCAGCTTGTCTATGACCGCGTCTTCGGCTATATCGCTGCCAATCACTTAAGCGGTAAGCTCAAGATCTGGGTCTCCGGCTTTTCAAGAGCAGCCGCCATCTCCAATATTGCCGCCGCAAGACTTTCTGACAGCGACCTGTTTGGTCAGGAGAACGTCTTTGCCTATACCTTTGCGACACCGAATACCGTTAAAGCCGATGAGATCCCGGAATATAAAAATATCTTCAACATCTGCGGCAAAATGGATCCGGTCACAACTATGCCTTTCACGGCCTGGGGCTATAAGCGCTATGGTACGACCTTCTATACACCGTCTTTGGAGACCGATTCCGATTTCCAGGAAAAAAGAAAGATCGCCGATAAATTATATAATGATCTGACCGGCATCTCCTACTGGAACAACGCCGATATCCACAGCGAACTGCGTCTCATCCTTGACTGTATGTTGAGGATCTGTCCGACCGTTGAAAACTATGTGATCGGCTTACAGAGCAATCTTATTTCCCTTTGGGAAAAACATGATTTCATCAGTGTTCTGAAAAAACTCATGGAGATGTCGGAAGATCCGTTTCTGATCAACGACGAAAACCGGGCTGATGTGAATCTTTTGCTTAACCGCATCTCGGCCCTCGTCTTTGATTACGTGACTTCCGATAATGCCTTCCGCCGCTACAACCAGAAAGCCAGTGTTGGTTCTAATATTTTACAGACCCATACACCGGAACTGTATATGTCCTGGGTGCTGTCTTTTGACACAGGCGAAGAACTTTATTCCGATGCGCTGAAATATGCACAGGTCTATGTGGATGGCGATGTCACGGTAAGGCTTTATCGCAAAGATGTTCTGCTCGATTCCTTGAGCAGCGATGACTACAATTATTCTCTGGATCACAGGTATTTAAGTATCCATGACAACCAGGTCACCGCCCTGGTCCCGCGTGATCACGACTACATCATCAGTATCGTGACCACCGATAACGACGATGTCTCGGCGCTGGTTGCGGATTATACCGTAGGCAAGCCGGCTCCTTCCACGACGCAAACCAGTCATTACACGCTGAAGAAAGGTGAGACGATCGATATCGAACTTAAAGCAGGAGGAGGCATACGCTACGTTGATCAGCCTGACAGCGTTGAAATGACAGTCTTCAATCCGACGAGCTACCTTTCAAATTCGAATTTTGCCAACTTCATCTTCAAGCGCAGCTATGATATAAGCTGGAAAGACATGATCATGCTGATGACGATCGTTGTCGCGGTCGGATCATCAACCATTTTCTTCTTAGTGACACTGTTAGTCAAATATCTGCGTCATGTCCACAGAAGAAAGAAGGGGCTCATCCCGAAAGATATGAAGTTCAGGCCTTTACCGATCTTCAATTTCTTTCTGATCAGCCAGCTCATTATCATCAAGGAACTTGAAAGAGTTCTCTATGATATGCCTAAAACGTCCATGGCCAAATACAAACTGATCATCGGCATACTGATCCTGATAATCGCCTTCTATGGCTACAGGCGTAAGAAAGACAGATTCCATCTGCTGATCATGCTTTCAGTCGTTTTACTGACGGCCGCCGATATTGCCCTCACCTTCTCAGTAACCTGGGGTGCGATCCTGTTTATCCTGTCCTACATGCTTCTGACTTATAACTACATCAAAGAAGACACACCGGATAACCTGCAGAATCTGGCCTGGGTATTATTAAGCGCTCTTGGCACCTTCTTGGTCATGAAGGCACCGGGTACTTTCGGACATCTCAGAGTACTGGCAGTCTTATATGTGATCGCCTCTTCCGCTCTTGTCTGTTCATCCTATGTCTTCCCTGGCAGGACTTTCAGAGGATCGGCATTATTGCTGATATCAGGAATATTTGTGATCATCGGTCATGTCTTTGGTGATCTGTTCATCCCACACATCCTGGGCGTCATCACTTACTATATGGCCGTCATAACCTTGGCCAGCAGCGGTAGCGGCTATGTCAGACAAAAACACGTACAGGAAACACTTATCCAAAGCGAAGAAGAGATCATCGAATAATAATCAGACAGTGAAAAAATAATGAGCGTAAAATTTTCCAATGAAAAAATAAGCGAACACATCACCCGTATCAGAGATGGCAGTGATGTCTGTGAGTATCTTGTTATTGGAACAGACAGAGCGATGCTGATCGATACGGGATATGGTATTGGTGATCTTAAAGGTTACATCAGAACGCTCACCGATCTACCACTCGCCGTCTATATCACCCATGGCCATGTTGACCACGCCAGCGGAACTGCCGCTTTTGACGATGTCCATATGTCGCATTATGATCTTGAACTGTTCCAGAAACATTGCAATCTCAGATTCAGAAAAGAGATGTTGAAAAACAGCGGTCTGGATCTATTGGAAAGAGATTATATGCCTGATCGCAAAGCTCTTTTTATCAACATCAAGGATCAGGAAACGATAGGTTTAGGTGGCGTCCATGTGGTTATGATCCACGTACCGGGTCACACCAAAGGTACATTTGTACCATTAATTAAAGAAGATAACATCATCGTGTTTGGCGATGCCTCCGGTGTCGGTACACTTATCTGTCTTGAAGGTTCAACAACAATCAGAGAATATCTTAGGAGTCTCAAATACCTGAAGACCTATGAAAATCAATACAACATGATCTTGAGGCAGCACGGAACCTGTACCTCATCTCTTTCATTGCTTAATGAAAACATCGAGAACTGTGAGCTGATCCTTTCTCATAAAGACGATCACATTCCTACCGAATTCATGGGCAATACCTGCTTCTGGGCCAGAGAAAGAGATGAACACGGCAATCGACTTGATGGCAAGGAAGGCAATATCTGTTATCAGGAAGATAATATCGAATAGTTTCTGACGAACTCCTGATGCTTCATTGATCATCGAGATTATAATCAACAAAACCTCTTTTCATAAAAACATGACCCCGATCTTATAAAAGAACTTGAACCGGTTTCTATAATTGCCATAGCTGACTAAAAACAAACTAAAATTCACAACTACTTGACATATGTCAAGTAGTATTCTATATTATCATTACTATGAACGACATTATCCGTGATATCCAAGACCTCACTTTTTTAAGTTGGTCAAAAGTCCGCAATTCTTCAGGAACAGCCGGCTCTTTTTTAAAAGCCTATGAGGAAACAGATGAAGGAAATCTCTACTATAAACTGTCAAATTACGATCCTTATCACGGAATAACGGGCCACGAGTGCGTTAATGAAATAATCGCTGATAGACTTTTAAATCTCCTTGGATTAGAACATCTTTCGTACCAGCTGATTCACGCAAAAGTAAACGTTGACCACAAAGAATTAATAACCTGGCTTTGTTTGTCACGTGATTTTAAGATGAAAAACGAAGACAAGATAGCCTTGGATGCTTTTTATCAAATAATGCATCAGGAAGAAGAAACACCTTTAAATTTCTGTATCCGCATGGGTTGGGAAAAAGAAATATATGAGATGCTTGTTTTTGACTTTCTGACACTTAATCGTGATCGTCATGGTGCCAACATTGAAATCCTTCGTAACCGAAATAACAAAGAATACAGAATGGCTCCCTTGTTTGATCATGGTCTATCGTTGCTGTTTAATTGTGATGATGACAATCTGCTTTCTGAAACAAACGTCATGGAAGATAAACGCGTTCAGTGTTTTGTTGGTTCTTCTTCTGCAAAAAATAACCTTGGTCTCATTCCTCTAAATAAACAGCCGAAGTTGAATCCAATAACCCCGGAAAGCAAAAACTATCTGTTGGATGGTCTTGATGGAATTATCAGCAAACTGCTACAGGAACGTATTTGGGATATGATTTATCAGAGGTGGCAATATTATGAAAGTCTTTTCGATAAAGAACGACAGCATAAATAAAGACCCTGTCGGGTATCTGGTGTATTACGAAAATCCCAAAAGTTTTTATATTGAATTAAAAGATGGCCTGGATCCTTGGGATGCACCACTGCTTCTTTCGGGTTTTGTTGAACGAGGCGAATACAGCATTAATAGTTATTGGAGCGGTGTTTGGGTCAAGCAGCGAATCATTCCTGCTGAACGCCAGAATATTGGAGAAATTTTAAAAGAAAACAATTTATCCATATATGACGAATACGAGTTTCTGAAGCTAAGCAACGGACGTTGTGTTCAGGATGATTATTATCTTGAAGAAATAAGTGATGACCTGCTTCCGGATAACCTTTTGTTGCGCTGGAAGACAAAGGTTGCCGACGTTATTCCTTTAAAAGAAAGTTTTGTTCTCGTTTTTTTCCGAAACGGAGAAGTCAAAATTGTTAAAATTGCCGACCTCGAAGACAGACATTCCGAATTAAAACCTTACCTCGTCAATGAAGAGCTGTTTAACAAGGTTGAAGTTCAGACTGACGGATACGGAATTTTATGGAATGAAAAAACAACAGTTTCGCATCGTGAGCTCTATGAAAAAGGCCATATTATTCCACTCTCCTTAGACGACTTCTATAGTTTTGTTAAATACCGGATAATTAATACTCGACAAGCCTGTCAGATCTTGGGCTGTTCACGCCAGAATATTGATGACCTTATAAAAAGAGATAAACTCCATCCGATCAGAACTGACGATAAAAATAAACTCTTCTCAAGAAACGAAGTATTGCAGAGAAGAAAAAGATAATATGTTTCATGTTTTGACCAAAAATAGATGTAAAATGTAATGGAGAAAAATTTATGTGGAAACTAGTATTCTTTTTACCTCTGTTTATATTGACTGGCTATATTATCTATATAGATGTCCGGGATGGCAAAGCTGAAGAATCTGAAGACGAATTCAAAAGCTATTGTGTATCACTTGCAGAGAAACTGCTACAGAAGGAAGACGAACAGTTCAATATCGACAAATATCACATCTACTTCAAGGATATCGATATGAGTGATCCGGATAATCCTTCGGCGGTATTCAAAATAGAGAATCATGACGGAAAGATGAGATTTGAAGTAAGGAATGGCAAGATCATCCATCATCACTATATTAAGAAAGAAAGATCATAATAAAACCTGTGTTTCACATTCACAGGTTTTCTTTTTTATCTTTATCGTTTTTATCGGTATAAGTTGAAGTCGTTTTCCTGTTCCTGACGCAGCTCTCTCAATGCCTGCTTGCCAAAATCTACGGCTTCCTGTACGCTGGATGCCACACGGCCATTTGCTTTAAAGAAATAAACGAGAGCGTTGGCCTGATTCGTAGTTATTTCTACACCCTGGAAAGAGTAACCGTCATTGTAAAAGGTTCCCGGACCGATGATTGTTACACCGGCCGCGGCGTATTCGCCATCGTTATATGATAAAAACAAGCCGGCACCATCTACCTGTTCCAGGTTCTTATCATGTTATGGCAGTAACTGCCTCTTCAATCTTTGTGATGTTCGCTCTTCATCGCATACATCTTATTGTCCATGTCTTTTAAGAAGAGATCAATATCCTCATCTTCAAAATAGCTCACACCATAAGAAAGCGACAGTTTATAGGGATGATCACTATTATTGAATTCTGCCAGTTTTCTTTCCACTTCATCAAGATAATATTTCATGCCTTCTGCAGTCTCGTTTCGTTTTAAGACAATGAATTCATCACCCGCAAAACGGAAGACCAGTTCGTTGTCCTTGCGGGCGGCTTTAAGAATATCCGTGACCTGTTTTAATGCACAATCACCTTCAGAATGACCGAAAGTATCATTGATATCTTTGAAACAGTCGATATCAAACATAGCACCGGAAAAGCTGTTTTTGTGATTGGTCCAGGCGGAAAGAACTTGATTGAAATACTGACGGTTATAGGTATCGACCAGAGGATCGATATAGGCCAGTTCATTCTGCTGCATCATATATAAGCCCAGTAAGCCGATCGCTGATGAAAGCCAGGCCAGAGACAAGCCATAAAACATGAACTGCAGACCGGTACCCAAAATGATCGGGAACAGGAAGGCGTTGATATTGAAGAAAGAGCGCGTGCCGTTTTCTTTCTCATATTCTCTTTCTGTCATATAGGTCGTGATGAAGTAAAAGACGATCACGACATAGAAGAGATAACTCAAAGGACGACGCGAATATTCGTTGTTTGCGTTGATGTCATAGATTATCGGATAAAACAGGTTGATGATATTTAACAGGATCATGATAAGTCCGATGATCTTCTGGACCTTATACTTATCTTTCAGACGATTGATGTTGTGATACAGACCGAGATCAACATAAAAGATGACCGCTAACGGAAGCAACAGATTAAAAGAATACAGATAGGTGTTAGCTATGTAGTTGAGGATGATCGATCCCGGGAAAAGCTTGCCGTCGATAGTATAGGAAAAGGCCTCAAAGAAGCATCCCAGCATGACCCCGAAACACATCAGAGAATAGATGCGGTCCTCGATACGATCACGCAGGATCTTGGTATGAGACACATACAAAAGGATGATCAGCAGTACGATACCGACACCATTGGCTACATATATGGAACGTAGATCCAATATACCCATTAAATATTATTCTCCGTATTAAAAAACAATTATTGATCTGACGATTATATATAAACGTGACTAACTTAAGGATACCACAGCTTGACAGCTGTTTTGTCAGTCTGATTTAATTTTTTACTGATTATTCTTCAGTCCGCCATATCCGCTCTTTCTGATTATTTCCTGACCGTCATCCGAAAGCAGGAATTCAACGACTTTATTTACGTTTTCTTTATCGTTATCACTCAGCTTTGAAACCACCAGATCAGCCAAGGCCGGATAAGTGCCGTTCTCAATATTCTCTACGCTTGGATATACCCCATCGACCGAAAGGATCTTTACGCCTTCTTCCTGATTGAGGCCCTCTAAAAAATATCTGAACGAATAACCGATCGCTCCGTTTTCGTTGTGATACTGTTTAACTTTCTTGACCACGCCCATCATCGCATCGATCCTTTCTACCGTATCAGCTTCCTTAAGCGGAACATCTTTCATGAAGTAATGCATCATGACCTGTGAACCGGAATCTTCCGGCCTTTGAAAGGCAACGATCTTCTGGTTCTTGCCACCGAGCTGTTTCCAGTTGGTTATTTCTCCGGAATAGATCTTTCTCAGATCATCAGAACTCAGATCATCGATCGGATTATCTTCTTCCACGAAGAACACAAAAGCTTCTTTACCGATCGGGATCGATTCTATTTCCTTGCCTTCTTCTTTGGCGTATGTCAGCTGATCCTTGGATGGCTTGGCTCCGAAAAACAGATCACATTCGCTGTCGATCAGTCTGTAATATCCCACCTTGGAATTAGTGAAAGTTACGATCTTTCCGTTTTCCTGATAATGTTTCACATCTTCTTCGCTCCAGTTACCGGTCTTGTTTTCGACTGAATCATGAATCTGTTTTTCGATCTTATCGATATCTTTATATAAGGCCTTAGCTACGGCACTGTAGATCGGGTAACAGGCTTCCGCTCCATCGAGTATCGGCATCTCATCTTCTTCTTCAATGACGAAAGAAGGTTCGTGATCAAGCTTTACCAGTTTGTCAGAATCATAGACGTGGTAACCGGTAAAATCCGTAGACGAGTACCCGTGCATATAGGCAAAACCATGTCCGGAGTATTTCTGGTATTCTTTCTCTTTAAGATACAGAACCAAAGCAATGATCCCAATGATCAGCGATGTCACTACAACGATCGATACAAAGGTTATCAGTATTATCTTCAGAGCCTTCTTCATCTTCTCTTGTTTTGCCTTAAGAGAAAGGACTCATTTTTATACTGGAACAACATAAAAAATTTGTAAATTTTTTTGATAAAAAGTGTTGACATTGTGATCAGGCTGGTATATGATAATATTCCCGAGAGATGAAAAGCTCTGGGAACAAGATGCTCGTTGTAAGACGAGCGCCTATATGCCGGGGGTTAAAGCTCGGCTCCTAGATGCCCAACCGCAAGGAAGGGCGCCTAAATCACGGGGTGCAAGCCCCGTGACCAAATGCTCCAGTAATGGAGCGCCCAAATGCGCCACTGCAAAGTGACGCGCCTATATGCGGGGGTTAAGCTCCGCACCTAAATGCCGGGGGTTAAAGCTCGGCTCCTAGATGCTCGTTGTAAGACGAGCGCCTTTTTTTTCTTGACTTTTTGACAATAACGATAAAAAACAAAAAGAAAAACACCCGACAAATCTGTTTATGAAGAATACAGACGTCAGGTGTTTTTTGTGATTACAAAACGCTCGCAAGAAAGCCCAAGCGCTTTAGCCTTGGGATGAATTGCAAAATACATAGTTATATGGTATAATATCTATGTATGACCAAAAGCGATTATAGCACTACCGAAACAACCGTATATTGCTGCAGGTATCATATTATCTTCTGTCCCA
>JAFRJA010000007.1 GCA_017432545.1 Erysipelotrichaceae bacterium
CCATCATCACCATCACAACCATGATGACGAAGATGAACCATTCAATAATCTGGTTTTACATCCTGATCATGTCTTCTCAGTTGAAGAACTTGAACATATCCTCGATCAGATCCCGGAAGATATCATCAGAGTCAAAGGCTATGTGAAAGGTGAAGAAGGAACATTATATTTCAATTATGTTCTGAACGAATACAACGTCTTCAAGGGAAGTGACAGGGAAGATGCCCTGGTGTCGATCATCGGTACGACCATAGATGAAGCATTATTCAGGGAGCTGTTCCATGATTAAACCGCTATATGTCTTTTCCGGTTTTCTTGATTCCGGAAAAACACAGGCAATAAAAGGAACGTTATACAATCCACGCTTTAATGAAGGCGAGGCTTCTTTGATCGTCTGTCTGGAACAGGGGGATGTTATCTATGACCAGAAGTTTCTGGAAATAACCAATTCTAAAGTCGTCTATCTTGATTCCGTCAATGATCTGACGATCGAAAAGCAGAAAGAACTTGATGAACAGTACAAACCGGAGAGAGTCTTTATTGAGCTCAACGGCATGGAAGATGACAACATCCTCTATAACAACGGTTTTATCGCTGAATGGGAACTCGCTCAGACGTTGACGACGATGGATGCTTCCAAATTTGCGATGTATCTGGCCAATATGCGTCAGTTCCTTTATAATCATGTGGTCAATGCGGAAGTTGTTATTCTGAATCGTTCAGATAATGTTGACAAGCGCTATCTGCGCAATAATCTGAAATCGATCAATCAGTATGTCGAACTGATCTTTGAAGATAAAGACGGCAATGTTACAAACAAGATCGAGGATGAATTGTTTGATACCTCTAAACCTCTGGAGATTTCCGATATCGATTATGGTCTCTGGTTCATGGATGCTGTCGATAATCCGGAGAAATACGACAAGGTTGAATTAAGTATCAAAGTCAAATATGCCGGCAAGATCGATGATTATGACAATGTCCTGATCATGGGCCGAAAGGCGATGGTGTGCTGTGCAAATGATATAACCGATATCGCTTTGCCATGTATGAATTTACATGAAAAGGATATCGATAAAGATAAATACTATGTCTTAAAAGGTTCAGGACGCTGTGTTCAGAATTCGGAAGGCATGAAGATCTGTACCTTGCAGGTAAAGGAATTCAACGAAGCAGAACCGCCGAAAGAAGAACTGGTGACATTCAATTAAGGAGAGACTATGAACGTATTAAAAGCTATAATTTTTGGAATAATCGAAGGTATCACGGAATGGATGCCTGTATCATCAACGGCTCATATGAAGATCTTGAATGCCATACTGCCTTTGGATGTCAGTCCGGAATTCTATGAGGTCTTTGAAGTAGTAATCCAATTAGGAGCGATCATAGCCTTACTGATCGTTTTCTGGAACAAGATCTGGCCTTTCGGTAAATCACATAATCCTTTAGGTGAAGGGATCTTTTCCTATATCAAGAAGGATAAATTCTTCTTATGGATCAAGATCGTCATTGCCTGCATCCCGGTCATTCTGTATGAAGTGCTGCTTGATGACAAGATAAATTTCGTAAATGAAAATAACGAGATGATCATCATTGCGATCGCTCTGATCGTTGTCGGTATCATCTTTATCGCGGTCGAATTCTACATTAAAGGAAAGAAACCGACCGTTAATTCGACCAAGCATATCAGCTATGCACAATCCGGTATTATCGGATTGACCCAGCTGATCGCGGCTGTAATTCCGGGTGTTTCTCGTTCCGGATCGACGATCATCGCTTCTTTACTGATGGGCATCTCCCGTTCTGCAGCTACTGAATTTACTTTTGAACTGGCTATTCCGGTTATGTTTGGAGCGAGCCTGATGAAGATCGTCAAATGTACGGCAGCCATCGGCTTCATGGAAATTATTGTCTGCCTGATCGGTTGTATCACGGCTTTTGTAGTTTCGCTGTTCATGATCAGATTTGTGCTGGACTACATCAAGAAGAATACTTTCATCCTGTTTGGCATCTACCGTATCATTCTCGGCATCATCATTCTGATTTTCTTAAGATAATATGAACTATCAGCTGTTAGGCGGTATATTTTTAGAAGGTGTACTTTCCTTCCTGTCACCGTGTGTCTTACCTCTGATACCTTTATATATTTCGTATCTGGCCGGCGACAATAAGCACGTTGATGAGAATGGAAAGGTGACCTACGATACAGCCAAAGTGTTTATCACAACTCTTTTCTTTGTTTTGGGCATCTGTCTTACTTTTGTGCTTCTGGCTCTTTCGACCAGCAGTCTTAAAACTTTTTTTGATAAATATAATGAAGTCATCTCCATCATCGGCGGTACTTTACTGATCATCTTTGGTCTTCATGAGCTAGGTCTCATTACGATCGATATCCTGAACAAAGAATACAGACCGAAGCTGGAAATGCATCTGAATCAGATGAACTTTTTCAAAGCTTTCCTGCTCGGTTTTGTTTTCTCCTTGGGCTGGTCACCATGTATCGGACCGTTACTGTCCAACGCCTTACTGATGGCCGTGACTGATCCACAGGGATATCTCTATATCGTGGCCTATGGTCTGGGAATGATTATTCCATTCCTTATCTGCGGTCTGTTTACTTCTTCAGTCCTGAATTTCATCAACAGTAAACAGAACATCTATAAATATGTTCTGAAAATATCCGGCATCATCCTTATCATCTTTGGCTGTTATATGATCTTTAACGCTTCAAAATCGGTCGCGACGGCTAAATCTCTGGAAGAAATATCACAGAGCGGCAACAAGGAAGATGAATCGATCGAGAACTATCTGTATAATCTGGAACTGAAAGATACCGAAGATAATATCGTCCATCTATCCGATTATGAAGGCAAATATATCGTTTTGAACTTCACGGCCACCTGGTGTACCTATTGTGAGATGGAGATGCCGGAGCTTGAAGAATTCGCTAAAGAAAATTCTGACGATACTGTGTGCTTTTATATCTTCTCACCATCAAGAGAGAGCGGCGGAGAAGAGGAGATCAAGGCTTTCGTAAAAGAGAAAAATAACGAAATAAAAACGCTGATCGACAGCGAAGACATCATGTTCTATTATTGCGGGATCAATTCCTATCCAACGACTTTCGTCCTTTCACCGGAAGGAAAATTCCTTACTTATGTAAACGGGGCTTTGAATAAGGATAATTTCAATCAGCTGCTGGAATATGCTAAAAGCGCAGATACTCAAAATTAAAGCTCAGATTTAGGAATATAGGAGTCAAAGATATAACAGTTATAATACTTTCTGATCTTTTCAAATTCCTTATCTGATTTGACAGTCCAGGCTACGCATTCTGTTCTGTAGATACGTGAGACGATCAGGAAAGAAAGGTTTCTGTAGTTATTGACGTCATAGGCGATATAATCCGGACGGTTATAGAAATTAGTTAAGAGGTTGGTACAGATAAAGCGGATCGATAAAGGATGATGCGCATTGGGATCGGAAACCGAATTATAGGAAAGCTGGCCTCTGATGATCTGTGGTTCATTTTCTTTCAGATAACGCACGACTCTTGGATCGAAAGATTCCATATTGTATAAGCCATCATAACTTTTCATCATTTCCGCAACTCTTCGGGTCGTTTCAATGCTTCGACCTTCCGGTTTTATTTCAATGATCAGAGGTGTCTTTGGTGTTAAGACCTTCAGGACATCTTCAAAAAGAGGGATCTTTTCTTCCGTATGTAACAGTCTGTATTCCTGAAGTTCTTCAAACGAACATTCGATCAGGTTTTTATCTATCCCGGTCATTCGATACAATGAATCATCGTGAAAGACGACCAGTTTATCATCAGTGGTGAGCTGGACATCAAGTTCAATACCATAGCCGTTGTCAACGGCTTTTTTAAAGGCCAAAAGGGAGTTTTCCGGTACATCAAAATTATTGAAGAGACCGCGATGGGCGATATATGTTTTTTCATATGGCTTTAGGGCTTCTTTGCGTGAAGAACCCGGATAAATCAGATACAAATAAGCACAAATATGAATAAGAACAAAAACAATAACAATAATCATCATACCTTTATTATAAATAAAAGCCCTCCGGTTAAGGAGAGCTATTATTAATCAATTTAATCAGTTAGTTGATTATTTGAGGATCTTAGTAACTGAACCTGAACCTACAGTTCTGCCGCCTTCACGAATAGAGAACTTAGTTCCTTCTTCGATAGCGATCGGAGCGATCAGTTCAACTTCCATTTCAACGTGGTCACCAGGCATAACCATTTCAGCACCGCCTAAACCTTTAACGATACC
>JAFRJA010000082.1 GCA_017432545.1 Erysipelotrichaceae bacterium
ACGGTATGATGAATCTGTAAATCTGGAGATCGATATGGCAGCTTCCGGTTGTGCATCTGCACTGTATTATTGGATAAAAAATGACTTCCTGCTGCCTGTTGAAGACCTGATTGAAAGAGGGTATCAGTCGATACCTGTTTCATTAAGAAAAAAACTGCAGATATGATCAAAAGAGCTTCTATCAAATGACAGAAGCTCTATTTCTTTGCTTGATTCAATCAAGTAAAAAATGGTTGAATAAGTGTAAGTTTATGAACACAATTAAAAGAACGAAGGCTTTCGGCAACAAACCAAAGCCTTTTCATTTAAAATGAAATCAAAAGGAAATAGGAGATCATATATGAAACACAAGATCAGATTGACAGTCATAGACAAGAAACTATATCCCGAGCTTCAGAAGCAGTATTGCGCAGATCCGAATTCCGGAATGTGCCCTTGTTATAACGTAGGGGATGTATTTGAATTTTACCGTGATGATGGAAGAGATGATTTCTGGCATTGCGGACTCAACACGCTTGTACATACCGACGGCGATCCGGATACCGTGGCGGGTGGACCGAAAATGCCTCACTGTTCTGAGTTGTGGGATGCCATCAGCAGATATATCTATACCGGACTTCAGGGTGGTTCCATCATGAAAGGCTGGATGAAGGAAGAAAACACCATGATCGCCTGCTGCTCGGACGGGACAAGGCCTGTCATCTTCAAGATCGAAAGGATTGATTACGAATAACGACTTCCGGTTAATAAGTTTAAAAAAGTATACATTTACGTACAGTATTCGATATTTAAGATTCTTGGTTATAGACTGAGAATCTTTTTAATTCTTACCATTTGGTAACTATTGCACTTTAAAGTGCGTACTTACATTACTGTTTTTCCTCATTTACAATGTGAACTGTAAGAAAGAAGGAGGAACTCAGATATGACAAACTGGGCATTGAAATTTGCGTTAAAACATGAAGGAGCCAATGTAGAGAATATCTTCTACACTGCCAATTATTTTGATTTGGAAGGATTAACCAATCCGGCAACTGCCGAAGCTTATACCGACAAGGAATTAGCCGACATCAAAGCCAACGCGGTCGAAGGAAATGAAAACTATATCTTTGATGCCAAGGAAGGTGCTTTGATCGGTATGGAAGCTTTCAATACTCATAAGGTATTCTGGTATGATACTGATAACGGCAAGAAGATCACGGCTTCTGCCGCTCCAATATTATTAGATGGTGAAACCGGTGAATTCAAAACCACCGAAGGCGAAACAGTCGCTGTTGCCTTATAGTATCAAAAAGTAAGTTAGATTCCAAAAGAAACTGTGTTATACTTCACTTGAGGAGAGATTATGATCAAAACATATACAGACTGTCCAGTGGAGTATACCGCTTCCTTATTGGGAAATAAATGGAAACCGCTGATCTTAAGGGAACTCTTATCGGGAACCAAAAGATATAATGAACTGACCAGAAATGTTGTCGGAATATCGCCCAAGGTATTGACGGAGAACTTGAGGGAGCTGGAAGAAGACGGTGTCATCAGCCGCAAGGTCTATCCGGAAGTACCGCCTAAAGTTGAGTATTCATTGACTGAGAAAGGCAATGATCTTAAGGATATCATCGAGGCGATGAAGACTTTTGGGATCAAGTATAAGAAACAAGAATGAGCTCTGATCGATCGGAGCTCTTAATTTACATAACGAGGAGGATGAAGAATGAGGACACAGGAAGATAGACTGGATTATCTGATAAAAGCGTTTATAAATGGATCAGCCGAATATGCAGATATTCAGATTCCGCAAGATACTGAAGGAAAACAGAGACTCCTCAGATCCCTGATGAATATCCGTATGCCTTTTCCAATGGCTGATGATGTTCTTGAGGTTCAGGATGAATATTTGAAGGAACGCGCAATTGAGAAAGGCGTTGTTAGTCTTGAAGATATTTCTCTCATTCGTGATCATCTTTCTTTGTGGCAGGGAGACATCACCCGTCTAAAGGTGGATGCGATCGTCAACGCAGCCAACTCACAGATGCTGGGATGTTTTATTCCTATGCATACTTGTATTGACAACTGCATTCATACCTACGCAGGGATACAACTAAGAGCGGAATGTGACAGACAGATGAAGCAGAAAAGGATCCGCTATGGTGAAGATTACGAACAGCCGACTGCCGTTCCCATGCTGACGGATGGATACAATCTTCCGACAAAGAAAGTGATCCATGTCGTCGGACCGATTGTTTCCAAAGAACTGACAGCTGATCTGGAAGACCAGTTGTCAATGTGCTATTCCAACACGCTTGATCTCTGTGTACAATGCAATCTTAAGACGGTAGCTTTCTGCTGTATCTCAACAGGAGTCTTTCATTTCCCGAATAAAAGAGCAGCTGAAATTGCAGTAAAGACAGTCCAAGAATGGCTTGGCAATCATCCTGACAGAATTGACAGAGTGATCTTCAATGTGTTTAAAGACGAAGACAGGAGGATCTATGAACAGTTATTCTGATTATATAAGCGATACTCCGGATGGAATCATAAAGCTGAAGAAGGCATTGGCTGAAGCGGAAACAGTCATTGTCGGTGCCGGAGCCGGTCTTTCGACTTCCGCCGGTTTTGTCTATTCCGGAGAAAGATTTCATAAGTATTTTTGTGATTTCATTGATAAATACGGCATCCGGGATATGTATTCCGGGGGATTCGCAGTGCTTGATCTTGACCCTAAGATCATGTGGGCTTATTGGAGCAGATATATCTATATCAACCGTTATATGAACCCGCCAAAGCCGGTATACGAGGATCTGTACCGGCTTGTGAAGGACAAGGACTACTTCGTCATTACCACAAATGTGGATCACTGTTTCCAAAAAGCCGGTTTTGACAAGAAAAGACTTTTCTATACCCAGGGTGACTACGGACTGTTTCAGTGTTCAAAGCCATGTCACTATAAAACCTATGATAATGAAGAAACGATCAGAAAAATGGTTCTTGCCCAGGGGTTTGTTATAGGGGAAGACGGATCGCTGTCTGCAAGTGAGAGCAGTAAATTGGAAATGACGGTTCCTGAAGAGCTGATCCCGCTTTGTCCGGTATGCAGGGAACCTATGACCATGAACCTTCGTTCCAATGATGCTTTTGTGGAAGACGAAGGGTGGAACAAGGCGGCTGAAAGATACACAGATTTTCTTAGAAGACACCAGAATTCAAAAACACTGTTTCTGGAACTTGGTGTAGGCGGAAACACTCCGGTAATCATCAAGTATCCTTTCATCAGAATGACGGCAGAATGGAAAAACGCAACCTATGTTTGTCTGAATTACAATGAGGCATTTGCTCCGACAAGCATCAAGGATAAAGCCATCTGTATCAATGGCGATATCGGCGAAACATTAAGATCGTATTTAACAAATAAATAACAGAAAGCTTAATGGCACTGTTCACAATTGTATACATTTACGAACGCTGTTCATAAATAATGAGTAGCATTTTTAATTTTCTTTATATCGCTATAATAATTGAATTCATACAATGCTTGCAAATGCTTGCAATTATGAGATAATGTACATGAACAGCAGGAGGTGCACTATGGCAAATACATCAGTCGTTTATGCTCGAATAGATTCGGATTTAAAAGAAAATGCGGAAGGTATCCTGTCTCAGCTTGGCATTACTCCATCCAGCGCGATCCAGATGTTTTATTCACAGATTCTGCTCAACAAGGGTGTTCCGTTTGAACTGAAGCTTCCCGAAGCAAAGATTACCGCAATCGGCGGTATGAACAGACAACAGATCGATGCAGAACTGCAGAAGGGAATCGATTCTCTGAACCGGGGATCATATTCTGCAGATGATGTTGACAGCATGCTGATGGGAAAATACGGAATATGAGCAAATATAAAGTAACATATTCTCCCTCAGCCTACGCTGATCTTGATAATATCGTTTCTTATATCATTGATCATTTCAAAGACAGAAAAGCTGCAAAAAACCTGTCAGATGCAATCAGATCAAAAGTAAGATCACTTGATGATATGCCGGAACGGTTTGCGCAGGTCGAATGGGAACCCTGGGCATCGATGAATATGCACAGATTTCCGGTAAAGAATTATGTCGTTTTCTACCTGGTTGATAATAATAAAAAGATCGTTACTGTTGCAAGAATCTTCTATAGCGGTCAGGATATCGAAAACATCATTAAGGATTCTGAATTAAACGATTACCAGAACGACTAACTAAATATTGGTTGGAATAGTGTAGATTTTCGAACATAATTCATTCAAACAAAGACTTCTGTTATATAATCCGAAATCTTTTTACTAAAATGGAAATAGAAAGAAATCTATATTTGTGAGGATAAAAATGATAAGCCATAAAGTACAGAAATATATAGATGATCATTCTTTCTGTTCAGAATACCTTTTCAAAGATTGGGAAGCATTCTTGGATTTAATCTATGAAGAAGGTGGCCGAGTTTCGTCCATCCTTTGGTGGGAGCACTGTAAAAAGAATTTTCAGCATGGATACGGTGGATATTCCGATCCGGATGACCGGGAATGGATGTATTCAGAGACATGGCATCATGAAGATGGATTTGAAGAAAAAAGTCTTGAAGATATTAAGGCTTATATTCATGAAACGAGAGAGCAGGGTCTTATTCTTGGTGACAAATACATCACCCATGATTTGGTGCCATCTTTTTATCTTGCAGATTAACAAGTTCCAGTTTGGGAGGATCTATGAAGAAGACGTTGATTTTTTACAAGTCCGAATATGCCGATCTGGCTATAAAATTGCGCGATAACTATCGTGCACATGGCCATGAAGCAGATATCGTATCTGAATCAGAACATGACGATATCGAATATGCCGGAAAAGCGAAATATGACGAAGCAATCTTCATAGAGGACAGTGATGCTGTTACCGTTCATGATATTGAATCAGGATATACAAACAGAGTTCCTCTCTCGGATGTGTTTTATAAAGAACCAAAGCCAGACACCCATAAAGGCATCACCGGCAGAGATACACTCAATATACTGGCTGACGCCATATCTGATGTGGGTTCGTGGTGGTGCTGGTATGTAGGTGACGATATGCTTCAGCTGGAGTTTTGCGATGTGCAGCTTTATGATGAAACGAAAGCCAAAAACGAAACTCATACTACGGATGTTTTGGCTGTGCGTTTCTATGGCCATGTCTTTGCTCTCTTTCTGGATGATCTGAATGATGAAAACTGGCATGAACGTTTCCGTGATGATGATTCAATCCTTTATCCTGTCGATACATATGATATGGCATTCGACGATAATAAAGAGGCTGAGTCTCTACTGAACGATTACAGAAACCAGGTCATCATTAAAGACTTTAGCGGTACAGGAACTCTGGCAACTGCGAAACACATTCTCTGTGCCCGATGTGATAAAGTTGGCTTTATCGTTGGCGGCGATGAAATAGAGATCGCAGGAAAAAAGGGAAAATATAAGGGGGAAGAAATAGAGCCGTTGTCCAGAAAGTGGTGGGAATACTGGAAGGATTATTGGCGCTTAAGAGGGACGCGCGACGCCTTGCCCAAAGACTATGCCTGCGAAGTGACAATTCCTGTGAATATGGAGGATCCGCAGGGAAACTGGTAGTACAGGAAGTCAAATTCCCGTTTCGAGATGTTTATAAAGGTGTGCATTTGTACTCGGTATTCTTAAAATATTACGGAATCATTCACGATATGCTAGAATGAAGTCGATTCAGAAGCCGTAAAATAAAAGACAATCATTAAAAGATAAGGACATTATAAGCTCTGATCATAACTATACAATCGGAGCTTTTCTTTATATGAGCTCCAGAAAGGAAAACACATGGAGTATACGAGATTTGGAGAAGAGATGAGAGTTCTTCGGACAAGAAGGCATCAGACACAGAAGGATATGGCTGAAGTACTTGGTGTGACTAAAAGTTTTCTTTCATCTGTGGAATCAGGAAGAAGATCGATTCCCAAAGATTGGATCGATATTATCTGTGAACACTATCATCTGAAACCTTATCCCAGGCAGGTCCTTGAGAATGCTGCCAAAGCATCCAGGAATTATATCAGGATTGCTTTGAAAGGGCAGCCAAACTACAGAAGGGATCTGGCGGTAAGGTTTGAATACAGCTTTGACAGGATCGATGAAGAAATATCGCAAAGGATGATGGAGCTGATGAATAAGGAGGAAGACAGCAAAGATGAGTGGCACATTGATTGAAAAAGTATATACGAATGTATATACTAAAGGTGTAAAGGGGGGGGATATCATGGAAACTGCAAAACTTTTCACCAATGGAGGATCACAGGCAGTCAGACTTCCCAAAAACTGCCGTTTTGATGATGAAGAGGTTTATGTGAACAGAGTAGGCAATGCGGTGATACTGCTTCCCAAGAATGATCCATGGAGCTCCGCGATCATGGGCCTGTCCATGTTCAGCGATGATTTCATGAAGGACTATGAAGACCTTCCTGTGGAAGAAAGTGATGCTTTATGAGATACATGCTGGATACCAACATCATCATCTATGCAAAAGACGCAAGACCGGAGTTCGTATTGGAAAAATTCCGTCAGTATAAGCCGGGTGATCTGTGCATTTCATCAATCACCATGGCAGAACTTGAATATGGTGTATGCAATAGCAAAAAACCTGAGCAGAACCGGCTTGCACTTCTTACATTCCTGTCCAATATCGATATCGTTCCCTTCGATACCGATGCCGCAAGATGCTATGGTCAGATCCGATTTGATCTGAAATCAAAAGGACAGCTGATCGGTGCAAACGATATGCTTATAGCAGCTCATGCCAAGTCTCTGGGCTATACATTGATTACAAACAATACCAGGGAATTTGAAAGAGTGAATGGACTGCTGCTTGATAATTGGGCGTAGAGACGCTAAGATATCAGGATCTCCATACGGGATCCTTTGTTTTGCAGTAGGTTTTTTAAGTTTACCTGCAAATGATCAACTTTGTATAGGTTTACGAACGGTTTCATATGAAGCCGTTTTTAAGTTCGCAAATGTGGCGGAGTATTGTTTTCGAACGTTCGCAAAGTGAAGATACTTTTATGAACTTAAAATACCGGATAAAATGAAGTTGTTATAGCAGCAAGAAAGAAAAGGACAAGATTAAACAATAAGGATGGCAATGCTCGCAAAACATTTAATAATAGTGGGCTTTTTTATTGAAGGAGGTTAATCACATGGCGGTATGGGGATAACCGAGTTTCAACAACGCAGCAGAACGAGGACAGACAGATAGTCGAACTAAGGCCTCTTGTAACAACAGAGTCTCATCTCCTGGTAGAGAAACAGTCCGGAAAGGATTTTGATAGGCCAATCTACAAATCCTTGAAAAACATTATGAGAGAAGGAGATACTCTTGTAATTAAATCTTTGGATCGTCTCGGATGAAACTATGAACAGATGAAAGACGAATGGAAGGATCTTTCTGACAGAGGGATCAAGGTTAAAGTACTCGATACACCTCTGCTGGATACATCAAAATATGATGATGAACTTATGGGCAAGTTTGTGTCCGATGTTGTATTTAGTGTTTTGTCATATGTGGCGGATAACGAAAGAAAGAACATCAAAGAAAGACAAAAAGAGGGAATTGCGGTTGCTAAGACAAAAGGGGTGAAGTTTGGAAGGCCATCTATTCCTTGTCCTGACAACTATGAGGTAGTGATAAAAGATTGGAGAGAAGGGAAAATACAAGCTGTAGACGCGATGAAACAATTTATGATATTA
The DNA here is from genome assembly GCA_017432545.1 of Erysipelotrichaceae bacterium. Taxonomy (GTDB): domain Bacteria; phylum Bacillota_I; class Bacilli_A; order Erysipelotrichales; family Erysipelotrichaceae; genus Colivicinus. Next base: position 7,773 of record JAFRJA010000082.1, read on the forward strand.
TGAGGTTGAACAGGCGATTCTTCTTTTTGAATCGTATATAACAGGCTAAATGGGGTGAAAAGTTCGTAACAATCCCCCCTATGGCACCAGAGCATATCAAGGACTTATTTCAAGGAAATAGGTCCTTTTTTCTGTTCAAACGATTAAGCCTTAGTTCTTTTCAGAATTAGTACCACATCCATATTTTAATACGATAAACAGCGATTTCTGGCTGTTTCGTGCCGATTTATCGCTGTTTTTAAATGTTTTATAGACAGAAACAAAGATCGGTGTTATTATATATGTGGTA
>JAFRJA010000083.1 GCA_017432545.1 Erysipelotrichaceae bacterium
ATCTACGCTTTGGATAAGATCGCACCGGGTACGGCCAATGATGAAACACTGCTATATGGTGTTGAGGTCAAGTTCTACAACATGGAACTGCAGCTTGATGAACATCTGGAAACCATACATAAGAATCTGTTTGTCATCGGCGACTGCTCAGGTGTAACTCATTCTCTGTCTCACGCTTCCGCCAGCGGCGTCTATGTCGCCAGATATATTGCAGAAAATTTGAAAGGATAAGCAAATCATGGAAAATAAATACAGTTTTGATGAAATAGTATCGCATTTAAAGAGTTCGGGCTTTGTCTATCAGGGTTCCGAAATTTACGGTGGTCTTTCCAATTCCTGGGACTTCGGTATCTTAGGCTCATGGCTCAAGAAGAATATCAAGGATCTCTGGTGGAGAGAATTCATTGAAAGATCGCCTTATAACGTCGGTATCGATTCCGCTATTCTGATGAACACCAGGACCTGGGAAGCATCAGGTCATTTAAAAGGTTTTGCGGATTCCATGGTCGACTGTAAAGAATGCAAAGGCCGATTCAGAGCTGATAACCTGATCCAGGAAGCGACTGGTTTGTCCGCTGAAGGCAAGACCCCGGAAGAGATGGATCAGATGATCGAAGAGAATAATGTGGTCTGTCCAAACTGCGGCAAGCACAACTTCACCAATGCCCGTCCTTTCAATCTGATGTTCAAAACCTATATCGGAACACTGGAAGACGCCAAATCCGTAGTTTATTTAAGACCGGAAACGGCACAGGGAATTTTTGTTAACTTTAATAATGTAGCTAGAACTTCACGTAAAAAGATACCGTTTGGTATCGGCCAGATCGGTAAATCATTCAGAAATGAAATTACTCCGGGTAACTTCATCTTCCGTATCAGAGAATTCGAACAGATGGAACTGGAATTCTTCTGCAAGCCGGGAACCGATCTCGAATGGTACAAATACTGGGTCGATTACTGCTATGGCTTTGTCAAGAGATTAGGTATCAATGAAGACAAACTGCGTGTCAGAGCTCATGATCCGGAAGAATTATCCTTCTATTCAAAAGGCACTTCCGATATTGAATATGCCTTCCCATTCACGGATTGGGGTGAGGTCTGGGGCATTGCGGACCGTACAGATTACGACCTCAAACAGCATTCCGAATATTCAGGCAAGGAACTGACATACCGTGATCCGGAAACTAATGAAGTCTATATTCCATATTGTGTAGAACCATCAGTCGGTGTGGAAAGATTATTCCTGATGATCTGTTGCGATGCCTATGATGTCGAAAAACTGGGCGATAATGACGAAAGGATCGTCATGCATTTCCATCCGGCGATCGCACCCATCAAGGCCTGCATCTGTCCGCTTTCCAAGAAACTTTCCGAACCGGCAACCAAGATCTTCAATGATCTGACTAAGTACTTCCATTGTGAATATGATGAGAGCGGTTCGATCGGCAAGCGTTACAGAAGAAATGATGCCATTGGTACGCCATTCTGCATCACTTATGATTTCGATAGTGAGGAAGATGGCTGCGTGACCGTCAGAGAGCGTGATTCGATGGAACAGTCCAGAATCAAAATTTCTGAATTAAAGGAATTTATTGAAAACAAGCTTACATTTTAATGAGACTTAACGACGAAGTTATAAATGACATTAGAAACAGTGCCGATATCGTCGATGTGATCGGCCACTATATACCATTAACGAAAAAGGGCAAGAGCTATACCGCTCTATGTCCTTTTCATGATGATCATGATCCTTCGTTATCTATATCTCAGGATAAACAGATCTATAAGTGCTTTGTTTGCAACAATGGCGGCAATGTCTTTTCTTTCGTCTCCAACTTCAAGAAGATCCCATTCCCGCAGGCAGTTGCGGAAGTCGGAGCCTTAATAGGCAAACCTGTTGAACTGGATGAAGTACCAAAAAAAGTTTCAAAATATCAGAACTACTATGATCTGTTAAGTTCGATGATCGCTTACTGTCACTATCTTTTAAGTGCTTCAAAACTCGGTGAATCAGCGATGAAGTATCTTGAGGATCGTGGTTTAGATTTAGAAGTAATAAAATACTTTGATGTCGGTCTGAATCCTGAAGGCAACCGGATCTATGAATATCTTCATAAACACAATTTCAGAGATGAAGATATGATCAAGGTCGGAGTCTGCCGTATGCTTCAGAGCGGAATGGCTGATGTCTTCTATAACCGGATCCTTTTTCCGATCCACAACAAGGATGGTGATCCGATCGCCTTTACGGCAAGGGACTATTTAGGCGTATCTGATTCCAAATACATCAACTCCAATGATAATATCATCTACACTAAAGGCGATAATCTCTATAACTATCACCGGGCAAAAGACTCTTCACGCAAAGCCGGTTATGTAATAGTTTGCGAAGGTGTAATGGACGTCATAGCTTATCACCGAGCAGATAAAGATAACGTCGTAGCTACTCTAGGTACAGCCTGTACCAGAAATCAGATCGAATTACTTAAATCCTTATCACACAAGATCGTCTTATCATATGACGGAGACCGAGCCGGTCAGACCGCTAACTTCAAGATCGGTCAGCTGTTATTAAAGGAAGGTCTTAGTGTTTACGTCATCGATAATAATACGGAACTTGATCCGGATGAGATCATCAAGGAATATGGCAAGAACGCTTTAAGAGATTTAGAGACAAAACAGATTACGTTCATTGATTTTGCGTTTAAGTACTATAAGAAACTCTATAATCTCGATAACTATGAAGATCGTAAGAAGATGGCTTTTGCGATGTCAGAACTCATCGAGTTGCTTAAAGATGAATACGATAAAGACAATTACTACAATGAACTGTATGAATTGACGAAAATACGCAAAAGAACTGCTGATAGTGAGTCTAAAGTAGTTTATAATAAAAAAATAGCGGATGTTTCATTTTCCGTTGACGGACTTACCAAAGCCGAGTATGTGATATTGACACAGATTGCGATGTCCAGGAAA
>JAFRJA010000084.1 GCA_017432545.1 Erysipelotrichaceae bacterium
TGATATTGTATCACTGCAGGTATAATCTGTTTTTTTGCCATATCAATCATGGTAAGAGCTTCGATATGAATGGTTTTGGCATACTGCTCATACATGATTTCTGCACGGGACAGCAGTTCGATTTCAGTAAATACTCCATGTTTTTCAAAGAGGTCGATGGATTTTCTCGACTCAAGGACACTGATGGCATCCACCATACTTGTGATATTAGGAAGCCCTCTTCTTTTGGCCTCTTTGATCCAGTCTTCGGAATATCCGTCTCCGTTAAAGATCACACGGATATGATCGGCGATCGTATTTTTGATTAAGTCATGGACTGCCATACTGAAATCCTCGGCTTTTTCCAAATGATCAGCCATATCTGACAGTACCTCTGCAACAATGGTATTCAGGATCGTATTCGGATCGGAAATCGACTGAGTCGACCCAACCATACGGAACTCAAATTTATTTCCGGTAAAGGCAAATGGTGAGGTTCTGTTTCGGTCTGTCACATCCTTAGTAAATACCGGAAGGCTATGTACACCGGAGACATATTCCTCTCCTTCTAATGAACTGGTGGCTTCTCCGGTATCTACTAACTGGTCTATGACATCCTGAATCTGTTCTCCTAAAAAGATGGAGATAATGGCAGGAGGAGCCTCGTTTGCACCAAGCCTGTGATCATTCCCCGGTGTCGCGAAGAGATTATTTTGTTTATCCCTTCATCTGCCAGGATGCATCCTTTTATATCGATCAATTGATGGGAGTCAGGAAGATAATAACCACAAAGGATATTGTGATATTCATCATAACCAAAAGAAAACTGAACCTTGTTTCGATAGTTATCGGGATCTTCCATGCCGATAATCTCTTCAACCTGGCCAAAATCAGAAAGCAGATCGTTGAGAGTATCTTGTTTGTGTTTTAATTGAGTCTTGTAGTCAATGCCCTGGTATTGACATCCCCCACAGTATTCAGAATAGATACAGCTGTTCATATATGATATTTTCTCACAGACATACCGGCAATATAAAAGAGTTAAGTAGCTATAAGCGAATTATGGAAATGATGCTATTCCTTTCTAACTTCCCACAAATAAAACAGGATTATTGTTTTCATATAACTTAAAAAGAATCATCTTTGTTTAAATGATTTATCTATCCTGATGTTCATCAGGACATATACACTCTGGAATTATTGATATCAGCTTAGGAAAGATAACAGTTCACATAACAGAAAAGGTTTGAACAGATCCTTCTGCCCTGATCGGTAAGGTAATACTTGTTTTTCCTATATACCTTCTTGATCATTTTGTGGTGCTTCAGCTTGCTTAAGAGTCTGGTTGTCCTGTTTATTACCTTCGGATCATCAGAATCATAGACGATCTTCCTGATATCTCTGTTTGTAAATCCGTTAAGCAGAAAGTTTCCCGAAGATATGACTTTAAACAGTTTCAGCGTATCAGTATTGAAGACATTGAACGGAGAATACCTTCTTCCTTTGTCTTCAACGGTCTTTGAGATACTTTGAAGATCATTAAGATGCACATCATTAAGTTCAAATTCAGGTAAGGCATTTAAGAAGCGGCTGATGATCGACTTTGATACTTCGGCGTAGCGATAGAGATTGGCGATGCTTTTGCCCATCGGGACCCATTTCTTCACTTCTCCGGTTTCATCATCGCTCTTCAGCACTTTGAAGTCTCTGGGATTATTGATGGTGACTTCGATCCTTAAGGAATTATACTTGTCATACATCTTGAGCTGATTGGCGTCCATCTTGAACTTTATTCGGTATCCTTCATACCTGTTTCTGAGATCTTTGATGATATCGCCTTTGTATTTATACATATATTTGATGTTTCGGCCGAAAAAGGAATAGATATCCTCACAGCTGAAGGAATAAAACGAGGTCTCGACCAGTTTCTTATAGAAGGATTCAAGATCTTTCCTGTCTTTGAAGGTGATATCTCTCGCTACTCGCAAGCTTCCAGGCACCAGTAATATGTATGGTTCATGGTTTTGCTTATATTGTCCATATGGGGATTGATTTTGTTTATCAGGCCATCAAATGATGAGGAGATCTTCTGATTGAGGGCTTTATCAGCGATCGACTGCGCCTTTTCAAAATCAGAAATAAAAGAGAAGGAATTATTGAACATCGCATATCCGATGCCATGTCTGTCAAACAGTTTTGAAAGATACTCCCTGCCGTTGATGTAGATCTGCACATTATAGGGGAACCAGGTCTGTATTTTAAGATACATCCAGCCGAACTCTTCATCAGCGAAGTAAAGATAATACCACTTGCACTTTGTGAACCGGGAAGCCGTTTCCAGCTGTTTCTTCTTTCTGTTGGGTGTGACTGTCATTGTCTTGCACAGTTCCACACATGAGTAGGCGGCTACAAGACCTTTGATATCGGGATGCTTTTCAAACTCTTCTTTGGCCAAAGCACCCTTATCTGTCTTCAGGTTGTTGATATATTGAAGATCTGCACCGTTATCGGATATATAGCGTTCGATATGATCACACAGCTCCTTGCTCATTCTGAGTGAGAACTCAGAGAAATCCTTAAGCTTTACATTGTTCTGGATCAGATAGAACAGAAACTGTCTGGGACTTTGTAGGCAGAGCAGATAACCGTTGATGATGATCCTGTCATAGAATGATAAAGTACCGTTGATTTTGTCCTTCTTAAGTTCTAAAATCTTCATTGTAAGCCTTTTCTATGTGCGTCAAATTCTGGAACATAAGGTTCCGATCATTGTGACTTAGAGCACGTAATTTTACAAATCCATTTTAATGGAACTGCACGGGAAAGACTTACTTTTATATAAAAACAGACCCTGATCAAAAGGATCTGTTAGGTTGAGGACGCAGTCTTCGGGATGCTATAATCATAAACATGATCAAATCTATACGTCTGACAAAAGAAAATATTCCCGATCTGATCAAATTATCCCAGCAGGATGATTTTCCTTTTAAACTAAATGAAAAGATGTTGAAAGAATATTGTAAAGGTGAAGATCCGATTAAAATGTGTGTCCAGACTTATGGTGTATATGATGATGATAAATTGATCGCTGTCATGACGGCTTCATATCTCAATGTCTTTTTTCATAAAGATTCACCGCATGGAAAGACTGTTCAAATATCCGGGGCCTATGTCATTCCCGAAAGAAGATCAGAGGGTTTTGGAACAATGCTTCTGGAGGCGATCAAAACAGACGCAAAAGAGTATTTCAATGCCGATTATCTGTGCTGTGATACCTACGCACCTGATTTTTTCTTCAAAAACAGTTTCATAATAAGTTCGGAAGATCGAATGTGGATAATGATCTGATTACGAAAAAATACGTTTCAAACGTATTTTTATTTTCTGTTTAAAGCCACGACACATTCCGTATGAACGGTGAAAGGAAACATATCGACCGGATGTATATCAGAGATATCATAGTATTCCTTCAACAATTCAAGATCTCGGGCTAAGGTTGCAGGGTTACAAGATACATAAATCATCTTTGGAACGTTATTCTTAATCAATGAGGATATTAGCTCTCTGGATATTCCTTTACGCGGTGGATCGACGATGACCAGATCTTTATTGATCAGATACTGATCCATATCTTTGGAGGCATCAGCCAATACAAATTCCGCATTATCGATATTATTCAGTTTCGCATTATCCTTTGCGTTTTCAACGGCTTCCTTGACTATTTCAACCCCATAAACTTTCTTGGCAAAACGTGCCATGTATAACGAGATCGTACCTATGCCACAATACAGGTCCAATACTCCATCTGTGTTCTTAACTTCCGATAATTCTTTGATCAGTCCATACAGCTTCAACATCTGATTACGGTTGACCTGATAGAAAGATTTGAGCGAGATCTTTACCTTTATACCATCAAATTCATCAATGATATGATCTTTTCCATAAAGGATCTTTTCTTCATCTCCTAAAATGACATTGGTCTTTCTGTTGTTGAGATTAAGAAAGAAAGATTTGATCTGTTCGAACTTTTTTGTAATATAGCTGACAAGTTTTGAATAATCATCTTCAAAACTGTTGACGATGAGAGCCACCATTACTTCGTCAGTACCCATCGCATGTTTGATCAGGATGTGGCGGATATTTTTGTCTAAGTTATGAGTAAGCAGATAGTCTTTTAATTCTTTGAAGATAAGATTAGCTGTTTTTGATTCAAGATAACAGTCATCAAATTCAACGATATCATTGGAATATTTTCGATAGAAGCCCATCTTATGATTCTTTATCGGGATCTGAACTTTGTTGCGGTAGTAAAAAGGGTCATCAGCTTTCAAGACATCCGTAACAGTATAATTCTTGAAGGTGTTCTCCAACACTTCTTTTTTAAGCTGCAGCTGATAGTCATAATCGATATGTCGGTAATCACAGCCGCCGCATTTATAGGCGATCTTGCAGTCAGGCTCTCTTCGATGTGGAGATGATTTGATCAGCTTATCGATTATGGCGATCGCGTAGTTCTTCTTTTCGGCGATTATCCTGACATCAGCGATCTCCCCTTTAATCAATCCCTTTACAAAAACGACCAGTTCATCCGCTCTGGCGATCCCCATTCCTTCAACTGACATATCCATACATTCACATCTGATTATTTCGTTTTTCATGTAATTAAA
>JAFRJA010000085.1 GCA_017432545.1 Erysipelotrichaceae bacterium
CAAAACAGAAAACAAAAGAAATGTCGATAAATACTGGCGATTTTAATAGTTTCTTCTTATTAAACTGCCAAAGATTGTATGTCAGGAATACGGATATGCTTATTGAGCATTTGTCAACCACACGATTGTAGATTGGCTGAAATGAAATAAACAGATTATCCCTGCGGGAACTGATCCGGGAAGTATTTTTTCATATACTCTTTGATCGCTTCAAAATCATCAGGATCTGTAACATGTTGTCCTAATATTTCTAACGCTTCTTCCCAGGTGACATCCCCATACTGTTTAAGCAGACCCGGAGCCATCATATCGGCAATTTTCTGCCAGCCTTTCGGTAAAGAACCGCCGCTGACCAGTTTCAGCATTTTATCATCTAATATTTTGTTTTTGTTATCAGTCATCAAAAAATCTCCTTCTTTCTACATATCTATATACGACAATTAAGCTATCGTGGCAACAATCGGTCGTCCTTAACCATCTTTATCCTGATCAAAAGACAGCCAAAATGTTAGCAAAACATAATTGTGAAAAATTTGTGAATAATGATTTTTATTTGAACAGATTTACGTATTATAATTATTTTAAAGAAAACCTTCAACGAAGGAACCTAAAAAGGAGGAAATAATATAATGGGATTATTTGATGGATTCAAACAGAAAGCTGAAGAAGCAAAAGCCAAGGCTGAATTAAAAGTTGAAACTGCTAAGAAAGATGTTGCGACATTAGCCAGAGAAGTAGCAAACGGCAAATGGGGTGCTACTGAAGCCGAAATCAAACAGAAACTCAAAGAAGCAGGTGTCAACAATTATGAAGCTGTGAAAGAAGCTGCTGACAAGATCAAAGTTGCTGCTAAAGCTGCTGCTGAAGAAGCTAAGAAGAAAGCTGAACAGGCTGCTGCTGATGCCAAAGCAAGAACTGAGGCTGCTAAAGCTGCTGCTGAAAGAGAAGCTGCTAAAGCTGCTGCCAGAGCTGAAAACGTTGAAAAACTGGCTAAGGAAGTCATTCAGGGTAAATGGGGCAATGGTCAGGAAAGAGTTGACAAGCTCACTGCTGCCGGCTATGACTACAAAACAGTACAGGATCTCGTAAACAAGCTCTTAGCTTAATCGATTAAAGAATCTGTATAATTAAAGGTGCAGATAACGATCCAACAGGACCGATATCTGCACTTTTTATTTTCGTGACCATAACACTGATTCTTTTGAAAATCTGACAAATTTTTTTTATGACTGTACAATTGAAATATGAATGATGAATATCTAAAATGTAAAGAAGCTGCCGACTATATAGCAGAAAGATGTGATTGCTCAGACGCCATAGGGTTGATCTTAGGGACAGGTCTGGGTGAAGTTGGCGACGAGATTGAAGATCCGGTCATAATCGACTACAGTGACATCCCGCACTTTCCGACCCCGACTGTTCACTCACACAAAGGTAAACTGATCTGCGGCAGACTTTTTGACAAGAAAGTCCTCTGTATGCAGGGACGTTCCCACTTCTATGAAGGTCACGACATGAAGACAGTCGTCAGGCCTGTAAGAGTAATGAAACTGCTGGGCGTCAAGGCGGAGATAATGACCAATGCTGCCGGAGGATGCAATACAACATATCATCCGGGGACGATCATGTTTATCGAAGACTTCATAAACTTCATGGGCGATAATCCTTTACGTGGACCAAACATTGATGAATTCGGACCGCGTTTCCCCGATATGACGCTGGCGATCGATCGCGAATATACGCAATTAGGCAAGAAAGCTGCCGAAGATCTCGGGATCGATGTGAAAAGCGGTGTCTATATGGGCTTCAGGGGTCCAAGTTTTGAAACACCAGGTGAGATCAGATTTGCCCAAACAATCGGCGCTGATGCCGTGGGCATGTCCTTTGTACCGGAGATCATCACTGCCAGACATTGCGGACTGAGAACTATCGGCATCTCCTGCATCACCAATATGGCTGCCGGTATCAGTGGCAATGAGCTGACTGTAGAAGAAGTTAACGAAACGGTCGAAAAAGTCGGTGAAGACTTCAAGAAACTGATCAAAGAAATTATCAGAAGGATGTAAAATAAAGTCTCGCAATAGCGAGGCTTTATCATTCTTGTATCAATATAAATAGTTATTTTCTCTTGTTTGCCTTCTGCATCCTTCTGATCTCAGCATCCAGATCCTTGTAGACACCCTTCTCACTGAGTTCATCCAGCATTTCGACGATCTTCTTGATCTGCTTGTCAGACAGATTATCATTACCGGTAAGGTTTCTGAATTTGTTAGCCACGATATAATTTCTGATCTTGGCTGTAGAAGCACCTTCAGCGATCATATCTTTGACCACGGAACTTCTCTTGGCGAAGCTGATGAAGTCCTTGTTCATGAGTTCATAAGAGAACTTGCCGTTCTTGTCTGAATACTTGTCAACGATCTTCTGATAATCCTTCGGATCGACTTCAACTTCTTCAACCTTCTTCTCTTTCTTCTCCTTGACCATTTCCTTGCTTACCTTGACACCCTTTTCATTCTTGTAAGGTAAACGATTAGTCAGAGCGATTGCTTCATTGAAAGCTTCAACCGGATAGGCCTTCAGATCAGTATTCTTAAGCGGGATCGCTTCTCCTGAAGTCCGGGAAATCGTTGCGATGCCGGGTTGTTTCTTGTCTGACCTCTGGATCGTGATATTGACGCCTTTAGGTGATTTTACACGATAAGCCATTGCAGGGATAACGCTTAATTTTACCGCCTTAGTTCTTAACATATTATTTATTCTCCTTCGATAAATTAATTATATCATCAGCGATTTATGGTTTTAATCCCTTAGTGTCACTTCTGAGTTTTTCATGCGTAACGATCATTCCCAGTAACAGAAGGATCAGATAATAAGGGAACAGATTTATTCCCAGCCTGTCTGCCAAAAAGCCGAATAATGGCGGGATCAGGATATTACCTACATAGGCGGATGCCATCTGCGCACCGATGATAGATTGGGAACGCGTCGGTCCAAACAGTTCAGGAGTGGAGTGTATCAGAGATGGATAGATCGGTGCCGATCCTAAACCGATGATCAGTAAACCATACAGATTCAGATTTTCCGAATACGGCTGCAACAGGCATACGATCCCGACGATGATCAGACTGTAACCCAGACGGATCATGTTTTTGTCATTGAGTTTGTAGGTAATAAAACCGGAAATAAAGCGACCTATGGTGATCCCTAAGAAATATAATGATGCGAAAGCGGCTGCTCTTGCTTCCAATATGCCCTTGGCCTTAACTAACCATGACGCCGCCCAGAGACCACAGGTCTGTTCCAAACCACAGTAACAGAAAAAACACAACATGATCTCTTTGACACCCATTAAGGAAACGATCTCCTTCAGGGACATCGTCCTTCTTTCTTCTTCATTTGTTTCATCACCTTTTTTCCATAAAGGCAGGGACATAAACAAAACAAAAGTCAGTATCGCCTGGATAAGACCGATCGTAAAATAGCCTCTATGCCAGTTGTTTCCATTGGTGATAAAGACCGACATGATGTAAGGACCAAGTGATGCGCCAACGCCCCACATGCAATGCAACCAGCTCATATGTCTTGAGGCGTAGTGTAAAGCGACATAGTTGTTCAAAGCTGCATCGATGGAACCGGCACCTAAACCATATGGTATGGCCCAGAGACAGAGTTGCCAGAAATGAATAGAAGTCGCAAAACCAAACAAGGCCGTTGCGGTCATGGCTGTCGAAACAGCCGTCACAACCCCAGTCGAAAATCTCTTGGTTATGCGATCAGAATTCAAAGAAGAGGTGATCGTCCCAAAAGATATGATCACGAAGATGATACCTGAATAAGAGATAGGTACATTGATCTGCGGATAGATAGTCGGCCAGGCGCTGCCTAAAAGCGAATCAGGAAGTCCTAATGATATAAAAGCCAGATAGATTATCAGCAACAGGATATGCATATCTCACCTCTTGTCTTCAACGACAAACTTAGGATCATCTGCTTTGTATCTGATCATTATTTCATCACCTTGTTTATATGCACAGTTCCTATCATGACGCAGAAGCTTGCTTTCATGTCTGTTTCCCTTATGATCACAATAGGAAACATAGTAGTAATAGCGATCATTGTCTTCTTCGTTTTCGGAAACAGCTTCGATCTTACTGATATTACCTCTGGTCAGTATGCCATAATTAAGAAGTTCTTTCTTCTTGCGCAGATAGATCAGGGTCGGTAAACCCAGAAAAGCTGCTCCGCAGGCTATTACGATTAATTCTCCTAACATATATTTACCTCTGTTCATACTTGTTGCCCCAGTTGGTTATCTCATTGAATATCGGCAAGAGATCCTTGCCCATCGGCGTAAAAGAATATTCGACATGTAAAGGAATTTCGTTATAGGTCTTACGCAATACCAGTCCATCCTTTTCCAGTTCTCTTAAACTTTTTGACAGCATCGTATTGGTGATACCGGGCAGTTTCTTTTTCAAAGTTGAAAAACGGACCGAATCATAATTACACAGTTCATAAAGGATCTGCGCTTTCCATCGCCCTTCCAGCATCTCCAGAAGTCTTCCTGTCTGATTGGAAGGAACTTCTTCACTTAGGATCAATTCTTTATTACTCATCGCTTACATTTCCCTTCCAGCTCAGTACTCTGTTCTTCATTTCCTTTACATCCAGTACCCCATAGGCAAAACCTTTGCGGATCAGTTCCGGTGGTACATACTCATCATATTTCTCAAAGACCGGTATCTCATTCTCATAGACCAGTTCCAATGGATCGAAATCCTTCTGTGCTTCTTCAATGACGATCTCATAGAATTCCTTTTCAGATACCTTCATCGTAAACTGCATGTAGTAAGGCCTTAAGGAATCAAAACCTTTAAGACCTAAGCGATCCTTGCAACGGATCTTGAGAAATCTTTCAAGCGCTAAAAACGCATAAGAACCAAGCCAGGGGAATAAGGCCCACATTTTTTCACCCAGACTTACCAAAGGCTTATTCATGCCACCCATCTTAAAACTCTTGCGGGCTTCATCAAGACGACATTGACCATGTTTCATCAGATAAGGATAGAACTTGTCTTCTTCAAGGACCTTATACATCCTTTCCAGGATCTTCGTGTGGATGTCACCGGCCACATCACCAAAGTATGCCGGGATATTGCCTTTGACTAAGGAGCAGAAAACTTCCCTTCGCTGATGGTCGACATCTTCAACCACCCATACGCGGCCCGCGATCGCGATCTTATCTCCAACAGGTGGCGGTTTAACGATCGTTCCCAGTTCATTGGAACCGTTATGGACCTTGTATTCGATATTCTCGCGGAAGACCGCAAAGAATTTGTAGTTGTTTGTAACTCTTTCACCCTTGATGCCGATGATCAGACCATGATTCTCTGTCTCATTGATCTGATCGGTTGCGATAAGATGACGCAATAACACTTTATAATCATCCTGAGTAATATTCTTGAAAGCCGAAAGGCTCAAGACTCGAGAAGCCAGTTCGGCCGGTGACATCTCGCCATGCGAAGCTAAAGTCGCCATCGTCTGATGATATAAAAGCGAGAATGGCAATCTTTCTGTTCTTGGTGGTTCCACAAAACGCTCTTCAATATATAACTGCACCAAAGCGATTCCCTGGATCAGATACCATGGTATAAGTTCCGGCAACATCGCTCTGGGTTCCGGATGATCTTCTCGCATCACAAACCACATCTCGCTGGGATCACCTCTTCTCCCGGTCCTGCCTAAACGCTGTAAAAAACCGGAAACGGTATATGGCGCATCGACCTGGAAAGCTCTTTCGAGTCTGCCGATATCGATACCCAGTTCCAGCGTTGCGGTCGCACAGATACTCTTCAGAGAATCATCATCCTTCATATCCTCTTCCGCACTTTCCCTGTAGGAAGCTGAAAGATTTCCATGATGGATCAGAAAACGATCCGGCTCATGATTGGCTTCGCAATACTGTCTCAGATACTGACAGACCGCTTCACATTCTTCTCTTGAATTGGTGAAGATCAGACATTTTTTTCCTTTGGAATGTTCAAAGATATAAGCTAAACCGGGATCAGCTCCTTCCGGCGCTTCATCGTTTTTTTCTTCCAGATCTGACAGCTCCGCAAAGATCGTCTTTCCTTCATCAGCCTGTGGTTCCGTTTTGAAGAAGTGTTCCATCGACAGACGCCATACTTCTTTTCCTTTGTCAAACTGCGGAATGATCGTTTTCCTGGTGCTGCCGGAAGAAAGGAATTCCCCAGCCGCCTCAGGGTCGCCGATCGTTGCAGAAAGGCCTATTCTTCTTGGATCACACTCTGCGATCCGACACAGCCTTTCGATCTGGCAGAAAGTCTGAAGACCGCGATCCGCTCTGAGTAATGAATGGATCTCATCGATCACGATAAAACGCAGATCACAGAATAGTGATGGTATCTCACCATGTTTATTGATCAGTAAGGATTCTAAGGACTCCGGAGTGATCTGTAAGATACCTTCCGGTTTCTTCAATAATTTACTTTTCTTAGACATGGACGCTTCGCCATGCCACTTGGTCACTCTGATACCAGCCTCAAGACAGAGTTCATCCAGTCTTTCAAACTGGTCATTGATCAATGCCTTTAAAGGCGCAATATATAAAACTCCTACTGAACTGCTGGGATCATCTTCCAGAATACTTAAGATCGGAAAAAAGGCTGCTTCCGTTTTACCTGACGCTGTTGAAGCGGAGATCAGCACATTATCATCGCTGTCAAAGATCGCTTTACCGGCGGCTTCCTGGACCGCTCTTAATGAAGTCCAACCGCTGCGGTAAATGTAATCCTGAATAAATGGCGCATATCTGTCAAATACTTCCATACTTACTCCTAAAGTGTGAACTCCACATATTCATCACTCGCTTCATCAGATAAAGCATCTGATCTGGCATAAGCGAATTCATCAGAGTTCATCAGTGCTGAAACAGATATACTCGGATCCTGATAAGTCAGATCGAGCAGTTCGATGAAATCTCTGATCACTTCACGCGGAGTGATATTCTTATCCGCTCCGATACGACCATATTCGATCTTGATGAACGTACTCAGATCATCAGTCGTGATACTTCTTTGGTAACCGTATAAGTCCGCGTGCATATCCGCAAGCTTTTCACAAAGCACCATCATCTCTTCCGCCTTTAACGGTTCAAGGCGAATGATCGGGGCCAGAAGATCTCTGCTTCCCTCCCTGGAGAAACGTCCTTCGGAGAGTCTTGAAGAAAGAGCTTCGTAGCTGAAGACGCCTCTTCTTTTATCTTCGATCGCCTGTGGGGTGGCACCCATGATGATACCGAGATATCTGGCCTTACCCTGCAAGGTGTCGTTATACATCGTCAGCATCTTTTCATAGTTGTATTGCCTTGAAATGGAATTAGGGATCTTGTATATATTGACCAGTTCATCGATCATGATCATCAGCCCCGCATAACCCGCCAGGCGGAAAAAGACCGCAAACAGTTTGAGGTAGTCATACCAGTCATCATCGGAAATGATGATATTTACTCCAAGTTCCTGCCTGGCTTCGGATTTGAGATTGTATTCACCCCTGAACCAGCGCACGACCTTAGCCTTGGTCTCATCATCACCTTCAAGATAAGCGTGATAATAAGTCGATAATAATTTGGCGAATTCAAAACCATGGACCATTTCCGAAATTTCCGAAGTTACACCATAGATCTTCTTATCCACGGCTTTTATGAACTCCTCACCGCTCAGTTCGCTGTTTTCTTCCTTGACTTCACTCTGTACCGCCGAGATCCAGCGATCAAGGATCAAAGAAAGAGCACCACCTTCCGGTTTGGTCTTGGTCGAAAGATTGCCGATGAGTTCTCTGTATGTTGCCAGACCCTGACCTTTATTGCCCTGCAGCCTTCTTTCCGGCGAAAGATCCGCATCAGCTACGATGAAACCCTTATCCATTACATAGTTTCTGATCGTTTGGATCAGAAAACTCTTACCGGAGCCATAACGCCCGACAATAAAACGGAATGAGGCACCACCATCCGCTATGATCTCTACATCATGTAAAAGAGCAGCGATCTCATTTTTTCTTCCCACTGTTATATAAGGCAAACCGATACGCGGTACGACCCCACCTTTTAATGAGTTGATGATCGTCTGCGCTATCCTTTTGGGTACTTTCTTATTTATCTCACTCATAACTCCTCCAGAAGCTTTTCTATATCATCACGATAATCTTCCACGATCTTCAGTCTGTCATTTTCACATTCCACGACCATGTCCCCTATCTGTTCATAAAAGCTCTCATTGATCTGATCGGCAATGATCTCCGCCATCAGATGATTATCTCTCAGTTTCTTATCCACATCTTTTCCTGCAAGAAGATCTTTCAGTATTTCAATATGGATATCATTCTGTTTTTCTTCCTTCTTTACTTCTTCTATCTGAACTATCTCTTCTTCAAGTTCTTCTTCCGTAAGAAGCGAATCTCTGGTCTTTGATGCGTCCTGTCTGATCTTATCTAAAGAAGACAGATCGATCTCGATCTTCGGCTTAAGACTTTCTTCATATTCACTTATTACTTCTTTCAAGAAAGCATCCACCCATTTTTCATCTCTTTTTTCTTTCAAAGGATGGCCAAGCTTGTAATAGATGCGCGGATACCGGTCAGTCTCATGGGTCAGTTCATCAAACTTCTTGCGATCAAACAGCTGCTCATTATAACCGTTCCGGTACCATTTCTTATCCATACATGAATAGCCGACATTATCTGAAAGTTCATATACGAAACCTTCTTTATCATCCTGATGATAATAGATCGCATTGCCTAAAGGATAAAAGCGATAAGTCTGAAACTGACCGAAACACTTATCAAAGAAATTCTCCTTCACGCCTTCACTTTTTACATTTACTCTTTTCCACAGATCTGCATATAGTCTTATCGCCTCATTTGGTTTCTTTTTAAGTAAAGGCGAACTGTCGAGTTTATGGGCAGAAAAAACTTTCAAGGCTTCAAAGATCTCTTCATCCGCATAACAATCAGGATACTTCAGAACACTCAGGCTGTGATCTTTTTTCATGAAATCCGGATCAAGATATTCCGTGACGATATCTTTAGGCATATTGTTTATCAGTGCCAGTTCAAAACACCAGCGTCTGATATTCTTATCGGTATATTCATTGATCAGGCTGTCGTTCTTATAGACTCTTTGAAACTCTTCTATCTTATGAAGACGATCTTCCAATGAACTGGTACCGATCCCATTCAAAAGTTCATAGATATAGATATAGGCAAAAGTCAGATTGGTGTTTCGATGGTCGCCCTTGCGATAAGCTGTCCGCCAGGCAAAATAACCTCTTAGCTGTCTGACACTGAGATCGTGATAGGAAGGGAAATACTTCTTTAATTCACCATCCCAGAATTCATCATCTTCATAGTCTTCCATGAACTTGCCCTGGTTCACAAAGTTATAGGCTTTTTCTTCATAGAAGCCATTACCATACTTATACATCTGACGCATCTTACTGATCTTTTCCGGGATCTTGTCATCATAGATATAGACACCGGAATTATAGTTCAGAGGTTTTTCACTATTCAGTTCTTTTTTCAGCTTATCGAAATTATCAATAATGACCGTATAGGTATACGGTTTAGTATTATTAACGGCCTTATCAAATAAAGACAGGATCAGCCCATCATCACATTCATCACTGATGCGGATACCGACCCAGTTATCGCCTTTCATGCGATAGGCATGAGTAAGATAAGGATGTCTGTTATTTCTGAGTACTTCACTTCCACAACGCATATCACAATATTCATATCTTTCGCCGTCTTTGATGATCCTCATCAGTAAGGCCAGCCACTTATCACTCTTCTTATCGGCCAATAAAGAAAAATCGGGAAAGTCCTTCCAGCGATATTCTTCATATATGTGATATTTTGAAGCAGCGTAATCGATCAGCTTCTGCAGGTTCATGGTATAAATATTATACCAATTGAAAATAAATCTATCAATTACAATCTTGCCATATATGTGAATCCTTCACCATTTACTTCATTGGTGTCGGAAATAATGACAAAAGCCTTGGGATCATACTTATTGATGATCTCGTTTATGGCTTTAACCTGATCTTCAGACGCTACCACCATCAGCATCTTCCTTCTGCTTCCGGTATAGCCGCCCTCGATATCGATCAGAGATGTTCCACGATCGATTACCGAATTGTTTATGTCATCTGATATCTCTTTATATTTATCGGAAATGATCTCAAACTTCTTTGCCGTGATGCCGCCCTGATAGAAATTGAGGGTCCTTTCGATCGCCAGAGACATCATGAATACGGATAACAGACCGATCAGTACGGCATTCAAACCGTAAGTATATAAACCAGCCAGTACCGTCAAGGCGTCTACAGCCATGATCGTATGATTGACCTTGATGTGGAAATACTTCTCCAGACTTAAAGCTATGACATCGACACCACCGGAAGATCCGCCATTTCTGAACATGATCCCAATTGCCACACCGCCGATAAAGCCACCATATAAGGAAGCTAAGATCGGTTCGATCTCCACGGAGGCCATCCTTCTGGTCACAAACAGCAGCATTAACGGATAAGATATCGAATACAATAAAGTATTAAAGAAGAATTCTTTACCTAAAAGGATGCTTCCAATAATGAATAATAAGGTATTCAGTATTATGACCATGATGTCCGCATCAAAGTCTATATAGGCACTTAATAAAGATACGATACCGGCTACTCCGCCGGTCAGAACTTTACCCGGCAGAATAAAAAGGCCTATCGATAAGGCGAAGAGGAAACTGCCGAGTTCTATCATCAGTATCTGTTTTAACTTGTTCATAAATCGCAAAAAAAATTATAACACAGGGGTTTATAATAAAATTAAGAGGGGTGACAATATATGAAGAATTTCTTAAAAGAATTTAAAGATTTCGCACTTAAAGGCAATGTCATGGATATGGCTGTCGGCGTTATCATCGGTGGCGCTTTCTCCGCTATCGTTGCGTCATTGACTGACAATATCCTCAATCCGATCATCGCCTGCTTAGGCGGCACAGAAGTCGGTCTGGTTACACCGATAGGCAATACCGGACAGGTGATCAACTGGGGCGCCTTCATTTCGGCGATCATCAACTTCCTGATCCTGGCCTTTGTCTTATTCCTGATGATGAAGGGTGTAAACAAGATGACGAGCCTGATCGCTAAAGAGGAAGCAGAAGCACCGGCACCGGAACCGGAGCCAAGTGAAGAAGTCTTATTGTTGAGATCGATCGAAAAAGAACTGAAGAAACTCAACAAAAGTAAAAAATAAAACATCATTTTAAAAGGAAAGCGAAGAACTTTCCTTTTTTTATATCAGCCAGTAATGTTTCAACCCGTTGCAGACACCATCATCATCGATATCACTCGTGATGTATTCGGCAGCCTGCTTGCACAGATCCTGGCCATTACCCATGGCGATCCCATGGCCTGCTGCTTTCATCATCGTGATATCATTCATCCCATCACCAAACGCATAGGTATCGGATATATCGACCTTCAGCTTATCTGCCACCGCTTTTAAAGCATCACCTTTATCAGTCCCCTTGATCGACACATCCGCACTTAAATGTGCGCCATGTGGATTGAAGATACACATCTCTTCCAGTTCTTTCTTTATTTCTTCACAGTGATCAAAATTATGGAAACAGATATCAAAGTTATAGAAGACATCGTCTTTCTCGTCAAAGCCTTTTAACAGATAACCCTGATCATTGTTTTCTCTAAGCAGATAAAACAGATCGTCCGGTCCATTATAATAACCGTGGCTCTTCGTATGGAAGACGTAACCGGCTTTTGTCTTATTGAGTTTATCGATGATGGCTTTCATCGTTTCCTTTTCGATCGGTGCATCAAAGATAACTTCATCATTGAAATAGGCCAGTCTGCCGTTATTGGTTATGAAACCATCGGCGAATTCAGAGAAATTGTTTCGGACATAATTGATGTTTCTTCCCGTGCAGATAAAGACCAGATCCCCTTTACTTCTTAAGATCTTTAAAGCTTCTTTGGTGCTTTTCGGAACGATCTTACCGGTAGCCAAAGTTCCGTCGATATCGAAAAAGACGATGTGTTTTCTCTTATCTTTAGGTTTTATTCTGATTTTTCTTACCATCGTGGCCTTTGAATATTTATATGATTATTTTATAAGAAATATTGACGGGAAATACTAAATAATCTAATATAAATTTAGCAGTCAAAAATATTGAGTGCTAAAGGAGGAAAATAAAAAATGAATTTTTCAATCAATGAAGTCGATCAGGTCATCTCAAGAACCGGCTGTACTTACGAAGAAGCTAAGGAAGCCTTATTAGACACTGACGGAAACGTGCTCGATGCGATCATCCAGGTCGAAAAAGAAAAAGGCCAGAATTTCGGCACACGTTTCGAAGAATTCGTCGAGGAAGGCGAAAGAACCACAGATTCTATTTTGACCAAGATCAAGGAAATGATCGCTGAAGGTAATGTTAACCGCATCGCCGTCAGAGACAGCACAGGCAAGCAGCTTGTATCGGTAAGTGTCAACACCGGTGCCGTACTCGGCGGTGTCGCATTACTGTCCGGTGCAGCCCCATTGGCTGTCATTGCCGCGCTGATCGCGAAGTTCGGTCTCAACTGTCAGTTTGTTGTGATCAAAGCCGACGGAAGCGAAAAAGTTCTGTAATAAAAAAGTTCGCATCCGCTCACGTTAACTGAACTTATCACTTTTCTGCTTATGACACAGGGATTCAGTATGCCCTGTGTTTTTCTTTTATAATGATTACAGATGATTGACCAGAGTCTTCATAATAATGCCGATGAATTCAAGAAGATCTATTATGATCATTCTGAAGCCACTTTTTATGATCCTTATAAGCCAAGATTAAAGGATATCCTCTGGAATCA
>JAFRJA010000086.1 GCA_017432545.1 Erysipelotrichaceae bacterium
AAAGAACATCATTTATTCATTCACGCAAGATACAGGTCATGGATTTCCTGCCGGAAAGCACGATTATCTTATCCCGTGTCTGAAGCATAGGATCCAGGGCTGATTCTGACCCCTGGTTTTCATAAAGTTTTGACACTACCTCAACAAAAAACGGAAGCTCACCAAATACATAAACATATGTATCAGTAGCGCTTCCGTAGAATATCACCTGTACAAACCGTTTTATAAGATAACGCCCTAATATGGTAACGTTCTTATCGTCTAAATTTTTCCATAAATCAAGGAATTTGTCAATCAGGTTACACAATTATTCGTATCAATGCAAGGCAAGGAAGTAAACTTCGGCATACATTCTCATCCTGATTCCGAAACAGAAAAGTGAAATATGTCGCGTTTATTTCTCCTGCTTATGTAAAGCGACAACTAAAAGAACAGCGAACAGGCGATCAGGATCTGGCCAATGTAATATAAAGTCAGATTGGTTATCCGCAAGGAGAACTTCGTGACTCCTGAGAAGGTGTTGAAGATCAAAACGACATCCGAAGCCGTAAACAGAACAGCCCCGATCGCATAGATGATCGCTCTTTTCGACGGCGTAAAGACCGCGATACCAATGGCGATCGCCGTCATGATAAAGACCGCTCCCAGATAGAAGATACCGAAGATCTTGAAAGCCTTCTTGACTTCCATCGTTTTAAAGATATAGGCCAAAAGACAAGCAGCAGCCAAAGCCCCAAGTAAAGCACATGGCCAGACCCAGACGTGCCTAGCCTGAGGCAGCAGTGCCAGCAAATAAAGGATATGCCCGATCAGGAAAAACAGGATACCGGTCAGAAAGATCTTCTGCCCCTGTTTGGGGAAGACATAGCGCAGATTCAGAAGGATATCTCCGATCATACCGAAGATAAGTCCGAAGAAGAACAGTTTGTTATATTCGCTGTAGCCACCAAGATAGGCAATAGCCCCGATGATCACAAACATCAGTGATGCTGATCCTTTTAATATATCAGCCAGAAGATATTTTTCTTCATGTTCGACTTTGATGAACAAGCCCTGCAGAATAAAACCGACAGCGATCAGTACATAGACAAATGGTTTCATAAAACCACTCCTTTCTCAATTATCTGCTTAGAAATATACAGTTTTATTATATGCTTATTGATCGCTTATATCCACATAGGCTATCGCCTGCTCCTGCAGCTTGAACATGATCGTACATTCACTTTTATCGCCGATATGTTCGTAGAGCCGGCCGGCTGAATAGGTGCCTCTAGCCACGGTATCTACCGAATTGGCCACATAGCCCAGTTTGAACATGTCGCTTCCAAAGACCGCAACAGCCTCGTCATCATATCTGTTTTCGCGATCCTTTTTAAGGATCAGCGTATCACCCACAAAGATCTGATCATAACCACCAAAATCTTCGATATGATCAATCGTAATATAAATTTTTCCATCTTCCATAAAAATACCTCTTATGCCTAAATCTTAAGTTTCGGGATATGAAAAAAATATGCCACATATGATAAGATTCAACTGAAGGGTTACTATTCACAGCTGATTTGAATGATCAGAACCGTTTTAAACACTGATCTGACACTTGAAATACTGTGTTTTACTCTATAAGACATATCGGTATTGAATCTGATATGTCTTTTCTTACTGTTCTTAAAGCTTCTTTAGGTTTGAAATCAGCTAAAAGGTAGTTATAATAATAGTACAATATGTTTTGTAATAATCGTTTTAATTTGATAGAATGGTGGTGTAAATAATGTTTGTAAAAGTCATTGAGAAAACCTTCAAAAACGGTAATAAACACTATTATGCAAGCATAGTGGAGAACAAAAAAATCAAAGGAAAGGTAGTGCAAACAGTCAAAGCCTATATCGGCGCAGTCGATGAAGATCAGATCCCGTATCTCAAGGCTGCCTACATGAATAAGGAAATCAGACCGAAGCTGATATATCAGGATGATGTCAATGTACACAAATTACAGGATTCACAATGAGCTTGTCTCCTTAAGAAAAAAGGTGGAGGGTTTTGAGACTGGCGACATCTATATCAGATTCACAAAAGAATACGAAAGAAAGCTGACGGAAAAACAAAGGCTGATCGATAGGTCAAACAGGCAGATCGAAAAGCTTAAGGAAAAGTGTCAGCTTTTAAAATCGGAAAACAGCGATCTAAAATCGCATTTGTTTTCATCAGACAATAATGTATCAAGGCTGGAAGATCTTGTAGAAGACAAGGACAGGCATATCGAAGATCTTGAAGAGATCATTGCCCGCAAAGACAAAGAAATCGAAAGGATGAGATCCTTACTCAATACCGATTCTTCCAATTCCGGACTTCCCACCTCTTTGACTCCGTTAAACAAATGAATATTTCGCTTGAAAAATATCGCTATGTTAATAAAATAATATCGCCATGTTAATGGCTTTGATATCGGTATCACACAATATGTAATGAATGGCCCATCCGTAAGGATGGGCACATCATTGTTTTGCTTTATTCGTTTCTGATTCTGGAAGTAATTTCCCGCATAGATTTGTCTCCTTTGATATTTACGATGTAGGAATCATGGATGATCCGATCCATTATCGCATCAGCGATCGCTCCTGATCCAAGCCGCTCATGCCAGTGTGAAGTTTCAAACTGGGATGCCAGGATCGTTGAGAAAGATCCGCTTCTTAGCTCCAGCAGTTCAAAGACATCGGAAGACTGGCTCTCATTAAGCGGCGATATAAGAAAATCGTCAATGATCAGTAAAGGGATTCTTCCATAGAGTCTCATTTTTCTTCTAAAGCTCTTTGGCGTTTCCCTGAAGGCATTGAGCTCATAGATCAGATCGGGAAGTCTGATGTATTTTACTCTGATCCCTTTGTCGATGACACTGTTGGCCAAAGCTGAGACATAGTAGGTCTTTCCGGCACCTGTAGCTCCGGTAATAATCACATTGAGTTTTTCATTGATGAAACCGCACTCGTGAAGTTTCATTGTCAGGATCTTGTCGATCTGTCTTTCCGGCAAGAAAGAGATATCGTTAAGATTTGCTGACGGGATGCGGATACTCGCTTTTCTTCTCAAAAGCTCGATCGACCTTGTTTTGTTTTCTTCCATCTGGGCATCAATGAGGATTGCCATCTTTTCATCAAAGGGAAGTTCATTGAAGGTTTTCTGATTGGACAAAGACAGATACAGCTCTGCCATTTTATCCAGTTTCATCTGCAGCAGTTTATTGTAGTTTTCGTTAATCATTGTTTTTTACCATAATAGGAAGCACCTCTGATGATGGCTCCGTCGTCCTTTCTTTCTGTTTTGTTTTGTTTAGCTGATTGAAGTAGTTCGATAACCATCTTAAAATTTTTATGTATCGGACTGATCTGCTTTTCAAGGATATATCCGCAAGCACTCTCCAAAGTTTCCTTGCCGTATTTATCCGAGAGTTTAAGTATGGTGATGCACTGGTTGTAGACCTGTACCTCGAATCTGGCTTTGTCAAAGATTAAGCAGATCAGCCGGTACGTATTATTGCCGATTTTTTTAGACCATTCGATGATCCTTTCCTTGTTCCATTGGCCATACATCCTGTGGTTTTCAGGCATATGTTCTTCCATGGTCACGTATTTCCCTTTGCCAGACAGAATCCTGGGATGGGAAGCGATCCTTTCGTTCTTATGGAAGATCTCGATCATATACCTTGAGATCCTGAGATCGACCTCTTTTCTTAATAACGTATAGGGAACAGAATAATAGTTGTGTTCAAAACCGACATGATAGTTGTACTGGACGATTGCCTTTTTCCACACCGCATATTCAAAAGGCTTTTCAGGAAGCTTTTTGAGATAGGACTTCTCTTCGTTTTCATAGACATAAGTTCTGGAATAGTCCCTTTTCTGAAAAGGCCTGGCGTTCAGTTCCCTCAGAACCTCCAGGATCTTCTCGTTAAGCTCAAAGATCGAAGTGAAATGATAATTCCTCAGTTTTCCGATTATCTGATTGGTAAGATAGCCCACGGAGGCTTCAGAGGAGCTCTTGTCTTTGGGCGCTCTCACGCGGGCTGCCAGCACCGCTGTATCGTAGTATTCGCACATTTCCTGATAATTGCGGTTATAAATGACCTCTTCATATTTCCTGTGCGAAATGACCCCGGTCTTTAAATTGTCGCACTGAAGAATAGTTGCCACCCCGTCAAAGTATCTG
>JAFRJA010000008.1 GCA_017432545.1 Erysipelotrichaceae bacterium
AAGCCTTTAATATGAACGCCACCACGATAATCGATAAGTCCAACACTATAAAAAACCGGCTGATCAAAGCCGGCAATAAGGACAATAAATAATCCTGTTAAATAATTTGAGTGTCAAAATTTCAGGAAGTTAACATTTAAATAAACGTATAAAAAACGTGAGATAATTGTCTCGTGAAAACGGAGGTCTGTTATGACTGAAAAATTAAATGATAAACTGTTGAATAATGTAAGCGGCGGAGCTTTATCAGAAGAAGATAAAGGCGGCATCCTCTGCTGGCTGAGATTACAGAAAGACCAGAACGTTCCTTTTGAAACAGTGCTGGAAGGACTCAAAAACGACTACATCAACAAGGTCGAATATTATGATCTCGTTGATACCAACGGCAATCCGGTGAGTCTTGATGATTTCTGCAATTATGTAAAAGCTTACTGGGAAGAAGTTTAAGTTTACAAAAAAACAATTTAAAAAGGATGCCTGTTTCAACTGAAGCGGACATCCTTTTGTTTTGGTTTAATTAATCAGGCATATCTTCGAAGGCCTCAAGGCCTTTCTTGGCCTCGACCTTCTGGTCGCCGTGTTTGACCTGCGTCATCGTCACAAAAGACATCAATACAAAGAACGCGGAATAAATGAACAGGATCTTGTAGGAGATAAGTCTCATCAAGGTACCGGCTAAGATCGGAGTAACGATCTGCGCCGCCATCGAAGCGGTGTAGTAGTAACCGGTGAACTTACCGATATCGGAACCCTTGCACATCTCAACGACCATCGGCAAGGAATTGACGTTGATCGCCGCCCAGGCTACACCGACTAAAGCGAAGCTGATATACATGATGATGTTGATGCTCTTGAAAATGTTGGTGAGCACAAAGCCGATCGCAAACATTACCGACAAAAGAATGATGCCACCCATGATGGTCTTGCGGCGTCCATACTTGGAAGCGAAGTTGCCGATCGGGATATAAGACAGGATCGCACCGGCTGTCGCTACCAGAAGACAGGTCGAAGCACCGCCAAGGCCCTGGCCCATGACGACTGATACATAAGTCGTAAACCAGGTGGTGACACCGTTATAACCGATGAACCACAAAGCGATCGAAGCCAATAAGAAAGCCAAAGATCTCTTTACGTCATCAGGAAGTTTTTCGTTTCCTGATTCATCTTCTTCCGCCAGATTCCATTCCGGATGTTCCTCTTCCAGAGCTCTGTTTTCTTCAACGAGTTTCGGCTCTTTGACAAACAAGAACAGCAGTCCGACCGCCACAAACATGATCGCCGATACGACTACGAACAGGATCTGATAGTTAACATGTGGCTGACCGATCGTCTTTGAATTCGGATAAAGCACAGCCGCGACCGCCAGATAGATGATGCCGCCGACCGCGCCCATCAGATTGATGACGGCGTTGGCTTTGGAACGTAACGGTTTAGGTGTGACATCAGGCATAAGCGCTACAGCTGGCGAACGGTAGGTTCCCATCGCCACCAGCAGCATACCCAGCACTACGATAAAGGATATGAGCTTGAACTGACTTGCTTCAGCGTAATATGAATTATCAATGAAAGGTAACAGATTCATCAGGATCACTGCTGCGCCGGTACCGAAAACGATAAAAGGCATACGTTTGCCTAATGGTGTATTTGTCTTATCAGACAAGGAACCAAACAACGGCAGCATGAACAGCGCCAGCAGGTTGTCGGCCGCCATGATCATGCCCGAATAAGTCTCGTTCAGGTGGAAGGTGTTGGTAAGAATGAGCGGTATGACGTTGTCATACATCTGCCAGAAAGCACAGATAGATAAAAAAGCCAGTCCGACGATAAATGTTCTTGTGTAATTAAGTTTCATGATGTTTTCCCCATTTATGTTTTAATTTTAACCGATTTATTCAAAACCTGTAAAAACCGGAATTCCTGTATACTGATGTGCTTCAGTCTGATTTCTTAAGACCTTTAAAGTCTCCTTCAGTAAAGCTTCCTGTTCCCTTTCTCCCGGATAGATATAGATCTCAGCGATCCATCCACAGCTTTCTTTTATCTTATTTCCGATATCTTCAAAACGCATAAGACCTCCCGTCAGCAAGATCGCATCGACTTTTCCCTTTAAGACACAAGCCATCGCTCCGATCTGTTTACCGATCTGATAGACCATTGAGTCCCAGACCAGCACGGCCTTCTTGTCGCCCTGAAGATAAAGTTCGTGGATCTTATCCGCATCAGCCGTACCGAAATGTGAGACAAAGCCTCCGGACCTTGAACACATCGTTCTTACTTCCGAAACAGAATGTGTCTCAAGGTAATCAAGCAAAGGCAGTATCGGAACAGAACCGATCCTGGTCGGGGTAAAGCTTCCATCTCCTCCCGAGCCGACATTACCATCGATCATCTTTCCTTTCTGATGCGCGTTGACCGTGATCCCGCCATCGATATGCGCAATTATATAATTACACTCTTCATATTTCTTATCATGTAATGATGCATGATAATTGCCGATCGCTTTCTGATTCAGGACATGAGCCTGGGCGTTGCGATAGACACCTCTGATACCGGTGATCCTGGCCACGTCGATCAATTCATCGACGTTAGTCGGGTTTAAGGTATAAGCTTTCTTATTGAATTCTTTCGCCAGTTCATGTGCCAGCATTACGCCCAATTTTGCCGGATGTTCGCTTCCTCCAACCGCATTCCTGGTGTCTTCATAGAGTTTCTCATCAACGATCATGACACCGGATCGACAAGGCATCGCGCTGCCGCCCCTGCCCACATACACTTCAACATCTTTAAGATCGTATCCGTGTTTTTGCATCATTTCTTCGATCACCTTTCTTCTGAAAGGCATCTGGTCATTGACATGAGGAAATACCAGCAGTTCCGGTGCATCATGAAAAACGTTCTCTTCAAACAGAAGCGTTTCTTCTTCATATAAAGATATCTTGGTCGAAGTTGAACCGGGGTTGATGATCAGAATTTTCATATCGTCATTTTTCTAAATATTTATTTATAGCCGGAACGATCACCTTCTTACGTGACATCTCCTTATCAGTAAACAGATAATCTCCCTTATCTTCAAGAACCAGGCTTTTTAATAGAACCTCTTTGGCTTCTTCGTTATTGGCAATCATATAGGTGTGCGAATTTTCCAAGATACCGAGTTTCGCAAACAGATAGTCTTTCTTCAGCTCATCGTAATATTCGTCCATCACGATCTTCATCTTATCAAGAAGTTCCTCAACGCCTTCTTCTTTTCTTAAAGCCAGCGAGACCAGGCCGTAACTGACAGGTCCTATCTCATATTCCTTGTAGTCGTTCATGAAGATGCCGTAATCGCTCATTCCTTCATATGATAAACGCGCTTCTTCCATCTGCGCATAATAGGCATCGATGTTTTCTATCCCGCTTGACTTTACAAGTTCCTCATAAGCCTTTCTGTCTTTTTCTGTAACATTGCGATTCATATTGGAGGTATCAGAAAGAATTCCCGATAACAGTAAGGCTGCGTCTGTTTTACCTATAGAAACATCGGCTTCTTTATATTTTTCATAGATCAGAGTTGCGCAAGCTCCAACTTTGTTGATGGTGGATTTTATCTTGTCGTTGATAATGTCTCCGGGATCGTGATGATCGATTGCTTCAATGACGTTTGATTCATTGACTCCTTCATATGCCAGAGAATATGAGCTGTGGTCGACCAAAACAAAAATCCTGTTTTCTGTATCGGTTATGACAGGAGGTTCTATTAAACCAAGATAATCAAGAATAAACTTTGTTTCTTTGTTTGTCTTGGAAGCACAGACCGCTTCTGCCTTTGTTCCAAGCATATTTAAAAGCCCCGCGTAAGCGATCGCCGAACACATCGAATCGCTGTCTGGAACTTTATGACCTATAACCGTAGTTGTGTAGTTTTCTTTTTTCACCTATTCTTTTTCTTCACCTTCAAAAACCATACTGACTTCCGGTTCTTCGTTATCTTCCTCTATCTCTTCTTCCTCTTCGCTGTCAATGTAAGTTTTGACTTTGGATTCTTCAGGCGTTTTATTCTTTTCGGCCTTGGCAGCCTTGACCAGTTTGCGTAATTCGGTCAGAGTCTCATCATCCATCTCCAGCACGCTTTCCGCTTTCACCAAAGGAACACCGATATCCTGAAAGCGCGTAAAAGTAATGCGCAGGTTCTTCTTATCATAACCCGATATCTTCCCGGTAATGCCGGTAGCTTTTGATTTTATGGTCTTTCCCTTAAGACTCACGTGCTTGTCCTTTCTATAGAATGAGGAATTAAATCGGTACTGCTTTTTCCGGTACTTCTTGTTTCTATTATAAATTTATTTACCTTATGTATTTCAATATTTTTTGCACAAAAAAGAAAAGAAGTCTGTAACTTCTCTTCTGATCCTATAGCTTTGCTATTTAAGCTCCAGCTGTCCATTCTTATAAACGAGATCGATCATCCGCGGATCCTGTTTCATCTTCTCCAGCTTCTTGGCTTCTTCATAACACTTCTTAGGATCTGTGTCCATGCCCAACAGCGTCCTGGCGATTACGGCTGCGCTTAATGAGGCGCCAAACACAGATGTGTGTTCACCATCCGCAAAATACAGTTCCTCTTCCGGGTGAGCTACATGGACCTGCCACCAGATCCTTCCTACCGGACAGATTGTGGCACCGGCCTGTTTCGCAAGCTCTTCATAAGCTTCCGACATCTTCTTCTGACCTTTGGGATTATTCTTTTCGCTCCAGGTCATATACAGATATACCTTGGCCTTCTTGGGGATCAGACCGATAAGCTTCTTGCCGGCACTTACCAGAGATCTTTTTCCGGGAAAAGGATGAGCGTTATGTTGCAGAACGATCGCATCATAATTCCCGTACAGCACATTGAAATAAGTCTGCGACTGTTCAAGATGCCAATCAAGACCCATGCCCGGATGGGTAAGCATCGTCGCTTCGATCTTGCGCCCCTTCTTCTTCGCATATTCCATTACTCTTAAAGGCACATAGTGTACAAAGGTGTGGCTGTTTCCGATAAACAATACTTTCATATGGTCTCCTGTTTATGTTAATCATCAATGGGCTGTTTCTTTTTTCTTTCTTCTTTTTTCTTTTATCCCATCGATCACGCCTTTGTTGTAGGCACGTCCAAGCTCTTCAAGCCTGATGTTGAATCTTTCTGAGACTTCTTCAAGGATATCAAACGGTACTGTAATATTATCTTTCTCCTCATAGAGACCTGCGTGAGTTCCTAAAGAATAGATCTCGATCTTGACGCTGACCGGGTCGTGATCCTCTTCCCAGACCGTTTTCAGTTCATCATCGCGGGATTCCATAAGGCGGTTGTGGACCGTTCTGATCAGCCAGCCTACGACATAGACAAACACCAACATTAAAGGAAGCGAGACATAGAACGGCATAAAAGTGTTCAGCATATAATGGTCGATCCAGTCTTTCGCGTAGACTACATGGTATAAATACAGGATCGCATACATTGAAAACGGAATCAGCGCAATAAGCGTGTCTTTGCGGTTAAGTACGTGTCTTGCCTCAACCATAAAGAAAGAAATAAGGACCAGCATCGGACAGATGATGTGTAAGAATTTGTTCTCTTCGCCAAACGCCAGCACCGGATCATACCAGCTGATAAAACATACGGCAAAGACCATGGTCACCGTCGTATTTATGACGGCCGCATAATGAATAAGTAGAGCCCATTTTGGATATGTGAGACGCTTTTTCTGAATCCCTTCGACCGTAAAAGGAAAGATCATCATGGCAGAAAAAGCCATAAACAGATTGGAGTCGATCGTAAACCACTCAAAATCCTTGTTTGCGGTGCCTTCCGTGTTGGTCGCAATACCATACACTATCGAAGCCACGGAAAGAAAAAAGGTCACAAGGCAGGCAATATGAGCTAAGATCGAGCGCCATTTGAACAGATTTACCAGATGAACTCTTTTGTTTTCTTTTTTATTTATCATTCATATTTATAATAACAAACCTTTAAAATCACGTGAATTATAAGCAAAAATTTTTTTCATTATTTTACGAATTTTTTTCTAAAAACTTGTTGTTTCAAAAAACTTGTTTCTAAAAACATGTTTCTAAAAACTTGTGTTTCAATATGATCCTATTGAAAAGGCTTTCTTAATGTGATAAATTAAAAATGCTAAAAGGCTTGTTATCGAAAGAGCAATACCTGTTCGCAAATACTTTTTTGTGAGCAGGTTTTTTGTTTCTATAAGGAAAGGAAAGACATGATTATTAAACAGATCCTGAATAATAATGTGGTTATTTCCAGCAGAGATGATAAAGAGATCATCGTCGTAGGGAAAGGCATCGGTTTCAACGGAAAAGTTAACGAAGAGATCGACGAAGCAAAAGTTGAAAAGACTTTTGTGCTGCAGAATCAGAACAATATCGATGGGTCCATGATGAATCTTCTTGAAGCCATTCCTTATGAGATCGTCAAATTCGGTATCAAAGCTACAGACTATATAATCAGATGTTCACATAAAAAGATCTCTGACAGGATACTGATCCCGCTGATCGATCATATCTATTCCTGTCTGCAGCGTTATGAACAGGGCGTTTCGTTTGATAACACGCTGGCACCTAACGTTTCGTTCCTTTATCACGATGAATATAAGATAGCCACAGATGTCGTCGATATGCTTAACAGCGATTTCAATACGGAGGTCGACAGAGGTGAAGCGACTTTCATTACCTTGCATATCGTCAATGCCCAGATGGATACCGATATCGAGGATGTCTATAAGACTACCGATATCGTTAATACTTCTGTTAAGACGGTCGAAGAGTATTTCAATATCTCTCTCAGCAGCAATGATCTTAATTTCATCAGATTCATAACTCATCTACAGTTCTTTGCGAAAAGGATGGTAAAAAATACCATGCTGGATGAAGATCTCGATCTCGATATGAACAAGCATATCAATGTCAAATACGCCAATGAATATGCCTGTGCAAAACTTATCGGTGAAAAGATCCAGGAGAAATACGGCTATCAGATAGAGCCGAATGAATATACGTATCTAACGATCCATATAGCCAGGTTATTGAGATGACCGCTATCAGAAAAAAAGAAGGGAGTAAATATGGATTACAAAAAAACCGCTGCTGAAATCGTTGAATTGGTCGGTGGCAAAGAAAACGTTGAGTCACACACACATTGTATGACTCGCTTGCGTCTTACTTTAAAGGATTATAATGCCGTTAAGGAAGACGAACTTAAGAAGGTGGATGGCATCCAGGGTGTTGTCAAAAAGGGTGGCCAGCTCCAGATCGTCATCGGACCGGATGTCGAACAGCTTCATAATGAGCTTGTCCCGCTGGTCCCAACTGCTGAAGCAAAGGAAGTTGTCAAAGAGAACCTTGATGGCGAAAAAGAAAGCATCTGGAACAGAATTCTTTCTTATATTTCCGGTTCTGTAACTCCGGCTTTACCGGTCCTGATCGGTTCCGGAATGATCTCTGCCGCTCTGGCACTTTGCGCAAATCTGTTCAAAGTCGATACAGCTGGCATGACTTACCAGCTGTTCAATGCTTTGGCAAACGCAGCCTATACTTATCTGCCTGTACTTGTCGCTTTTGCAGCTGCCAGAAGGCTCAAGACTAACGAGTATGTTGCCGCCTTCATCATGTTGGCGCTTTGCTCAGCTGCTATTTCGGGTGTTGCCGATCTGACGCTGTTTGGCATCCCTCTTACAACAGTCAAGTATACTTCGAATATCGTTCCGGCACTGCTGATGGTTCCGGTCATGGCTTTCATTGATAAGTATCTCGTCAAGTATTCACCTAAATCGATCGTGTCCATCGTACGTCCGACTGTCCTTTCAGTGGTCATGTTCCCGCTGACATTATTGCTTTTAGGTCCTATCGGTACCTGGGTAGGTAAACTGCTGGCTGACTTCTGTGTGGCGATCACAAGTTTAGGACCTGTATCTATGGCTGTTCTTTCTGCCTTACATCCGCTGCTCGTCATGGTCGGTATGCATACCGTCATTACGCCACTCATCGTCAATGAGATCACGACTTACGGTTCTTCATTGCTGTTCTCAAAGGCTCTTGCCGGTAACCTGGCTATTGCCGGAGCTGCTTTAGCTGTCGGTTTCAAAGCCAAGAAGCTTGAAAACAAGAGTGCCGGTATCTCCACCGGTATCACTGCTCTGCTGTCTGTTACCGAACCGGCTTTATACGGTGTGCTGATCAGATTGAAGAAGCCTCTGGTCGGTGCTTTGATCGGTGCTGCTATCACAGGTCTGTTTATCGGATTCCTCGATATCAGAGCATATGCTACAGCTTCATGTTCATTACTGACTCTGCCTATCTTCATGGGTGGTGATTCCATGAACAACTTCTACTTCGCGTGTGCTGCAGCGATCATTGCTGTCATCCTGGGCTTTGCGGCGACCTGGCTGCTCGGCTTCAACGAAGACTGATCATATCTGACAGATAAACTACAGAGGGAGTAAGTTCTCCCTCTTTTACAAGGAGAAATACATGCAAACAAAACAAGTGGCTGCTTTTCCTGAAAACTTCCTCTGGGGAGCATCCTCAGCATCTTTTCAGTGTGAAGGCGCAGCCCATGAAGACGGGAAAGGTCTTTCCGTCATGGATGTCCGCAAGATCGATCCATCCATCTGCAATTTTGATGTAGCTTCCGATCATTATCATCGTTACAAGGAAGACATCGCTTTAATGAAAGAAATGGGTCTTAAAGCATATCGTTTTTCCATTGCCTGGACCAGGATCTTTCCGGAAGGAAACGGTGAAGTAAATCAGAAAGGCGTTGCTTTCTATAACGATCTGATCAACGAGCTGATCCGTAACGATATTACTCCGATCATCACCATTTATCATTTTGATTACCCGCAGGCTCTCGTAGAACAGTATGGCGGCTGGTTAAACAGAAGAAGCATTGATGATTATGTGAACTATGCGACCTTCCTGTTTGAGACTTACGGGGATCGGGTAAAATACTGGCTGACCGTCAATGAACAGGATCATGTCGTTCATATGCCTTTCAGACTTGGTTTAAGCAATGAAGACCGCAGGGAAACTGAAAAACTGGGCTATCTGGCCAACCATAACATGTGCGTAGCGGGAGCTAAAGCTGTTGCGAAATGCCATGAGATCGTCAAAGGCGGCATGATCGGCCCGGCGACCTGCTTCACGATGATGTATCCGACGACCAATTCTCCCGCCGATATGCTGGCGTGCATGGACGCCATGGAGATCAGGAATTATTATCTGCTTGATCTCAACTGCAGAGGCGAATATAATCCAGTCTTCAGAAAATATCTTGAAGATCGTGATATGATGCCGGAGATCATGGAAGGCGATATGGAGGTCATGAAGGCCAATAAGCCTGACCTGTTGGCTTTCAACTACTATTATTCTGAATCGATAAGTGCCTTCCCGCTGGATGGCGAACATAAGATCGGTGATATCGAATTCAAACTGCTGCCAAGCAAGGAAGCCGGCATTTATCAGGTCGTTAAAAACGAGAATCTCAATGCGACTCTGTGGGGCTGGGAGATTGATGATATCGGTCTGCAATGCTCTGCCAGACTGCTTTGGGAAAGATATCATCTGCCTTTACTGATAACAGAAAACGGTTTTGGCAACAAAGAAGAATGGCCAGAAGAGGGCATCCTGCAGGATGATGATCGCATCGATTATCTTAAGCGGCACATACACCATGTCAAAGAAGCGATGAATCTCGGTGTAAAATTCATCGGTTTCTGTGCCTGGTCTTTCATGGATCTGATCTCAGGCCATTCAGGCTTCTCTAAACGTTACGGTTTTGTCTATGTCAACCGTGATGAACACGATCTTAAAGATCTCGCGAGAAGAAAGAAAAAGAGTTTTTACTGGTATAAAGATGTAATTGCTAGCAACGGCATAGACATATAAGAAACAGAGGCTTACTAATTGTAAGCCTCTGTTGTTAACAGCCTTTGCGATCCAGACTGCAGGATTGCTTTTCGAAGATCGTTGATTTTGGAACGACGATCTCATAGCCATGTTCTGTCAGCCAGTTTTCCCAACCGATGCGGACTCTGTTTTCTTCATCGATGAAAGCAAAGTAAACCGATGTCGTTTATCTGCTTGAGATGATCAAACACCGGTTCTCTGTCACGGATAGCCAGAAATGCGCCAAGATTTGAAAGACTTTCCAGGACATCGACGAATTCATATTCAACATTGTTGCGATCAAGATTTTCCTTCATCACAACACAATAAGGACATTTCATATTTCCATAAACTTTTATCATTTTACACAGCTCCTTTTTCTTCCTCATCTTATTTCAGAGAGAGACTTTTGGCAAACATAACGATCCCTGAGCATGGTTTAAGACAGCCACAGACAAAGATGTTATCTTAGTGAAGAAAGAAGAAACATTATGAATAAGAGAAAAGTATTGAATATCATCATATTTCTGATCGTCCTGATCACCTGGCTCAGAATGGTCTTTGCGCCATCAGATGTGCTGCTGACAGCGAGAGGTCTGGCTTCACTTAAATACTTCACGGTCCTGTCAAATCTTTTTGAAGGTATTGCCTGTGTGATCTGGCTGTTTAATGGCAACGAAAAGATCAAATATGCAGCAGCTGTTTCAGTAACGCTCACGCTGATCGTGGTGCTGACTTTCTTAGGTCCGCTTTATGGTTATGTCGCGATGTTTATAGGCGTCAGTTTCTGGATGCATCTGATCGTACCGGTGGCTGCTTTATTGGAAGTGATATTCTGGAGTAAAGCCAGTTTTGATCTTAAGGACAATCTGCTGGCCTGTCTGCCGATGGGCATCTATGGTATCTACTATATCGGCAACAATATCATCAACGGGATCGGAGAATGGCCTTTTACCAATGACTGGTATGGTTTTCTCACCTGGGGCTATCCGATCGGCATAATGTTCTATACAATAATCCTGTTTGTTGTATTCCTGATCGGCTTTGCGATCAGAAAGATCAAGGAGAGACATATCATGGCAGTGAAAAAAATGAACTGACGCTCGATGAACTTAACAATATTGCCGGTGGGAGAAAATTTATGAAGAAGAATGGGATGATTATTATAATGCCAACAACGCTTTAAACAGCAAACTGAGACGATTGAAAACTCAGGGCAAGGCAGAAGAAGCGAGACAGATACGTCAGGCCTGTGAAGACCTGTTTAACAAATGGATGGAAGACGTTCACACTTCTCCGGAAGGATCTGATCCGATCTCCTACAGAAGTTATATAGAACAGTATCTTGATTAGTTAACTTGCGGAACTGTCCCGATAGCGGCTTCGTTTAACGTAAAAAAGAACAGTAAACTGCTTCCTGAAACTGTGCCGGACAGCACGCTGCAGCCAGAGATAAGAATATAACACAGCATGTCAGACATATCTGGAAAGGATGTCTAATTAAGTTTGGAATGTAAGGAAGATAAAAATGTTGATTATTTATTGCCACACTTTCCAAAGATCCGTATAGATTAATGCAGGAGGGTAATGAGAGATCAAAAAAATCCTGCAAAAAAAGAATCAGCCAATCTACAATCGTGTGGTTAATAAACCAAGGTTTTATTGACAAAACATCTTTTTAAGGCACAAAATCTATACTTTTTTCTTCCTGTTTATACTGTTTCAAAGTCATCTGTTTGTCCCGATTTAACAACATAAACAGAATATAAACTTCATATATAGTACATTTATATGCAAATCAGAGAATAGGAGATAAATCGATTAATACTGATGAATTTGATATTTTCTTTTTTTAAACTGCCAAAGACAAGATGCTAAGAAAA
This sequence comes from Erysipelotrichaceae bacterium, assembly GCA_017432545.1. Taxonomy (GTDB): domain Bacteria; phylum Bacillota_I; class Bacilli_A; order Erysipelotrichales; family Erysipelotrichaceae; genus Colivicinus. The sequence continues at coordinate 11,814 of JAFRJA010000008.1, forward strand.
CAAATATCTTTATTCAACATTTGTCAACCACACGATTGTAGATTGGCTGAAAAAAGAAAAAAACAGTTTCTAAAAACTTGTTGACATCCTATATGGTGTTTGGTATTATAAATTGTACCAGGTGTCAAAGCTCGGTATTCATATGCCCAACCGCAAGGAAGGGCGCCTAGATCATGGGGTGCAAGCCCCATGACCAGATGCTCCAGTAATGGAGCGCCCAAATGCGCCACTGCAAAGTGACGCGCCTATATGCGGGGGTTAAGCTCCGCACCTAAATGTCGGGGGTTAAAGCTCGGCTCCTACATGCTGGTTGCAAGACCAGCATCTTTTTTTGTTTAAGGTAAATAAAAAGCTTTAAGTGTGGTCTGCTTAAAGCTTTTTGTTAACTGAGATAATTGTTATTTCTTTACCGCGATCGCTTCGATCTCGACCAGAGCGCCTTTTGGTAAAGCTGCTACTTCATAGCACGCTCTTGCCGGAGGATCTTGCGTAAAGAAGGTCGCATATACTTCGTTCATTTCCGCAAAATCAGACATGTGCTGGATCAGCACGGTCGTTTTTACAACATCACTCATATCTGCTCCTGCTTCATCAAGGATATAGGCAATGTTGTTTAAAGACTGTCTGGTCTGTTCTTTGATGCCCTCGGGCATCGTTCCTGTTTCCCTGTTGACCGGGATCTGACCGGAAACAAAGATCAGGTTGTCGGTGGCGATGGCCTGTGAATATGGGCCGATAGCTTCCGGTGCTTTTGCGCTTTCAATTTTTTCTTTCATAGTGTTCCCTTTCTCTAATAATCCAAAATGTTCAAAGGCTTTATAGAAGCCGTCTTTATCTACGTCGTCAGTTATATAATCGGCGATGGCCTTTATCTCATCACCGCCTGAATTAAAGGTAATACCGATCCCGCAACATTTCAACATCGGGATATCAGCTGAGGCATCGCCGATCGCGATCGTATCTTTGGGATCGGCTTTGAGATGATCTAATAACAGTTTTATCGCTTCGGCTTTGTCGATACCTTTTATTCCGAAATCCCCAAACAGCGCTTCTTCGTTTTTGCCACCCCAGGTTCCAACATTTAAATCGGGAAATTTTTCTTTAGCTAAAGCGATATCGTTTTGATCTTTGATGATAAAGGAGAATTTGTTCAGGTCGTCGCGATAGAGATTTTCTCCCTCAACAAGCCCATGGATCTGCAGCTTTGTCTCATCATCTTCAAACTCTTTCTCGCTGTAACCTTTTCCCAGCATGTATTTCTTTAAAGGTATTCTTGAAGCTTCGTTGAAATGTTCAGAGGCAAAAAGACCGTTGTTTGATTCTTCGTAGAATTCGATCCCTTTTTCCTTACACCAGTCGACGATCCTTTTACACTGTTCATAGCTGATCGTCTTATGCATCAGGACTTCACCATTATCTTCCACATAGGAGCCGTTGCCACCGATCATCCCATCAAAACCGATATCCCAGATCTCTTTCTTGTTTTCGGCTTTGGAACGTCCGGTCACCATATAGACCTTGTGGCCGTTTCTGCGCATGGTTCTGATTGCTTCAATGGTTTTTGGTGAAAGTCTTGTCTGATAGTCGTATAAAGTTCCATCTACATCAGTAAAAATGATCATAACTTCATTATACGGATATATAATTAAAATAACATTTTGGGGGATCTGCTATGAATATTGAAACGAGCCAGAACATAAATATTAATGAAATAGTTTCTCTGATCAGAGAAACCGAAGACGACAAGGTTTTAAGCGAGGCTTTAGAAGATTATCACGACAGCGATATCGCCGATTCCCTGGAATTACTCAGTCAAAAGGAGAGAAAACATTTATATAAAGCTGTCGGTTCGGAAAGAGCCGGCGAGATCTTTTCTTATATAAAATATGATGTCGATAAGTATATCTCCGAAATAAACATCTCTGAAGCAGCCAAGATCGTTGAAGAGATGGATACCGACGACGCGGTAGACCTGCTCGAACAGATCGATGACAAAGTCGAGGAAGCCATCCTGGATCGCATGGACGATCACGTTGAAGAAGAGATCAGAATGATCCAGTCCTATGGCGATGATGAACTCGGTTCTCTGATGACGACCAACTTCATCAGACTGAGTATCTTCTATACGGTCAAACAGGCGATGAGAGAACTGATCAAACAGTCTGAGGACAACGATAATATCGATACTTTATATGTCGTTGATAATAATAACCTTTTCTGTGGTGTCGTTGATCTGCGTGATCTGATCAAGGCTCGTGAATCAGATAAATTCAATGAACTGGTCCTTACTTCCTATCCGGTGCTCTATGATCATGAAAAGATCGAAGATTGTCTCGAAGACATACGTGATTATTCCGAGAACTCTTTACCGGTACTTGATGAGGGCCAGCATCTGCTTGGTGTAATCACCGCGACCGATATCACGGAGACCGTATCCGAACAGATCTCGGAAGATTACGCTATGTTGGGTGGTCTGTCTGCTCAGGAAGATCTGCGCGAACCTTTATTTGAAAGCATGAGGAAGCGTCTGCCGTGGCTGGCGGCTTTACTGGTCTTAGGCATCGGGGTATCGGCTGTCGTCGGTATCTTCGAAGATGTCGTCAAGGAGATCGCCATCATCGTCTGTTTCCAATCCCTGGTTCTTGATATGGCCGGTAATGTCGGTACCCAATCGCTGGCCGTCACGATCAGAGTGCTGATGGATGAAAAAGTATCCGCAAAAGAAAAACTGCAGCTGGTCTTTAAAGAGGTCCGGGTCGGCTTCTCTAACGGCCTGCTGCTGGGTTGTTTTTCGTTCTTGTTTATAGGTTTATATATACATTTTCTCAAAGGATATCCAAGCGGTTTCTCCTTTGGTGTTTCGGCTTGTGTAGGCATCGCTTTATTAACGGCGATGGTCGTTTCAAGTCTCGTCGGTACGGTCGTGCCGATCGTCTTTGATAAGATCAACGTCGATCCGGCGGTTGCCTCAGGACCGTTTATCACGACCATCAACGACCTCGTGGCAGTCGTGACCTATTATGGTCTTTCCTGGGTCTTGCTGATCAATCTTCTGCATCTTTAATCTTTCTTGGATTCACTCATATAGTGAGCGAATTTGAAAGAGAGTTCTGTAATATCATCAAACTGTTCGGCGCCTTCATAGAATTTATCGACGTCTTCTTTGACCAGCTTACAGATCGTTTCGGCGTTTTCACCGATGTGATCATTAAGACAGTTGATCAGGCGATCTTCGCCATATAATTCATTATTCAGGTTTGTTGCTTCGACAACACCATCGGTATATAAGAACAACTCATCTCCCGCTTCCAGGAAGAGTTTCTGTTCTCTGTATTTTATGCCTTCCATACCGGCCAAAACAAAGCCTGCCGGCATCTTCAGATATTCAAACCTTCCGTCTTTTCTTCTGAGCAATGGCGGATTGTGTCCGGCATTCGCAAAACTCAGTTCACCGGTCTTCAGATCAAGGAAAGCCATCCACGCCGTCACAAACATGCCCGCATCATTACCGGTACATAATCTGGTGTTTGCTTCAGTAAAGATCTGAGCCGGACCATAGCCTTCATCCGCAAAACTTCTGATCGTTGATTTTGAACGCATCATGAACAGCGCGCCCGGGATACCTTTGCCTGAAACGTCAGCTACCAGGAAAGCGATCGTGTGTTCATCGATCATATAGAAATCATAGAAGTCGCCGCCGACTTCCTTGGCCGGATCCATCAGGGCAAACATATCGAATTCATCATAGTCCGGGAAGGCCGGGAAGACGCTTGGCAAGGACGACATCTGGATCGCTCTGGCGGTTCTCAGTTCCGCATCGATCCTTTCGTTGGCCTGTTTGATGAACAGTTTCAAAGAGTCAACGGTCGTATTTATACCATTGGATAACGAGATAAATTCTTCCGCCGATTTGACTTCGACTACGGTATTCAGATTGCCGCCGGTGATCTCACCTAAGGAATCGTTGACTTCATCGATGTTGTTGACGATGCGAAGCTTGGTTATATAGTAGATCGCAATAAACTCGATACCGAAGATCACCATCATCAAGAAGGCATTCAGATAAGTTGACATCGAACGGGAGAAATCCATCTCCATCGCCGGGATCAGAGCCAGGAAGCGGTATTCAAAGACCTCGTTACCGATATAGTAATATTCGGTTCCGCCGAGAGTGACTTTGCTGTAGCGGAAAGATTCCGGGTCGTATTGGGTAAATGTCATGCCCAGATCTTCGATGTTTGTGCCCTCAAAACCACCACCAGCGATGACCGTGCCTTCTTTGTCTAAAGCCAACAGGAAGCCGCTTTCACCGATCGAGTGATTGCCGATGCTTTTTTCCAGTTGCGAATAAACCATGTTGATATATTTATTTTCATCATAGGTAACGACAACGGTATTGCCTTGGAAATTGAAAGCTGACATGGTGCGCTTGGTTTTGTAAAAGAAGTTGACATCCGTAAGCTCTGTGACCATTTTTTCGTTTTCGCCTGTTACGACCGGCATCAGCTGGTTGGTATATGGATCGCTCTTGAAATCATAACCGATACATTCTTCTGAATTGGAATCGATGACCACACCGTCTTGATCAAGGACCATGATCTCTCTGACACCATAGTAATTGGCCAGCCATTCGATATCCATCTGTTTGAGATCGACATAATAGTCTTCCGCGACCTCTTTGGCTGTATTGAGGATGCGGTCGTTTACGACATCGACGGCTTCGATATATGTCTCGTAGATCGTCATGCCGATCATATCAAAGTAATCACTCTTGGAGACCTGCTGTTCAATGAAGTAAGTGATACCGGTCATGAACACGAAACAGACGATGACGACTGCGATCAGTCCGCGCTGATATTGTGAAGAAACTGTCGGGATCAGTCTTACTTCTGAAACGTCGTTTTCAATACGTCCGACGAACAAGGCCGCCAAAGCGACGGTGACCGAGTTGACAAAGATCATCGGTACCGCACAGGCTTTGACATAGTCCAAGGCATAACGCAGATATCCGCTGTTGGTGATGAATATCATCAGCATATGTATGGACAGACAGAAAGCCGTGGAGAACAAAGCCAGCGACCAGTGCGGAACTTTTTCTTCATAGATGTATTTTCTTAAATAAGCAGCGATAAAGCCGGAACAGATCGTCGAAACAGCGCAGGCGCTTCTGGTAAAGAAGCCGCCGTTCCAGTAGACGCTGAACCATCTTTCCACCCCGCCGATCACCCCGGCCACGATGCCGGAGATCGGTCCGAAGAAAAGACCGGCCATTATCACGCAGGAATCACGGACGTTGATGACGGAACCGTAGTACTGGACGCCGTATTGAGTGGAGAGAGACGCAAGGACGCCGAAAACAAGACCGAAGAAAAGTTGCTTATGCAGATTGGAATATTTATTATATTTCTCTTTCTTTTCTTCGAAGTACAGCAAAACACATGCCATTAAAGGTATGAATGCCGTTACTACCAGTCTTCTTAAGGTGATCACTTAAAGTTTTCTCCTGTATATATTAATTATAAGTATAATTCTATTTCCTTAGGCTCTGAAACGATATAATCCGCACCGCTTTCTTTTAACAGCTGTTCATCGCGATAGCCCCAGAGACAGCCGATCGTTTTCATTCCGGCATTCTTGCCGGTTTTCATATCGACATCACTGTCGCCGACATAGGCGATCTCTTCAGGTTTTAAACCCATGAGTTCAGCTGTTTCCAAGGCGCTGGCCGGGTCCGGTTTATGCGGCACTCCTTCTCTGGCGCCATAGACGACCACAAAGTCGATGTCCGGATAGTTCCTGGAAATAAGCTGTTTTGTGAATTCGTCGCTCTTGTTGGAGTTGACGGCCATCTTTATGCCTTTGGCTTGTAGGTCTTTTATCAGTTCGACCATGTCCGGATAAGGAACGGAAGTTTTATAGTAATTCTCGCGATAGACGTTTTTATAGAATTGTGACACTTCTTCCTTTTTCTCGTCCGTTGTATCTTGAGGAACTAAGGCGCTGACTAAAGCTCTGAAACCTCTGCCGACACCCATTCTTACTTCATCGAGGCTTTTTTCGGGATAGCCGAAATGCCTGAGCGCTTCATTAAAGGAATAATGAATGTCACCTAACGTATTGATGGTCGTGCCATCCAGATCAAATATGAGCCCTTTGATCATTATCGCTTCTCCACGATGTTGTCTTCGTCTTTATAGATGGAATTCGCCGGAACAATGCCTCTTACTCTGGCCAATGGATAGATGTTTGATTTGCGGCCGATGATCGTGCCCGGATTCATGACGGAGTTACAGCCGATCTCGGCGTTATCACCGATCATGGCTCCGAATTTTCTTAAATGAGTCTCAACTTTCTTCTTGCCATCTTTGATGATGACGTCCTTGCCATCAGACTTCAGGTTGGAAACGATGGAACCGGCGCCCATGTGCGCATGGAAGCCCAGGATCGAATCGCCGACATAATTGAAATGCGGTACCTGTGACTTATCAAAGACGATCGCATTTTTCAGTTCGCAGGAATTGCCGATAACGCAGCCCTCGCCGACTACGACGTTGCCTCTGATATAGGCACACTGTCTGATCTCGGAATCCTTGCCGATGATACATGGGCCGTTAAGGCTCGCGGTTGGAGCGATCTTGACGCTCTTGTGAGCCCATACGTCCTTGGCTACTTCGTTGAACTCGTTTTTATCTAGTTCGCTGATCAGTTCCCTGATGAACTGTTTGATCTGGGGTAATGCCTCCCAGGGATATTCATACTGTTTAAGATATTTGGCGGTGATCGTGTGTTCAAGATCAAATAGGTTTTCGGTTGTATACATAACTTTTGCCTCCTGCTATATTTTACTCTATTGTAAAGAATTGTAATAGAATTGAATTGAAGAGAAGGTACTAATTATGCAGACAATAGAGATCAAAGATAAAGTGTTTCTGTTAAATACGGCACTTTGACACTTCTTCATTGATCAAACCTTCAAAAGCAGCTTAACAGCTGCTTTTTATGTGTCAAGCAGGAAAAATATATGTTGGGTGGATGTTGTATGGTGTTGTGTGGTATGGTATAAT
>JAFRJA010000087.1 GCA_017432545.1 Erysipelotrichaceae bacterium
AGGATATTCGTTACAGCGTTTCTTGTTTCAAAACTGACAGGCATTTATTGTTTTTTCCCTACATAAACAATTATACCTGTCTGTCATGAAATTATAAATATATTTCGTTACATAATGTATGATTTATTTTGTGACAGATCCTTACCATTTCCAATATTGATAATCAATTGAAAGAACTAGCGGTTTTCTTGTTAAGGAGATGTTAAATAACTATGAAGAAAACGATTCTTGACGATGGCTATCAGAGTTATCTTGTTGAAGGTGACGTATTTGTGGGCGAATCAGGGATCCCGATGATGATGGATCTTAAAAATACAAAAATCAAAGATCAGTTCATCTATCACAATCCTGGTGTTTCCGATGATAAACGTGACATTATCGCTTTTCCTGTTACTCATAAGATCGGAGTCGATCTCGATGAAATCGGCTGTCTTAAGATCTCCATCAGTGATGATCCCTTCATTCATCGCTTTTATGATCAGTTCAGATGATATGATCCGATGGTAATACCAGTAGCTCTTTTCGCTGATACCGTTGTCTTCACACCATTTGGGTATGGTGATACCTGGTTCTTTTGTCTCTTTCTTACATTTCGCAATGATTGAAGCCCACTTGGCTCTTCTGATATCCCTGGCTTTTAAAGGCCTGGTTTCTTTCAGAACAGAAACTATTTCATTACTTACTGCTTCATTCATATCCGAACACCCCCGTTACTCTAAAGAATCTAGATTATCTCACCTGAATTCTCCAGAAAACTTAAAAGGTTTTAAAAGATGCGGATTATTGGGCGGTTACACATAATATACTCGTTATTCAAAAGAAAACCAGTTTTATATTCATCAGTGGTCGTAAATTTGTTGTCAAAATGGGATGTTTTATTTCTGCAGATTTGCTCACGACACTTGTTGAACAATCGCTTCTTTATTGATCCAGTTTGAACAAAGCAAATATGCTTCCCGCAAACCCTAGTAATACTGATGGATACCCCACAAAACAAATAAACCACCCAAAATCCCCGTTAAATTCTTTCAAACCAAACAAATACCACATTGTTATTCCTATAAAACCATATAATACAACATTTGCAGATATGAAGATCCTGTGTTTCTGCTTTCTGCTGATATTCTTTATCTTGTTTATTTTATCCCATATTATCCTATACATTATCTCTCCTCCTGTCAGTGCGATACTTCATAATTCTTGTCGTTTATGTTGATCAGATGATCACCGATCCTTTCCACATCGCTTGTTAGTTTCAAAAACTGAGCTCCGACTTCGGCACTGCACATATTTCTGCTGAGTCTTTGGATGTGATTCTCAGCCATCAATTGTGTAAGATAATCAATCTTATCTTCAACTTTCATTGATTTTATGAAACTCAGTCTGTTTCCATTTTCATAGACATCCATCGTCAGATCATACAGCTGATTGATCAAGCCGGTTAGTTCATAGATCTCGTTCTTTGCATCCTCAGATAATTCCTCATCAAATTCAAGAAGATTTTCTGTATACTCCATGATGTTTTCACTGTAGTCTCCGATCCTTTCAATATCAGCAATTGTTTTATATGTTGAGCTCAGATACAGATAGTCCTTCTTACTGATGTTTTTCTTACTGGTCAGTTTTACAACAAATTCGACAAGGCTTTTATTAAGATAATTCAATTCTTTTTCATTACTTGCAAAAGCATTTATGTTATCCAGATTCATGCTGATGAAAGAACTAATTGAAATATTGAAATTATGTATTGCGATTTCTGCCATATTAACGATTTCTTTCTTAACCTGAGAAACAGCAATAGCAGGCGTCTTCAGCATGTTCTCATCAACAAAATAAAATCTTTCATTTTCCTGCTCCTGAACATTATCAGGTATGATTTTCTTTGAAAGGCTAACTAGCTGGTCAGTTAAAGGCAGTACTATAATAACGGACACAATGTTGAAGATTGTATGAAACATGGCAAGCTGAAAGTGAGGCGATCCCGGAAACATTCTTTCAAAAAGAATTCCGACAGAATTTGCCGATACAGCTTTTATTAATATGTCTATAATCAGAACCAGTACTGCACCACCGGTATTGAAGATTAACTGAATAACGGAAGTTCTTTTTGAATTGGTATTACTTGACAATGCCGCCATCATACCGGTAAAACAAGTTCCAACATTTGCACCAAGTGTAATATATATTCCTTGTTCAAGACTTATCAGGCCAGTCGCAACCATCGTGATCGCAATAGAAGTCATGGCTGCCGAAGAATGAATGATAGCGGTGATAATAGCTCCAGCCGCCATTAAGAAGACAACGTTATTCAATTGAGACAGGAAAAGTTTCAGACTATCCAGTTCAGCAAACGACCTCATTGAAGAAGACATTAACCCCAGTCCGATAAACAGTAAACCGAAGCCGGAGATGATCTCTCCGATTTTCTTCAGATTGTCCTTTTTGGCTATAGATGAAAAAACGATTCCCAGTCCGGCAAAAGATGAAAATAGAATATTGAGATTGACTGTCTTCGCATTGAAAAGTCCCAAAGCAACGATCTGTCCGCTGACGGTCGTTCCTATCTCGCCACCGAAGACGATCGTTGCAGCCTGAGTCAGTGACAATATGCCCGCATTGACGAAACCGATCGTCATGACCGTAACGGCACTGGAAGACTGTATCAGGACCGTCGCAACGATGCCGATACAAAGACCGATGATCTTACTGTCGGAGATCTTTGCAAATGTTTTTTTCAGTCTGTCTGAACTGATTGCCTCCAGATTGCTGCTGATCATCTTAAAAGCGATCAAGTAAACGCCGATGCCTGCAGTCAGTTCCAGCAGATGCTCAATTATTTCTATTTGACTCATAGGCAGATCCTCCCAAATCTACCTTACTGATGAGTTTTCAATTCATGATGAAGTATTTGTAAATTTAATGTAAATCATGCCTTAGGAAATATTACTCTGAATGTGCTTCCTTTACCAGGTTTTGATTCCAATTCAATTTTCGCATTATTCAGGATACAGGCATGCTTTACGATTGAAAGGCCAAGCCCTGTTCCTCCCGTATTCTTAGAGCGACTCTTGTCGATACGATAAAACCTCTCAAATATACGTTCGTGATATTTCTTTTCAATCCCAATACCGGTGTCCATCACTTCAAGAGCGGAAAATTCTTCTTTGGATTTAACGGAAACATAGACTTTTCCATTCTTTACGTTATACCTGATCGCATTTTCACAGAGGTTATAGATGATGCTTTCAATCAGTTCTTTGTTTCCGTAAACAAAGGTTTTCTCACCTTCATAAATCAGTTCGATATCATTGATCTTGTCTTTTCTTATCGTCTCTACAGCATTTCTGCAGATCTCATCCAGATCGATCCTTTCTTTCCTGATCTGAAGTTCTTCATTATCCAGATGTGACAACTTGATGATATCCTCGATCAGTTTCATCATCCTCTGTGATTCCAAGTAGATCTTATCTGCAAATTCCCCCTGATCTTCCTGTTTGACAAAGCCACTCTTCAGCAGCTCGGAATAACCGGAGATCGTCTGCAAAGGAGTCTTAAGTTCGTGAGAAACATTTGAAGCAAACTCTTTCCTGATGATTTCGCTGGCTTCTTTAAAAGCATCATCAAAAAGAAACAGAACAATACCGATGACTTCTTTATCCATCTCCACTGGACTTGCCTCGGCATCATATCTTTTTCCGTTGATCTTTATCTTTTTTGAACTTCTGTGACTTAGCAATGCATCCTCAAACAGCGATGATAGTTTTTCAAAATGACTGATTTCCGATATATTACTTCCGATCAATTCCTCATCTGTTTCAAGAATAATCTGAGCACTTTTGTTGATGTCTACGACAGTCATTTCATCGTTCAGAAGAAGCAGACCCTCATTCATGTTTGCAGTGATCGTCTCGAATTCTTGTCGTTTTCTTCTTAATGTTTCTTCATCGTGTTCGATCATTCTTTTCTGTGCAGAAAGCTTCTCCATGATAGGTCTTATCTCGTTATAGGGAACCTGATCAGGCATATCCGTATCTATTTCATTCAATGGTTTGACGATCCTGTTGGCGAGTTTATATGCAATATAAAGTGAAACCAGGATAATAAAGAGAATGATCACCAGCAGAGGTTGAGCAATAAGAGTAAGAAAATGAAAAACGGAAGGATAGGTACTGGCAAGACGTACAACATTACCGTCATTAAGAAGAATAGCTGTATAGATATATCTCTCCATCAAGGTTGAAGACTGCCTGATACTGCTTCCATAGCCATCAGAAAACGCTTTGATCACTTCTTCTCTGTCGAGATGATTATCCATTGCATTAATATCATTATCTATGTTGTCATAAATGACATTCCCTTTTTCGTTTATAATGGTTATCCTGTAATCCGCATCATCAAACTGATCGATAAACTCTAAACCATCCTTATTTATCCCGTAAGCAATGACCTTCGCCTCTCCATGCAACACTTCAAGCTGCGAATTTGTAAAACTCCTATACATCTCGTTTACAATAAAAAAAGTCGTTACCAGTAGAACCAGTATCGCAACGGAAAGAATGCCTTTGAATACCTTCTTAGCCATTGTTTTCCTCTTTCAGGTAATAACCGACACCGTGCATGGTAACAATGCTTTTCCCACAGGAACCCAGCTTATTTCTAAGCGTATTAATATGAACATCGATTGTTCTTGATTCTCCTAGATAATCAAGACCCCAGATCTTGTCCAGAAGCTGTTCTCTTGAAAAAACGATCCCAGGGTTTTCGACAAGACACAGCAGCAGATCATACTCTTTTGGTGTCAGATCGATCTGCCGGTTTTCAACCTTAACAATGTGTCTTGACTTGTCAATTTCAATCCCACTATATCTGATTGTCTGATCCACTGGTTCTTTTCCGCTCCTTCTTAATACCGCTTTGACTCTGGAAACCATTTCCATCATCCCGAACGGCTTGGCCAGATAATCATCTGCTCCAGAATCCAACCCAATTACTTTATCGAATTCACTTGTCCTGGCAGTAGCCATAATCACAGGAATGTCTTTATATCGGTTATCTTCTTTCAGTTCTTTCAGAATCTGAAGACCGTCTTTCCCTTCCAGCATGATATCGAGAATAATTAACTCTGGGATTGATTTTTCAAGTGCATTAAAAAAAACTGTTGCATTCTCAAATCCTTTAGCATCAAATCCAGAAATCTTCAATGTGTATGTGATCAGTTCTCTAATTGAATGATCGTCTTCAACACAATAAATCATCTTTCAACAATAATATACAGAAAAAATATTTTACATTTGTAAAGAAAATGTAAAATATACGATTTATTGAACGACTAAAAATTTATCCAAGAATAAAGAAAAAGACATGATCATACGTTTACCCGTACACCCAGCAGCAAATCGCCAGAAAACCATGTCTTTGCCTGCCATTATAGTAGCAGTTCTGTTTTCAATTACAAGCTATTAATTTTTTGTTAAGAACGATACGTTTAGTATCATGTCCATCCCTTCAGCAAGCCGCTGTAATAATTTGATTGAAGGGTTCCTTGTACCGTTTTCCAGCTTGCTGATTTCACCTTGAGCAATACCGGTGGCTTCGGCAAGTTCTTTCTGTGTCATGTTACGAGAAAGTCTGGCATCAACTATGGCTTTAATAACACTCATTTCCGGTTGAATTTCTTCATAGGCTTCAGCAAATTCAGGGTTCTTCATCTGTTCATTCTTATATTGTTTTAATGTTTTCATCTGATTTTATCTCTTTTATTTCTATTAAGAAAATCTGCTCTCCTTTCTTTCGCAAGACTTATTTCTCTTGGCGGAGTCTTTTGCTGTTTTTTAACAAAACCATTTGTTATAACTATCGTTTTTCTTACGTAGAAGAAATACAATGCTCTTGTGATATTGTTTCCCTGAACAGCTCTATTCTAACATCTTCATTTCCCAGAAGATCTTTTAATTGATCATCAGAAAGATTGATGTGACCGAGTCTTGTATAAGCCCAGGAATTGGATCCATAAAATATTACGATATTATTTCCAGCATACAGAACGATGTCCCCGGGATCCGTTGTTATCTGCTTGTCATCTCTGATTATGGTCTGTTCAAGTTCACCGACCTGCTCAAAACCACCATACATGGACATCTGTATTGTCAATGATTGTTCCGATATCATATCCATAATTGCTTTGACAGAATCGTTATCTTCCCATGTTACAGGAACTTCTGTATCACTGATATATAGTCTCATTTCGAAGTATTCATTATTATCTTTCTCTGTCATTTCTGTTACAAGTGTCTCCTGAGTTTCGCTCTCATCAGAGTTTGAACATCCTGAAAGAAATATCAGAAACAAACAAAGCCACACAATGCATATTTTCTTCATTTTCTGTTTTCCATGTATTCTCTGATCTGCTGCATCCTTTCACTCTGATGTACAGAGAAAGGACATCTGGAATCGCAGTGCCCGCACTTAATGCAGTCTGATGCATTCACTTTCAGTGTTCTGTAATGTTCTATCGCCATCTCGTCACCTGCCAAGGCAAGATCGTAATATTTATTTACCAGACCGATATCAATCCCCATCGGACAAGGTTTACAATGGTTGCAATAAACGCATCTTCCCGAGGTGCGTATCGGTTCGAAGGAAGAGATAATCGAATAATCAAGTTCTTCTTCATTTTTGTCATAGTATTTCAATAAAGCTTCGACTTCTTTTACTGATTGAGCCCCTGGTAAAGCAACCAATACACCTGGCTTATCAAGGATATATTTAAGACACTGATAGATGCTTAAGGCTTCCCCAAAAGGTGAGGTCTTTGCGTCCAGCAGCTGTCCTCCGGAAAAAGGTTTCATAACCGAAATACCAATGCCTTCCTTCTCACATCTTCTGAAGATCTTCTCTCTTTCCTCTACTTCCCCATAGGCATATTCGCCTTGTCCATAGTCATAACCGGGATTGACGGAAAACATCAGCATGTCCACATCTGCTTCATTCAGTATCTTATTGATTACTTTAGGGGTATGTGATGATAATCCGATGTGTCTCACGATACCCTTTTCCTTCAGTTCCAGAATATAGTCGTAGATTCCATTCTTCTTGAATGTTTCCCAGTCTGATAATTCATCCTGACAATGGATGAAACCGTAATCGATATAGTCTGTTCTCAGTTGTTTCAACATCCATCTTACCGAATTCTTTACGGTATCAAGATCCAATGACCAGCCATAGTCTCCCTTTGTATAATCGGCACCGAAGTGGATCTGATAGAAGATCCTGTCTCTGTATTCATGCAATGCTTCACCATAGATCGGAAAACTGTCACCATGACCGGCAGCCAGATCAAAGTAGTTGATGCCACCTTCCGCTGCTTTTCTTAAAGCCTTCACAGCTTCTTCCATACCTGCTTCAAACATGTAGGAAGAACCGATGCCGATCTCCGATATCCTGTCCCCTGTTTTCCTGTTGATCCTGTATTTCATTTCAGATAGGTCCTCATAAATGATTCGATTTTATCAAACGGGATATAATCGCTATCACCGCCATCGTAGAGATCGGTATGTACCGCATCTGGAATAATGAGCAGTTCTTTATTATCACCTTTCAGTAACTGAAAAGCATCCTTGCTCATGTAGCAGGAATGAGCCTTTTCCCCGTGAATCATCAAAACAGCGCTATCGATCTCTGCGGCATAAGTGAATAAGCGGGTATTCATCAACGAAGTTCCTGCAGAAACATTCCAGCCATCCGTTGAATTTAAAGAACGGGGATGATAGCCTCTTTCTGTCTTGTAATAATCATGGTAATCTTCAATGAAGAAAGGCGCATTTTCCGGAACCGGATCGACAACACCTCCCTGACGCTTATATTCACCATTACGATAATCTTCAGTACGCTGTTTATTGATCGCTTCTCTTGCGGCCTTTCTAGCCTCTTTGCTGTCGGCAGAATCGAAGTATCCGTTCCCGGCAATACGGGACATGTCATACATCGTTGAAGTCACTGTAGCCTTGATCCTGGTATCTAAGCAGGCTGTCTGCAATGCCATACCACCCCAGCCGCAGATACCGATAATTCCAATTCTCTCAGAATCCACATTATCCTGTACACTTAAAAAATCGACAGCAGCCTGAAAGTCTTCTACATTGATGTCAGGAGAATGCATGGCTCTTGGATAACCGCCTGATTCCCCTGTAAAAGATGGATCAAAGGCAATTGCCAGAAAACCTCTTTCCGCCATAGTCTGTGCATAAAGACCAGAAGACTGTTCCTTGCAGGCTCCGAACGGGCCTGATACAGCGATTGCCGGCAGTTTTCCTTCATAAAGTTTCGGTCTATACATATCTGCTGCAAGAGTAATCCCAAAGTGATTCACAAATGTTACTTTTTTATGATTGACTTTATTGCTTTCCGGAAATGTCTTATCCCACTCTTTTGTCAAAACCAGTTCTTCTGTCTTCATCATTTCTTTTTTCTCCTTGTTTTATTTTCAAATTTCATTTACAATAACATTGTAATACCTAAACCTAACTTCAGGTCAAGCTTTTTTTGAAAAAGGAGAAAAAACTCATGTATACCATCGGTCAGATATCAGAAATGTTCAATATCCCTATCTCTACTCTTCGCTATTACGACAAGGAGGGCCTTTTCCCGGAAATGGAACGCAAGTCAGGGATCCGAAAATTCTCCGAAAAAGAAGTTGAAGCACTCAGAGTGATCGAATGTCTGAAAATATCCGGTCTTGAGATCAAGGATATCAAGCAGTTTATGAAATGGTGTACAGAGGGACCTTCTACTTATTCAAAAAGGAAGGAACTTTTCGAAAAAAGAAAAGAAGCTGTAGAAGAAGAACTGAAACAGCTTCAGAAGACCATGGATATGCTGAAATTCAAATGCTGGTATTATGAAACGGCGATCAAAGACGGAAACGAGGATCGTCTGAATGAAATGCTTCCGGACCATCTTCCGAAAGAAATACAGAAGCTTTACGACAACGTT
Organism: Erysipelotrichaceae bacterium; assembly: GCA_017432545.1. Classification (GTDB taxonomy): domain Bacteria; phylum Bacillota_I; class Bacilli_A; order Erysipelotrichales; family Erysipelotrichaceae; genus Colivicinus. The sequence goes on from JAFRJA010000087.1 coordinate 8,992, forward strand.
CACGATTAGACAGGAATCCAGCGATTCCTGTTTTTAATACTGGGAATGACGCTGATAAAAAGAATCTATTTACTTGAAATAGATTCTTGGAAAATCTCTGGTGCCGTAGGGGCTACAAATGCTAAATTTTGCCTGTCTTCGATAAACGAAAGATATCTGCTTATTTTTACAAACCCATATTATCACGATTTCTCCGTTTTTCAAGATAATCGGATCTGTTAAGCTTAGATAATCAAGATGGTATTCCATTACAGTTTTGAGCTCTTCAAGAGGCTGCAATGGGTACATTTGTAGAAAATGATTTATATAGGATCTTCCTTCTGGCTGCTCCTCCTTCTCTTCCTTACTCAAGAGTAACAAGACAAAAGAAAGAAATCCTTGTCCGATTTCGGAAAAGGCTCAATGAGCTACCTACTCATGCAGCAACTGAAGATAACAAATTGAATGATATTAAAAAGAACTTCTATCAGATATGCAGAAGTTCCATTTTTATTAGTGTCCCTTTATGTCTTTTTGTATTTGATCTCAAATACCTTTATTGTCTGATAAAGAAACTTGCCTGTAAAAGATCGATCAGTTTAACTGATAGACCAATAGAATCGTATTCTCATCAAGCTTTTTTATCTCGCTCAGTTTCATTTCTATGGATTGACTAATATCATTGAAAACTGTGCGATCAAAGACAGTCGCAACGCCTTTTTCACCGCTGATAACCGGGGCGACAATGATATTCATTTCGTCTAGTAAACTATCCGCCAGAAGTGAATAATTCATGGCCCCTCCACCTGTGATCAAAACGTTCTTGATTGTAAAAACGTCTTTCAGTTTTTTCATCAGCAGTTTCAGATCAATTTCTTTCTCTCCTGCGAAAATGTAAGCGATATTTAACTTTTTCAGATTATCGACATACTCCTGATCGGTTTCTTCGCTTAGAACTTCAATGACTTTATATTTGTCATTTCCTTTTTCAACATAATCGTTTTCCCAGTTTAATGATCCTTCAGGATCGATACAGACGACATATTTGTTTTCGCTTAAAACGATATTGTCTTGCGGATCTTTAACTTTTGGTCCGTGATTCCTACGGCATCCATTCGCATAGATCTCAGCGGCAGTCACCGCTCCGTTTAATAAGGCGTCAAATTCTGTCTTATTTCTTAGTTCCGCAAAATAGGAAGCCGATCTTCGAGTGCTTTCAAGCAAAAAGAAATCACCATCGATCCTGCCGTCGATGCTGGAAAGGATCAGCCCTTTCACATGAGGTCTGTCCATTACCAGCTCTTCTTTTCCTTGGAGGCATCCTGCTGCTGACGGCGGGTGATGACCATATCAGAGAACCATTTCACCATATTCGGATCACGATGATTGAAGAACAGCGAATCGTCCGTATTCAATCCTTTGATCGTCTCCATATCTTCATCACTCAGTTCAAAATCGAAGATCTCGAAATTCTGTCTTATCCGATCTATATGTGTCGACTTGACCGCAAAGATGGCGCCTCTCTGGACCAGCCATCTCAGAACCACCTGAGCGGCCGTTTTGTTGTACTTGTTTCCGATCTTCACCAGTGTCTCATTGGTAAACATGTTGTTGCGCCCTTCTCCAAACGGTGCCCAAGCCATGATCTTCGTGCCGAATCCTTCCGCAACTTCCTGATCGTAGTATCTGGCGTTGAATGGATTGGTCTCGATTTGATTGACCGCCGGAATGACTTCTCGTTCAAACAGGCAGATATCCGCCAGCCTGTCCGGATAGAAGTTGGAAACACCGATGGCTCTGATCTTTCCTGCCTTATAGTATTCTTCTAAAGCCCGATAAGCGCCATAGTAATCCGCAAAAGGTTGATGCAGAAGAACCAGATCGATGTAGTCGATCTTCAATTTTCTTAAAGATTCTTCAAGGGAAGCCTTACATTTCTCATAGCCATAGTTGTCGATCCAGATCTTGGTGGTGATGAACAATTCCTCTCGGGGAACGCCGCACTCTTTGATCGCCTCACCGACCTGCTCCTCATTGAAATAGGACTGCGCTGTATCGATGCCTCGATATCCCACATTGATCGCATCCAATACCGCCTGTTTTGTCTGATCCTGCGGGATCTGATAGACGCCGAAGTTGATGATTGGCATTTCTATACCATTGTTTAATTTCACTGTCTGCATTTGTTCTCCTCCTTACAGTATTCAAATCATTGTACATTCTCTTCCCAGAAGGCGATCGCATCCTCGATCCATCCTTCCGCCGTTGTTCCTTCTCCCAAGCCAAAACCGTGCCCAAGTCCTTCATAAACGTGGAATTCCACCGGTATCCCGTAACGGGTCTTCAGGATCTCCAGTCTTCTTTCCATTGTTTCCCAGCCGGCGATCCAGTCATCTGTACCGACACAGGCATAAGTCGGTGCGTCATATACAGAGGCTTCGCCATATCCCGTGTACTGCATGATTACCGCTTTCGCCTGAGGAATATCTTCTCTATCTGTATAATAAAGCAGATGTTGCGAATTTCCCAAAGTTGCGGCCATTCTGGCTCCTGCCGAACCACCCCACAGAGAGTAGTTATTCGGATCGACTTCCAGTTCATCCGCATGATCGATGATGAAAGAGATCGCTTTTCCCAGATCCTCCATGGCGGTATCGAAACCTGGTCTGTAGATCAGCACGAAGGCGTTATACCCTCTCTCGGAGAGTTCCAGAGCATGCGGGAAAGAGTCGTGGATCGCTCCGACATACACCATCCCTCCTCCTGCATTACATACCGCGAACTTTTGTCCTGCTTCTCCTTTGAAGAAAAACAACCCGGTATCTTTCTTTGAAGGATCCTCCCGTTTCTCTTCCTTGCTGTAGATGTCATAGAAGACCGTCTCTCCTGCATCAGCTTTCTCTTTGAGATGATTGACGACTTTCACGGTCGTATCCGGAACGATATTGCTGTACCAGGTGAGACGCAGATCTCTTAATGTGTTTCCGCTGTAATAAGATCCGTTTACCGGGAAGATCAGCCTTCCGTAATCCCCGAATCCCGGATAGTTTATGACATCTTCGATCGTTGTATTCAATGTGAATGTTTCTCTGTTCATGATCTTTGTATCTGTCATCTCGTTCTGTATCTCTTCCATATTCGCCTTGTCCTGCAACCCGCAGGAACAAAGCAAGAACAGAAGAAGAAATAGCAGGACTCTGCGTTTCATCGGAAGAACAGCGGCAGGGCATTATACAGATACTCCATTACGGCACCAAAGTCGTGATACCCGCCGTCCTTCAGATAAAAGACATAGTGATCGGGAGTAAAGATCTCCCTTTCCAGCATTTCTTCCGCCATATCGATCGACTGACTCTTTACCGCATCGTTGGTTCCGACCGCATGGTAGATGAAGTATCCCCGTTCGTCGAGTTCGTTGTCTCTGACCACTTCTTCGATATGATCCACGTTCTCTTCGATCCGAAAATCTCCATAGGTGCCGTAGTACCAGGAAGAACCCGACATCGGCAGGAAGTATCGGATGTAGTCAGAATCGTAGCAGAACTGCAGCCAGGTCGTCACCGATCCCAAAGAGAAACCGCCGAATGCTCTGTGATCTCTGGATGCCTGCAGTCCTTTCTCCGTAACATCTTCCGCATAGGTGTGATATCGGCTTTCGATCGCCGGCATCAGATGTTTCTCGAAATCGTTATGAAACTGCCGGAACTCCTGGATGGACGAAGAGAAATCACGGTCACTGTTTTCGTTGTAGAACGAAGGAGAAACAATGATGATCGGATCGATATCTCCTTTGGCGATCAGATTGTCAAAGAGATTCTTTCCGTATTCAAAGTATTCCCCTTCGTGTCCGCCCCATCCGTGCATCAGGTAGAGGACGTCGTATCTTTTTTCCATATCGTTTTCATCATATCCGTAAGGAAGATAGACATAGGCTGTCTTGACGATGATAGAGGAATTTCTGAGGTAATCTTCCGATTCATAATCGACTCTTTCGACCTTCCCTCCTTGTTGAACATTCCGGAAATAGTCTGCAGGAATCGCCTTTGTATAGCCTGTCTGCGGTATCTGATCTGTCATATTCATTTCTGTTTCCTGTATATTCTCCTCTTGCGTTTTCTCTGCTTCCGCATCCTCGGGAGCTCTTGCGCATCCGTTTAGGACGACCATCAGGAAAAGCGTAAACAATATGTATCTTTTCATTCTGTACTTCTTTCTAATGGCTGAAAAGCCAATTCATGATAGCTTCATCTTTCGCAAAACTCATTCCTCCCATGTGCTGATCGTCATATCCTCTCAGTTCGAAGTAATCTTCGTCTTTGACATCGAGTACCAGGATCTCATCGATCGCTTCTTCTGAAAGACCTTTGTCCAGATAGAGCTGATACAGTGTCGCATATGCCTTTTTCAGAGATGACGAACCGTAGTAGCTATCCTTTTCCCCGATCACCATATAGACCGGTGTTCTGCTTTCCGCCAGAACATTCAGATCCCCATCCCACTGGGAACTTGCCATGAGATAGGCTGTATATAAGTCGGGACGTTTACCCATAACGATGGAACCTGTCTCCCCTCCTCCGGAAAGACCCTCCAGATAGACCTTACTTGGGTCGATATTGTATTTTTCAAGGAAATACTCCGTAAGCGCAATCGTCATGTTTGCGCTTGTGTTTCCCCAATCGTCAAGCTGTGTCGAAATGATGATCATCTCATCGTTGTATTTTGTGGCTTCAAAAGGATAGTCCTCAACAAGATTGGCACCGATGCCCTGAAAATACAGGCCTTCCCAACCGGGCAGACTTATGAATAAGGCGTAAGGCCTGCTTCCGTCATATGATTCTGGAATATAGGAACTATAATATATATCTCCATACTCTGAAGAATGGTACGTGTTATCGACAATAAAGCCTCTGTCGAAAAGTGTGCCCACCGTGATCTCTTCAGGTATGGAGTCCGTCATTCCAAGTTTAATTTTCCAAGCCATTCTCTCACTTCATCCTTGGAGGAAGTATCATTGACATCTCTTCCTCGGATCGGTAAACCTTCCAGAACTGTGGCACCCGGTTCACGCTCACGGATCATTTCATATGTACCGCCGTCTTTGCTTCCTTCATGGGTATTGAACGGAACGATCGTAATACCCGTAAAATCATAGGTATCGAAAAAAGTCTCCATGATCATCGGTAAAGAATACCACCAGATCGGATAACCGATAAAGACAGTATCATATGTCGTTGGATCATATGCCAGAGCCTCGAATTGAGGCCTTTCATCATTGTCCTGCTGGGCTTTGGCAAGATCTGCCGTTTCATTATAATTATCCGGATACGCATCTACCGGAACGATCCTTTCGATATCTCCGCCGATCTGCTCATGGATATAATTCGCCATTGTTTCGGTATTATTGCTCCAGGAGAAATAGACGATCAATGTATCGCTTTTTTCTTCGTTTCCATCTTCGACAGTTTCGCTTTCTTTTGTGTTCTCTTCGACCGTTTCTTCTTTTGTTTCCTCTTCTTTATGATCCGTCTGATCGCTGTTTGCACAGCCGACCAGGGCAAACAGAATCATGACGGCCAGTAAAACAGCCAGTATTTTTTTCATAGGTATCTACCTCCTTCTTAGAAATATCCGTCAGTTACTGATGGATATGTATATTCAGATATTAAGTGACTTCAACCACTTTTCCACTTGTCTGGACGGATCACCTTCGGCGACACTCATCTCCACAGGAAGTCCTTCCAGCACTCTGGCGTTTGGTTCCAGTTCTCTGATCGTCCTGTACGTTCCGCCGTCTTTCGAACCCATGTGGGTATTGAAGGGTATGATCGTCTTTCCTGAGAAATCATATTTGTCGAACAAGGTATAAATGATCATCGGGAAGGTATACCACCACATCGGGTAGCCGATAAAGATATTGTCGTAATCTTCAATGTCTATCTCGTTCTTTATGGCAGGACGTATATCTTCGTCGTGTTCCTTTTTCGCATATCTCGCCAGCGCATTGTAGTGATCTTTGTCAGAGTCATAAGGAATGACCGGTTCGATCTCTGTGACATCGGCGTTCCTCTGTCTGCCGATCTCTTCTGCGACATTCTTGGCGGTTCCATAGACAGAGAAATACAATACCAGATCTTTCATGTCTATATGTCCTCTCTGAGTTCCATAGTCAAATAGAATTCGACCTGTTCCGGTGTGGCATTGTAGTAACGGACACCGTTGTTGAGTGTGGCGATCTCTTTCATTTCCTCTTCATTCAGTTCAAAATCGAAGATGTCGAAGTTGTCTCTGATGTGCGCGGGATTCTTGGAACCCGGGAAAATGACATTTCCGGACTGGATATGCCATCTCAGGATGATCTGGGCATTGGACTTGTGATACTTCTTTCCCAGTTCCGTAAATACAGGCTGTTCCAGGAGGGTCTTATCTCCATGTCCCAGCGGATACCAGGCCATCAGACCCATCTCGTTTTCCTTCAGCAGTTCTTTCAGTTCATTCTGCGGATAGTAGGGATGTGCCTCGACCTGGACCATCTGTGGTTTGATTTCCGCGAATTCCAGGACTTCCTTCAGCTGTTCAATCGAGAAGTTGGAAAGACCGATCGATCTTACTTTGCCTTTCCTGACCGCTTTTTCGATGTTCCGATATCCATCCTTCCAGTTGGAAGTCGGCTGATGCAGGAAGAGAAGATCGATATAGTCCGTATCGAGTCTCTTCAGAGTGTTATCTACGGCGTCTTCATCCCCATAGACGGTTGGCCATAACTTGGTGACCAGGAAGATCTCCTCCCTTTTGACGTCACTCTTCTTCATGGCTCTTCCGGTTGCGGATTCGTTAGAATAGGCATTGGCTGTGTCGATCAGTCTCGCTCCGTCTCTCAGTGCACTTTCTACGGAAGCTTCCGCTTCTTCGCTGCTCAGCATGAAGACGCCGATTCCGGCCATTGGCATTTTTGTGTTGTTGTTTAAGGTTAAGTATTCCATGTGTTCTCTCCTTTTCAATCTCTTTACAATTCATATCTTAAATAGGAAAACATTGTATGTACACTGCTTTTTGCCTATAATTGTATACGTATTACGTATAGGAGAGATAAAATGATCGAGACATATCTGCTGGAACAGTTTCTTGGTGTTGTTGAGTACAAGACCTTATCGGCAGCGGCCGAAGAACTGCATATATCACAACCTTCCTTAAGCCGCTCGATGAAAAAGCTGGAAGAAGAACTGGGTGTTCCCCTGTTCACAAGAGAAAATTCAAAGATCATTCTGACCGAAACCGGAAAAGAAGCGGCAGAATACGCAAAAAGAGCTTTGCAGGCCAATCAGGAACTGATCGACCATGTCCGCCTCTATGAAAGAAGTCTTAATTCGATAAATATCGGCTCCTGTGCACCTTTTCCTTTATCACAGGTCAACTCCCTTCTGCAGGAAAACTTTTATGACAAGACGTTATTATCGGAACTTGCGGACGATGACAAACTGATCAAAGGCCTGAAGAATCATTACTATCAGTTTGCGATCTTACACGAATTACCAGACGATGAAGCGCTGTTTGTGCAGAGATATATTGACGAGTCTTTACTGTTTTCCTTACCGAAAGACCATCCTTTCGCGGACAGAAAAGAACTTTCTTTCTCTGATCTGAAAGACTTAAAAATCCTGCTGTATCGGGGTGTCGGTTTCTGGATGAAAATCTGCGAAAATAAACTGCCGAAAGAAAATCTGTTTATTCAGGACCGCATGGAAACACTGATAGAATTGATTGAAGCTACCGCTTTTGCGAGCTTTTCTTCCGATGTGATCTTACAGACCGGAACAAAAGATCCTGACAGAGTATATATTCCTTTAAAAGATAAAGAGTCCTGTGTGACATATTATCTTGCCTGTCTGAATTCTGATAAGAAGAAGTATGACAATATCTTTAATTCGATCAGATCAGCAGCTTTAAGAAGAATGTGATGATCTGATTCTGTTCTTCTTTATAGAATTAGCTAAGTTTTTTATATAACCGATTCGAAAAATCCGGAACATTTTTTATTGAATATCCAAAATTAGACAGGGAACGATACCCCCTGTAAATTTAGAACGCTGTCGAAAACTGTATAAGGCAGTAAATTACAAAAGTGAACTCAAGCAGTCTAATTCCTATTATTAGTGAGAAATATAAGATACTTCTTTTTTCTTTCAACATCTCATATGGGTGTACCCGGTGATGTGTTTTCACCTCAAAAGCCAAAACAGGACTCTAATGAATTGTTTTCGAACCCTAATGAGGTGCCAAAAACACCAATAGGATCCACCCGTGTAAAATATAGAAAAATCAGATATTTGTGAAACCATTTTTCTTATACCGAAAGATTATTATGACAAGTTAATCTGTAATATAGACCAAATGGATCATTCGTTATTTCAATACTTTCCAGTATCCTGTCTTGTTTGAACCGACGCGTTCAATATATACAGCGTATCGCATCCGGAATAGCTTAACAGTTCCAGAGAATTGGGATATGTGTTCTGCAGCAGGTATTTATCAGGATTGGTGAAGATCTCTTCCTTGCTTACAAGGATATTTGAGTTAATGATCTGATCCATGTATTCCGGTTTTGAATGATAGGTATCCGGGATCAGGATGTGGACGGGCCTGTTGAAGAATTCATTGATCAGGTGGGCACTTTCCGGTTCGTAGACGATCGTACGACCGGTGTTAAGCGCGTATCTTTCAAAGTCCATGACATCGGACATTTCTCTTTCGTAGTAATTGAAGATCACCAGACCCGAATGGCATTGTATCTTCCTGGTGATGCGTTCATCAAGATGGTCTTTGGAGATCATTTTTTCTTTAGGTTCGAAGGAAGGCCCGATATTTATTCGGGTGTTGCCGGCACTGAAGCGGGTCCCTTCACAGACCATGACATCGATCCTTCTGTTTTTCAGGAAAGCAGCTTCACTGATGATGTTGTGCCCGTATTTTCCATAGACAAAAACATCTCCGGTGAAATGTAATTTAAGATCGGGAGTCTCGATATAGAAAGAATAATCCTGGTATGAATCATCATTGAGCAAAAAAGCTCTGACATAAATGTCACCGATTCTGGTTTCTTCTTCCAGATCGTTGTAATGCATATCCCTGATGCTTTCGACTCCCAGGCCGACATCTTCCAGGGCTTTTTCCAATACCTGGGCCGGTCTGGCCAGATAGACTTTTACTTCAGGTGAGATCATGCCCATCATAGCCATGTGGTCAAGATGAAGATGGGAAATGAAAAAAGCCTGATCTCTGTATTCGGATGTTTCGGCAGGTTTCAGATCCGGAAAACGGCGGATATCTTCCCGGCGGTAAATACCGTCGATCTTCGGCAGCTGGCCGAGCCACAGACGGTCGGCAATGCTGTTTTGGCGGAGTCTGATCATCCTCTCGGCAGCCGGGTCATAAGCCAGTCCGGCTTCAAAAAAGACCCGGTAAGCGTTGTATCGCAGTTCCATGATCACGCCGCCGATCGTATCAAGTCCGTTGTAGAAGGTGATTATCGTAGTGTTTTCCATATATAACTTAAGTATACATCCCTCAAGTCATAATCGTTTTGATCTTATTTGTTCATTCCGAAAATGGCCTGTTTTTCCAGATACAACAATGAGACTTTGTTATGGAGACCCACGTATCCTACCATGTTTCCGTTTTTACCCGTTACTCTGTGACAGGGAATGGAAATGCAGATGTGATTGGCACCGGTTGCTCCCGCCTAAGGATCTTTTATAAATAATCAATCGGCAACGCTTCAACATCCTCACTGATGGGAACTATGTTCTCACTCAGGCAGACTACTGCTCCTTCACCAAGCGTGATCTCCTTTTTGTTTTTCAGCACGGAAAAATTCTTGATCATATCTTTTTTTACATTAGCTGATAATTTGATTTCTATCGGATGGATTATTCCATCTTCAAGGATCAACAGATCAATCTCTTTCTTGTCTTTGTCCCTGTAATAGAATATCGTATCTCTGATATCTCTTCCGGCATTAAGATAACTTTTAATAATTTCGCTTACTACAAATGTTTCAAAGATGCTTCCGGACATCGCACCGTTTTTTGCCTGTTCATAGGTTTTCCAGCCAACAAGATAACACATCAGGCCTGTATCCATAAAAAACAGTTTCGGTGATTTGATCATTCTTTTAATGATGTTTTTCTTATATGTATGAATTAGTTTTACAATTCCACTGGTTTCAACGATAGAGAGCCAATTCTGAACTGTCTTAATATCAACGCCAACATCGCTGGCAATATCCTCATAAACTACAATCTGTCCTGATCTTGCAGCCAGCGATACAAGAAAAGATCTGAATTTTAGTTCATCTTTCAGATTGATAACTCTACGGATATCTCTTTCCAGATAAGTCCGTACATAATCACGATAAAACCATTCCCAGTCTCTTTCTTCATCCAGCAGTTCCGGCATGGAGCCTCTGTGTATCTTCTTCCAGAGATCATCATATTTATTAAGATGCTTTTTTCTTTCTTTGATGTAATCTTTTTTTGGAATGAAAGGCAGATTAAAATCCACTTTAAAGATCTCACGCATAGATAACGGACTCATTTCCAGAACGCTCATTCTTCCCACCAGCATAGAAGAGGCAGCTTCCATTAACTTATGTGTCTGGGAACCGGTCAGAATCATCTGCCCTTTTTCTGTATTTCGGTCAACCAGAAGTTTTATTGTACGGAACAGTTCTTCTGCATATTGAACCTCATCAATGATCAGAGGAAAATCCTGATCCTTGAAAAACAAAGATGGATCTTGTTTTGCCAACATCAGCATGTTTTCATCATCCAGAGTAATATAGTTGAATTCAGGAAAAGTGTTTTTAATAACAGTCGTTTTTCCGGTCTGTCTTGCTCCGGTTATCAGAATAACTTTCGTCTGTCTGGTTGCTTTTTGAAGAAAATATTCTATTGATCTATGAAGATACATTTACACTCCTTTCGGCTATATTGGATTACAACTCCATTATAGCCGACACATATCAGGAATACAATTTATTATGGTGTTTTTATTCCGTTTTCCTTTTTTAAAGTAATGTTTCAGGAAGTACAATTTATAGCCACAAATTTTGTAATTTTTACTTTTTCTGTGGTGTTAACAGCTATTTAACTATGATTTATTTATGCATTTTCTGAGAATAAATATAAGTATTGGAAAATGCTATGGATGTGAAATATAAATTTTTATTATTAATATGGTCATATAGTAGTCACATAAAAGGAGGAAGAACCTGACGGTGAGTTTCATCTCTCATCTCATCAGTTCTTCCTCTTCGTAATTATCGTATAAGGTGAAGATTTCTGTTAAAATCAGGTTGCCCGCTTGAGCAACCTGATTTTTTAGTTTCTATTTAGCTAATACTTTGCCGATTTCTTCTGCAAACTTCTCCGGATATTCACTCACCAGCATATGTGAACTTTCCGGGAAACAGACACAATCATATTCGCTCTTCACATGTTCCCTATACCAGTCCGCAAGTTTCGGTGAAAACAAAGAACCCGGATCAGCATAGAAATAAGTTACCGGTACATTTATCTGTTCCACGATCGGACGATTATCCTGCAGTTTCATGGATCTCGCCAGAGACTTTAGTACCGATTCATCGCAGTCAGCCAGCTTTTCTTTCAGAGGTTTCTTCATCAGAAAGCCGGGAATCTTTTTGAGTTTCGGAACAGCACCGATCGCGAATTCTTTATACAACGTAAAGAAATCCTTGCCGGCATCTTTTTCCATATCTTCTCTGGTATATCTGCCCTGATATAATCCCAGTTTCCATTCTTCATCATTGAGCTGTTTCGGTGTCATATCACAGAGGATGATCTGTTTCAAGGCGTCACAGCCAAACAGTTTGACATAATTGAACACCACGGCAGCACCCATAGACCAGCCAAGCAGAGTGATATTTGTAAGATCCAGACCTTTAATGATCTTTTTGAGATCACTGGCAAGCGTCTCCAAAGTCGGTTCGCCACTGTTTGCGTCCTTGCTTTGACCATGTCCTCTATGGTCATAAATAATGCATCTGGCTTTATCTTTCAGCAATTCCACCGGCTTTTCATAGACCTCATGATTGCTGGTCCAGCCATGCATCATAATTAATGTTTCCGGGCCCTGTCCCTTATCTTCGTAATACAGTTTTTCTCCGTTTTCAAGAGTGAAATAACTCATAAACATACCCCCTGAGGTTTTAACTATATAAAACCATTATAAATAAAAACTGAAACAATGTTCAGCAGTTATACATACAAATATTCATATATCAGAAAACTATTGTTTCAGATTTGCCTTCAGGAAATTAACGAAATCTTTTTCAGGCAGAGGTTTTGAAAAATAGAAGCCCTGAATATAATCGGTACTCATCCGCTTTAAAGTCTCTACCATTTCAAATGTTTCTGCACCTTCAACAACAAGATTCTTGCCGATATTCTGCATCATTTTCACGGTCGACTCAAGGATGATCCTGCCGTTTTCATGATCTGCTTCATCCAGCATGCTCTTATCGATCTTGATCAGCTGCAAAGGAAGATGATTGACTCTTTGAATGCTTGAATATCCTATACCATAATCATCTAAAGCGAAACTGTAACCCATTCTGGTCAGCTCTTTTACATTCTCCATCATGATCTCAGAGATGTTTTCAAAGACTGTTTCGGTGATCTCCAGATTGACCTGTTTAGGATCGATTTTGTATTTTTCCTGCAGAGCCTTGACCTTTTCCGGAAGATTGTTTTCCATACATTGTGCGACTGAAAGATTGATCTCGATATAGGAAAGACCAAGAGCTTCAAGATCGTTCTGCGATATAAAACGGAATACCTCTTCCATAACAACATCCCCAAGCGGAATGATGAGCCCCTGTGCTTCGGCAGCCGGAATAAAAATACCCGGAGAAATAAGACCATACTCAGGATCGATGATACGGGCAAGTGCCTCAGCTGAATGGAAAGTTCCGGTGTGGACATCATAGATCGGCTGATAATACATCTTTACGTTTCCATCCTTGATCGCTCTATCAATGATCTCTTCGATATGAGCTTCGATCGCAAAATTCTGCGAGTAGATGATATCAGAAGCGTGATAGATGGTCTGTTTATGTGAATTGATCAGATAGAACTTGTGGCCGAGACTGATAATGTCATCAGCGTTATTGAGATTTTCCGGGACCCTGATCAGACAGATCATCGGTTCAAAACGGACACCGGTGTCTGAGTAATGTTTGATCTTCTTGCTGGTCTCGATCAATAGACGCTTCACAACTTCATCGGCATCATCTTCAGTATTCATGATCATATAAAGCGTACCCGGTTTTTCAAAATAAAGCTCAGTACGATGATGACGGTCCCAGTGGATCGTACGGATCGCTTCTGCGATATCGGAAACATATTCGTTATATTTATGATCACCCAGATAGTTTCGGATCTCCTTGCTGTTGGCCATCTGAATAACACTGATCAGAACATGTTCGCCGGAACGGATGATATTGCTTATATCAGATTGGTAAGACGCCCAGCTCAATACTCCGACTTCAGAGTCCATACGCTCTTCCGGTCGCATGATCGTCAGCATGATCATCATTTCGCCGATCGCCGTACAGAACATTTCCATAAGCGTTCCGGGATATAAGAACTGGATCAGTACGGCCAGATAACCGAGGATATAGATACTGATAAGGGCGATCCACTTTGTTCCACGCAGGTAACGGCGACAGTAGATACTGTAGACAAAACCGATAAGACCATAGATCAGGGCAATAATATAAAAAACCATCAACAGAGGACCACGGGCATAGCCGTTCTGCCTTGTTACGGTGAAAGAAGCGCGATTGAACGGATTCAGTGCCAACATCATCAGGATACTGAGATACGGCAGGCTGAAAACAATTTTACTCCATGTCTTCTGGATCAGAAATGAGGTGCGGGTAAGATGAAGCAAGAATAACAGCAGTATGACATTTGTGGAATTGCGCAGAATGAAATAGATATAGGATGATATCACGACTATGACATAACTTGTCTCTGACAAGGGCAGGATAGCTTGCGGAGCCTCCATGCCCAGATCAGCTATCGTCGCAAACAATGAGACAAACGTCATCACAAGGAAAAGCTGATTGGCGTTCCCCCTGATCATTTTCCGCGTATAACAGATGAAAAGGATCATCAGAAATAAGGGGATGGCACATATGTCAAAATAGATAATTCTCATGATAATATTCTTTTTTCCTCTGCATCTATTATATATCCCTGTCAAAATAAAATATTTATTTTTCATAGATTATCTCTTTGCTGCAAATGATAATATTGAAATCAGAAAAGGAGCCTCAATGAACAAGAATTTCTTCTTAATGATTGTAATTGCATTATTCCTTGTATCCTGTACATCTTCTGACAATAATGAAGGAAACACCAAACTGCTTTCTGAAGGTGTAGATACACCGATTACCGTAACCGCATATAAAGATTTCTCGCAAAGCAAAGATTTTTATTTTCTCAAACCAGGCGATAAAGTAGCGGTGATCTCCCCCTCGGCTTTGCCAAGTCAGGAAAAGGTCGACGCAACGATCAACGGTTTAAAGGAATGGGGTTATGAACCCGTCGAAGGCAAATATGTCTGTGTGGAAGTCAGGACTTTACAGAACTGTATTGAAGATCTGAAGTGGGCTCTTGAAGATTCTGATATCAAAGCGATCTATTGTGTACGCGGCGGTTCAGCAGCCTGGGAAGTATTGGACAATATTTCTCTTTCGCTGATCGAAAACGCCAATAAACCGATCATCGGCTACAGTGATATCACCAATTATCTTTCAGCCTGGACCGTATCAGATGAACCGTCGATCCATTCCTGTATGGCTGATACATTTATAGATCTTGATAAGAAGTGCGTGGAAGTTGAAAAGAAGATCCTTAATGGTGAAGTGCCTGTTTATCAGGTTGAGGGAAGTGAATACGACAGGAAAGGCTCTGCGACAGGAATACTGATCGGGGGCAATCTGTCAACTCTTACCGCTACTCTGGATACACCTTATGATGTAACAGCGATCGATGAACCATACATCCTGTTTTTGGAAGATGTAGAAGAAGATATGGAACACATCCATCGCTTTTTATCGATCCTTGAACATCAGGGCGTTCTTGATAAGGCAGTCGGTCTTATCTTTGGGGAATGGGTTGATTATCCTGAAGAATGTGATGCCTACAACGGCAATTCCCGTGGTGGAAAGTTCAAATCCGTCGCTGATATGATAAGCAGACAATTCCTCAACGACAGAAATATACCGGTAGCTTTTGGCTTTCCAGCCGGTCATGGTGAGGTGAATTATCCTTTAATGATGGGCACTAAACTCAAATTAGACGTGAATGAAGATAGCTACACTCTTGAATGGCTGAGCAATTAAAAACGTACCGCTTCATAGCAGTACGCAAAACTTTTCATAGATAACCTGTAAGTTTTTATGATCAATATCACCGAAAGACATTTTCCTGTTCTGTTTTTGTGATCATGATCATGTCAGAACTTCGTCAAGTTTTTCCTTATCAAATATTATTCCTGCATTCTTTTAAGCAACTCTGAAATCAGAACGGTGAAATCATCAAACAGTTTCTTCTCTGTACCCTCTATACCATCCTGTGATATCTCACTTTGCATGCCCGCACCAAAATTAGTGATCGAGTTAAGGGCACAGATCCTCATTCCCATATGTTTAGCCGCAATAGCTTCGACAGCCGTACTTGAACCGACTGTATCTGCTCCGCAGATCCTGAACATCTTAACTTCAGCCGGGGTCTCATATTGCGGACCAGGTGTTTGCACATAAACGCCGGTATGAACGACGATCTTGTTTTCCTTGCCGATGTCCTGAAGCAGTTTGATCAAATCTTTATCATAGACATTAGTCTGATCAACAAAACGTTCACCAAGTTCATCGATATTTTCACCTACTAAAGGTGATGGAACAAACGATGAGATATGATCACTCACCGCCATGAACTCGCCCGGTTTGTAATCGAGATTGATCGAACCTACTGAATTGGTAAAGATCACCGTATCCGCCCCCAACAGATGAAGTACACGAAGCGGCAGTACGACTTCATCCATCGTATAGCCTTCATAGTAGTGTAAGTGTCCTTTCATGACGGCCAGTTTCTTATCAGCAAACGTTCCAAAGATCAGCTTGCCTTCATGTTCAGGAGATGTAGCGATCGGAAAACCATCGATATCCTCAAAAGCTATTTCCGCTACGGTTTCAATATTGTCCGCAAAAGCCCCCATTCCTCTGCCTAATGCCAGTACGATATCAGGTTCAAAATCCGTAACTTTACGGATCTGATCTACACAGGATAACAGCTTATCGTAGTACGTTTCTGTCTCGCTTTTGTTTTCTTCTTTACTTTGATTATCTGTCTTAACAGCACAAGCACTGCAACAGACAATCATGATCAAAGAAAGCAATATAATGACAATCTTCTTTACTCCGCCTTGTTTTACTGTCTTCATAGGATTATTCCTTTCGATTATTTGATTATTATGTAGTGATTTATTCCTTCTAAATTTTAACATAGCTGATATATGTCTTACCGACATTAGTATTGGTCATATAATTCAGAAACAACCAAAAAATAATAAAGAGTTTATAATTGAATCATATCGTTTTAATGAAACCGATACTACAGAAAGGAATTAAATGAAAGACCTGTTTATAAAACTTAAAAAACTGATGTTTTTCTCAGCACCTGATCTGGAAGACATGACCAATGTCCGAAATCAGATCATTGAAGACAACCGCAAGTTTGTCATCATCTGGTCGACAGTTGAGAATTTTTACTGGTTTTTCTGTCTTTTCATGTCCTTCAGAGATATTGCTTATACATGATGCCGCAATGTCTATATCGTCGCGATCATCTTATGTTTTTTGGCTTTCCTGCCGGCAGTATTCCTGGTACCGAAAATACCAACGCAAGTCTATCCGGCGATCTATCTTACTGAGATCGCTCTATTGGGAGCTGGTGCAGGGATCGCTCAGATCCAGCTTTTCTATAATACCCGCACCGTGGTACTCTTTGCCTCGGTGCTTATCGTCCCGATCATGTTTATCAGTGATACGCTTTCAAACGTGATAATGATCATGTTGAATACCATGGCATTCAAAATCGTGAATGCTCCGGTACTGGAACCTGATATCTATTCCTGGAGCCTGACCAATCTGATCATCTTTTCTGCGGTCGGGATCATGATAGGTTACTTTGTGAACAGAGCGAGATTTGAAAGATATGTCTTTGCGGAATCGGCAATCAAGCTGGCCGAACTGCAGACCAGATACGCCTATTATTATCAGCTCACCGGACTTCAGAACAGAAGAGGATATGCTGAAAAGATCGATGAGCTCACAGAGAAACTGCCAGAAAACTGTTTTGTGGTAATGGCTGATATCAACGGTCTTAAAGAAGCTAATGACAACTTCGGTCATGATGCGGGCGATGAACTGATCACCGCTTCGGCTAACAGTCTTTGTGAAGCTTTCGGAAAAGAAGCATCAATCTATCGTCTTGGTGGCGATGAATTCGGAGTGATCACTTTATCCAATCGCTAAGATATGGAAAAAAGGATGAGAAAACTTGAAGAGATAACTTCAGCCTATGATGGAAGAGAGATCCATGGTGTCTCTATTTCTGCCGGATTTGCGGGTGCTGACGAATTCCCTGATATCGATTCCATACTTGTTGCGGCTGATGAAAGAATGTATAAAGAAAAATCTGATTACTATATCAGGACCGGCAAAGACAGAAGAAAATAGAACTGTATAGTTCAGGGGTGGTCCCTTTTGTATAATGAGTTTTATATAAAACTAAAAATCTGGCGGCCCAATACGACAATCACCAGTTTGTTTATATTTTTAAATAGATTAATCATCTGAATATTATTTTCTCATATCTGATTAATAATCCGTTAAACAAAAAGGATATATGCCAAGAAGACACATATCCCTGATAATTATTTATAATCAGAACCGTTACTGCACTTTCTTGAGCCAGTCTGTGAGTTCTTCATCCGTTGTATTCGCTGAAAAACGTTTTCCTTGCAACCAGCCACCGCTTCCCGCCAAAGCACAAAGTGAATCATCACTTTCGCCGATATCGCTTGAACCCGATGTACAGAAAGGAATGACCTTGATATCACTTAAATCATACTTCTCTACAAAAGTGCTCATGACTCTCGGGGCCTGACCATGCCAGATCGGATAACCGAGATAGATCGTATCATACTTATTCAGATCGATATCTTCACTTTTGATATCTACTCTTATATCAGGATCATTCTGTTCGATCGAACTGCGGCTTTCCTTATTGTGATAATCAAGATCTTCTTCCGTATATGGTTCAGCAACGATGATCTCATAAGTATCTGAACCGGTTAAGGAAGCAATCATATCTCCCACACGTTTAGTGTTTCCGCTAACCGAAAAATAAACAACGAGACTTCTATTATCTGTATCCTCTACAACTGGTTCAGCTTCCGGTTTGTCTTTGATGTAAGTCGGTTCTTCTTTTTTTGAACAGCCGATCAGAAAAAACACCATTCCCAAGCAGATGAATAACAGGATTATTCTTTTCATCTCAATACTTTGTAACTCTGACGCCACCGTTCATCAGAACGCCCTTTTCAATTCGAAGAGCGGGATAATTCTTTCGGAAAGCATCTACAGCCTTGGTGATATCGCTTCCGCCTGATGTCGCAAACAGTACGATATTCTTACCGGTAAAATCATAAGTCTCAACGAAAGTGTTGATGATCGTCGGAGCTGTGTACCACCAGATCGGGAAACCGATCCAGACCTCATCATAAGCTGAAAAATCATGATCTGTTTCTTTAAGTGCCGGTCTTGAACTGAGATCTTTCATCTCAACAGAACTGCGGCTGTTTTTATCTCTCCAGTCAAGATCAGCCTCAGTATAAGCTGTTTCGGGAACGATCTCATAAAGATCGGCTTTCATTTCTTCACTGAGCTCTTTAGCCTTGCTTGCAGTTACACCGGAAGCAGAAAAATAAGTTACGATTTTCTTCATTTTTGTAAACTCTCCTCGTCAAGTTAATACAATTATAAATCAACTAGGAATTTATTCTTTTTCTTATGCTTTAATATTTTTATTCCTAATACCCAAAGGTAACGATATCGAAATCTCCGTCTTTTTCACAGGCCAGCCACCACTGATGATCTTTATATTCGTGATCTGCCTCCAAGGTTCCGCAATCTTCCGCGGAAGTATGAAAATCACAAAGCAGTTCAATAATGCCTGAATATTTCTTTCCCTTGGAAATACTGTTCAGCCATTTAAGGTTTTCTTCGTTCAAACATCCATCACCCGCATACCGGATACTTTGAAGTTCAACGCCCTTCCAGAAAGCCAGCTGACATTTGACTCTGACGATCGCTTCATAGATCTGTTGCTTTGTATATAGTTTTGAGTCTCCATAATCGATCTTCGGATCACTGTCTTTTACCAGTCCCAGATATTCTTCCAGAGTAACTCCTTCAGTCATGATCCTTCTGGCGATATCCACATCATCAAGATAACGGATATGCCATGGTTCATAGGCATAGCCTGTTATATGTTCTTTGCCATTGGGATAACGCAATATAAAGCCATATTCAGTGATCAGCTCATGAATTCTTTTCCAGATCTCAGGATACCTTACCAGATCTTCATTTTCGTAGATTATCTTGCCATCAACGATCAGGACCAGATCCAGTGCCAGTCCGGTATGATGTTCGGAATAACCGGGTCTGGCGACTGTCTTGGCCGTATAGTCGTTGCCATATTTTTGTGTGAAATCATCAACGATCTTCTGTTGTGCACTGATGCTTCTGAGCGCAGAATCAAGATCGACGAAGATCCCTTCGTCCTCTAGTTTTTCCTTGAGCTTCAGATAGGCCTTATAAGCTTTTTCTTCCACTTCAACATCATCCCCAACACAATTGGTGAAATGGATGGTTCTGATCTGTCTTCCCCAGTCAGGCGGCAATGGATTCTGTTTGTTTACTGCTATCAGATAATTCATATGTTTTTTATTCCATTAAATTTTAGCATTTCCGGTTTATCTCTATCCAAGAAAAAAGACGATCAATATCTGAATGATTTTAACCGTCTTTTACTGTTGAATTTAATTGTTTCTAGATAGTGCCACGGGCATCTTTATCCAGATACTTGCCATTGAGCATCAGACCGAGTGTACCGGCAAGCAGGAAATCTGAGATCTTGGAGATCAGTAAAGATGTATTTGTTCCGGAACCAAGGAAATTAGGCAACAGCAGCAGTTCAGCTACCAGCAGGATAACATAAGCGATCCATGAATATTGCTTGCCGAGGTCTTTCACAAAGAGAAGAACCAGTGTGACGATGATGGTCACGACTGTAGCCGCGATCGGCAGGACACCGGCATGTCTGAACTGGAAAAATACCAGCCTTACCAGATTGGATACAGCATAAAGGACCAGGAAAGTTCTGTAGAATACTGCCGAGTCTTTTTCGTAACCTAAAGCAAGATAATATAATCCGGCAGTCAGTGCAAACATATGTACAACGCTGATGATGATCATGGCATGATGTGTGTTTGGTGCCGAAATATCACTGATAAGAGCAACTGAGTTGGCGATTACGGCCAGTCCAATCAGCAACATATGTCCTTTTTTGACTAATTCCAAGTTTTTGATATCCATATATTAAGTCTCCGTTAAATCAATTCCCATTCTAACATCTGTAACATTTTTGTCAAACAGGCTTTATCTATTCTGATTATCTTTTTTATAATAATTATGACATGGTGAAAAATATGAAAAAGAAAAGCAATATCGCAATCCTCTTAAC
>JAFRJA010000088.1 GCA_017432545.1 Erysipelotrichaceae bacterium
AAAATGTCGCATAACATACATTATGCGAAATAGCTTATATAATAAGAATATATTGATATAATTGAACAAAAGTCCCCCGATTTATAATTTATTGATTAATGATTCATTCATAATAAATAAAAACACCTCAGATTCATTCCAAGGTGTTTTATTTAGTTCAATTTATTATTTTTCAGATTATTTGAACATATCTTTTAAAGCTTTTGCAGGTTTGAAAGCTGGAACCTTTGTAGCTTTAATCTTGATCTTTTCGCCAGTGGCTGGATTGATACCGGTTCTTGCTTTTCTGACTTTAACAGTGAATTTACCGAAACCTGATAAATCAGTGTCAACGCCTTTCTTTAATTTTGCAGCGATTTCATCGAAAATGCTTGCAACTACTTCATTAGCTTCTTTTTTAGTATAGCCATATTTTTCAACTAACATTTCAGCTAAGTCTTTTTTTGTGATTTTCTTTTCCATATTTGTTTTTCAACCTCCTTTAATATTATAGCTTTTTAGGTGCTTTAAATCAACAAAAAAGCCTTATTTTAAAGGCTTTTTGACACTTTTTGCTATATTGTTGACAGTTCAACAAACTCCTTGAAAAGGGCATCCAATTCGTTCTTGTTGATCCCCTTCACACCACAGGCGTTTGCATGTCCCCCACCGCCGTATCTTTCACAAATCTTATTGATCACATAACCTCTTTTTGACCTGATTGAAACGGCATAGGTATTGTTTTCGTCTTCGACGGCAAAAGCCCAGATATTGAGATTTTTGATGTGACCGATCTCTTCGATGTTGTTTTTGGCTTCAAATGGATCAATGCCGATCTCCTTGAGATCCTTTTTATCGAGCAGAATATATCCAAAATGCTTCCTGATCTTGAGATAATTCCTGATCTTTGAAACTTTCTGATAGATATCGATCTCCAAATCATTTAAATAATTGACCAGATCTGAGATCTTCAAGTCCCCTTTTTCAGCTAAAAATGCTGCCATTTTTAGTGTTTTATAGGTTGTTGAAGAAGTCGTAAAAGTATTAGTATCGGTTATCATTCCACAATAAAGGTATTCACAGACTTTTGGAGAGATTGTAAAATCTTTAAATACCTTTGAATTAATGATCTCTGCTAAAAACTCGCAGCAGGCTGCTGCTTTGACATCTACAAGATTCAGATCCGCGAACTGATCTACGATCGGATGATGGTCGATCTTGATGATGTATGGAGCCATTGTAAAACGCTGGTCGTCAACGCGATTGCGATTTGAGGTATCGACAACGATTGCTAGAGATTTCTTAATATAAGCATCAGAGATTTTATGTTTTACAGTTATTACGCTATAATCATCTGTTCCAGCGATCTTTACGGTTTTATCTTTAAAATTGTCTTTCAAAAAACGAAAAAGAGCCATGGCTGAAAACATGGCATCTCCATCCGGATGTATATGACGGAAAATAGTTATACTGTCATATTCTTTTATTTTATTGATGAATTGCTTGTACATGATTATAAGCCAAGGATCCTGACTGTATCATTGACAATAGCAAGTTCTTCATTTGTCGGAACGACGTATACTTTAACTTTGGAACTCTTTAATGAAAGTTCTGCTTCGCTGTGGCACTTGGAGTTAAGTTCGTAATCGATCTTGATTCCTAAAGGTTCTTCCAGTTTCTTGCAGATCATTTCACGGACTAATGTTGCATGTTCACCAAGACCGGCTGTGAATGTCAAAGCATCGACATGGCCTAACTGCATGACGTAGCCACCGACGACATTGATAACGCGGTTGACATAAAGATCATAAGTCAGCTTAGCTCTTTCGTTGCCTTCTTTCATGGCGTTTTCAACATCACGAGAATCGCTGGAAACACCGGATACTCCGATCATACCTGATTTCTTGTTAAGATATGTTTCCATTTCTTCAGGTGTGCAGCCTAATTTCTTCATCATGAAATAGACGACTGTCGGGTCGATATCACCACATCTGGTACCCATCATTATACCGCCTAATGGTGATAAGCCCATGGAAGTATTGATACATTTGCCGCCTTTGATCGCCGTGATTGAAGCACCAGAGCCAAGATGAAGAGTTATCAGGTTGAGATCTTTGATATCTTTACCCATCAGTTCAGCAGTCTTGCCGGCTACATATTTATGGGAAGTACCATGAGCACCGTATCTTCTAACTTTGTAGTCAGAATACCACTCGTAAGGAACCGGGAACATATATGATTCAGGTCCCATCGTCTGGTGGAATGCTGTATCAAAGACAAAGACATGTTCGATATTTGGCAAAGCTTTTCTGAAAGCTTCATAACAGGTCAAATGAGCTGCATTGTGTAAAGGAGCAAGTTCGATCAATTCTCTTACTTTATCCACTACATATTCATCTACTTTTACGGAATCAGAGAAATATGGACCACCCTGGACTATACGGTGACCGCAGGCCTTGATCTCATCAAGGGATTTGACGATACCAAAACTGACTAAGGCATCCAGCAATAGGTTTACTGCGACCTGATGATCAGGAACCGGTACTTCTTTGGAAACATGCTTGTCATTGACATGGATACCGAAAATACCCATCGGTAAACCGATTCTTTCAACATTACCGCTGGTAAGTACTTTACCTTCCGGCATTTCAAATAACTGGAATTTCAATGAAGAACTACCTGAGTTTACAGCCATGATTTTTGTCATAATTTCTCTCTCCTTATTTAATCTTTTCTATTTTTTTGGCAAAATCAGTGATCTTTGGATCATTTTCTTTTTTCATATCATCAAGGATAAGATCAAGTTTCTTATCCTTAGCGATCAGTTTCAGTTTCTTTTCATAATCATTGAGCTGAACAAGTGATCTTTTGATCAGGTCCTGAACAGCACTTTTTGATATTTCGAGATTATCAGCGATCTCATTCATAGATAGATCTTCGTTGAAATATTCATCAAGGATATCCTGCTGATGTTTTGTAAGCAGGATTCCGTAATAATCCAGCAATAAGGAATTCTTTTCACGATCAAGAGGCATGTCTTAATTCTCCGATTATTGAATCCAGATACAGATCAAAATCAAAATCCTGGATATCTTCCATTCCTTCACCAACTGTAATATAACGAACCGGTAAGCCGGTCATATTCTTGATCGCAATGATGATTCCGCCTTTGGAGGTCCCATCCATCTTGGTTAAGATAATACCGTTTAAATCAGTAATCTCATTGAAAAGTTCGGCCTGTGACAAACCATTCTGTCCGGTATTAGCGTCTAAAACCAGCCAGGTATTATGCGGAGCACCTTCGATTTCCTTGCCTAAAACTCGATGCATCTTTTCTAATTCTGACATGAGATTGACTTTGGTCTGTAATCTGCCGGCTGTATCACAGATCAGGATATCGATATCATTTTCTTTTGCATAGCGGCAGCCATCAACTAAAACAGAACTCGGATCGGCATTTTCCGGCCCGGTGATGCATTTGATATTTAAACGATCAGCCCACATCTGTAACTGTTCAGTTGCACCGGCCCTGAATGTATCAGCGGCTACCAGTGCAACTTTCTTGCCTTCTGACTGGTAAAGATTTGCGAGTTTAGCACAGGTTGATGTTTTTCCCGAACCGTTGACACCGACCATCAATATAACGGTAGGCCCGTTTTCATTGAAAACGATCGGTGTATCAGGTTTTTCAAAATATACTTCTCTGAAAGTCTGACCAAGGAAATTCATGATGTCTTTGGCAAACAGATAATAGTAATTCTGGCAGGTCGCAAAGAACTTATCGCAGATCAGTTCAGAAGTCTGATAACCGATATCAGCTTCGATCAGAGTGACCATCAGCTGTTCCATGAAATCATCTTTGTTCTGTTTCTTGTTTTCCGTAACAAACTTCAGTTTGCGTCCCAAAGAGTCATTTGTCTTCGCAAAACCATGAAGATATTTGTTTTTATCTCTGGAGAAAATGCCCATTAAGCCTGAGCCTCCTGATCTTCCGGTTCAGCCATTTCCAAAGCATCCACGAGTTTGACCTTAAGCATCTGTGAAACGCCTCTTTTCTGCATCGTTACACCATATAAGGAATCGCATCTTTCCATCGTGCCAGGACGGTGCGTAATGATCAGGAATTGTGAGCGATCGGCAAATTCCTTGACATAGTTCGCAAAACGCTCAACGTTAGCGACATCAAGTGCTGATTCTATTTCATCAAAGACGATCAATGGTTCCGGACGGACTTTTAGGATCGTGAAAAGGACGCAGATCGCGATAAGTGATTTTTCTCCACCGGAGAACAGTCTTATGGATTTGACCGCTTTTCCTGGTGGCTGAACATCGATATCGATGCCTGTGTTCAGGATATCGTTTGGATCTTCTAAGACAAGACGGGCCTTGCCACCGCCGAATAACTTGGCGAATACGCCAGGAAGTTCTTCATTGATCGCATTGAAGGTCTTTTCAAACTGAACTTTCATGACCTCGTCCATCTCATCGATGGCCGCCAGGATTTTGTCTCTTGATTCGATCAGATCATCATAGTTCTTCTTTAGGAACTCATATCTTTCATTTACTTCCGAGAATTCTTCCGGAGCCGACATATTGACATTACCAAGATTCTGAATTTCTCTTCTTAAGTTCAATACTTCTTCTTTGGCATTATCTTCGATCTCAACGTCGTTGTTTTCCAAGGCATATTCAAAAGTCATCTGATATTCCGAAGCCAGACGGTTAAGATTGTTTTCCAGTTTGGTTTCCAGAACAGCTTTATTTGTTTTGACATTGGAGATATTATTCTTAGCTTCATCCAGCTGTCTTCTGATCTGACGGATCTGCTGATCCTTACGATCGATCTCCGCAGAAAGTTTCATTCTTTCATCTCTTCTCAACTTCAAAGAGTTGGACAATTCATCCTTCTTCGCATAATTCTGTGACAGTAAGGCGATCAGAGAATCAGATAAAGATTCTTCGGAACTTACCGGAGCGATCAGTTCATAGTCAGCTCTTAATTTTTCATATTTAGCTCTCTTGGTATCAACGATCGGTTCAAGTTGAGCGATCGCGATCCTTTTTTCCGTGATCTGTTTATCCAAATTGTCTTTTTCAAGCACAAGTGAATTGTATTTCTTGGCAGCGAGTTCATTTTCGGCTTTATAGGAAACTAGATCAGCTTCGATCCTGTTTAATTCAGCCTGCGCAGTGATCAGATATACTTCATTCTTGACTTTACCACCGGTCATCGAACCGCCTTTATGAACGGTATCACCTTCTAAGGTTACGATCTTGTAGTTATAGTTCAATAAAGCCGCCAGATTATTGGCGTTTTCCAGATTATCGGTAACCAAGATATTACCTAATAAGGAAGCTTTCACCGCTTCATATTCCGGATCACAGGTACAGAAATCATAGGCTGTACCCAGATAGCCTTTAGTGTTGTTGCAGATGATCTCATCTTCATATCTGACCAGATGCGGTTTACATACCGTTAAAGGTAAAAAGGTCGCACGGCCGCTGCGGTTCTTCTTTAAGAAGCCTATCGCTTTGCGAGCCGCTTCTTCATCCTTGGTAACGATATGATAAACACTGCCGGCCAAAGCGGTAGCGATCGCTTCTTCATAACCTTCATCCGGATGGATCTCCTGACCGATAACGCCCATGATGCCATAGAAAGAAGCTTTATTGGACATGATAGACTGAACACCGGCATGTGAAGATGCTGAGAAAGGATCGGAAATAACATTTCTTAATACTTCAGCTCTGTTTGTAACTCTGTTTAAAACGCTTGATGTCTCATCTTTTTTCAAAGAAGCGTCAGCCAGATTTACAGCCGTATTTTCCAGATTATTATTCAATAATTCGATATCGGCTTTTAATTTGTTCAGACGGTCCAGACGGTCTTCATATTCAAATTTGGCTTCTTTGATATATTCTTCCATCTGTTTTCTTTTTTCTTCCGAAGAACCGACTTCCAGAGCATATTTACGCTTTTCATCAAGCTCGATCTTACGGGCTTCAAGATTCTGGATCTCATTGATCGTCAGCATCAGTTTTTCCTGGATCGAGTTGATCTGTTTATCGTATTCCTTTAAAGACTGCTTATTGTCATAGTTCGCATTCTCATGGACCTGGATCGTTGTTTCATGCATAGCCAGAGTTGATTCCAGATCAAATAAAGATTTATCCAGTTCGATTTTTGACTGATTCAGATTCTGGATATCATTAACAAGAACAGCTACTTCGATCTGCTCCAGACGTGCTTTCTTTTCACGGTAAATCTCCGCTTTCTTGGCCTGTCTTTTTAATGGTGAGACCTGTCTTTCCAGTTCGGAAAGGATATCAAAAGTACGATCAAGGTTTTCCTTGGTGCGCTGTAACTTATTTAATGATTCTATTTTTCTTTTCTTATATTTTGATACACCGGCAGCATCTTCAAAGATCTCACGGCGATCATAGGGTTTGGCTTCCGCAAAACTCAGGACATTACCTTGGGAGATCATTGATAAGGAATTCTTACCTAATCCGGTATCCATGATCAGATCAAGGATATCTTTGTATCTGACATTCTTCTTATTGATCAGATATTCCGCATCCTGTTCCGTATTGTAGATCCTTCTGGTGAGCTGGATCTCATCGAGATCGGAATTGAGAAGATGCTGAGAATTATCAAAGACCAGAGTGACTTCTGCCATGTTCATCGGCTTACGCTCTTCGGTTCCGGCAAAGATGATATCCGTCATCTTTTCACCACGCAGAGATTTGACCGACTGTTCACCCAGGACCCAGCGGATGGCATCGGAAATATTTGATTTGCCACAACCGTTTGGTCCGACGATACCGGTGACCGGATCGTCAAAATTTATGGTTATAGGGTCTGCAAATGATTTGAAACCCTGCATTTCGATTCGTTTTAAAAACATCTATTCTCCTTCATAGCACCAAATTATTATATCAATTTTAATACTTAAAAAATAGGATAAAAATCATTTTGAAAACATTTACATTATATTGAAAATTTGAAAACTGATTTATCCTTTTAAAACAGTGTTTTTGTCTTAAAATTAAAATGAAAAGGAACTTAAAACCAAATGAATAAAAAGACTTTCGGGTTCATAATCAAATGTTTGAATATAATAATAATTTCTTTATTTTTATTTGCCTGCAGCAGTAAAAAAGCTGGCAATACGGATATTATCGGTTTTTGGGAATCGGTGGGTTCGCCCGGTTCTTTCTACAGTTTCAACCAGAAAAACAAAGGCTTCTTTGATTCCGATGGAATGATAATGAATTTTACTTATAAAATCGATGGAAATAAACTCGAAATAACCTGGGAAGGATCATCTGATCCTCAGATATGGGAATTCAAGATTGTAAACAATATCCTGGGTCTTAAAAATGAAGGTTCTGATGCAATCCTTTCCTACAAAAAGAAATAAGCAAGATCATTTAACTGCTTCAAAAACGTTATCGATTCTTGAATGATTTTTATCAGTCTCAATCAGTTCGGTAAGACCATGATTGTGTCTGATCAGATAATCATTAGTTCCGTCACTCAGATAATATTTTTTATTCTCATCCATATAACGATCTAAAGGATTGGTCCTGATATACATCAGAATTCTGTTTCCTTCCTTGAACACATAAGGTCTTATCTTTATTCCGTTTCTTTCTTCATAAGCCCTGATCAGATCATTGATCTCGTTTTCATGTAATTCCGTCGATAAGATGATCTGTTTGAATCCGCAGCGTTTAAGGAATTCATAGCTGTAGGAATTGTTGCAGTTGAGAGTATAATAAGCAATCTTTTTCTGATAGCCCTTAAGGATACCGCCAAATTCACAGATAAGAGCTTTATCCCCTTCCGGATATGCTGAATCCGTGTTTATCACATAGTTCTTGGGAAAAGACTCTCCGTCATAGAGCAGAACATCATCTGTTTCTATCATCCTGTCTTCATGATCTTCTTCACTCAGACCTGCATATTCATATTCTTTCTTTATTTCTTTTC
>JAFRJA010000089.1 GCA_017432545.1 Erysipelotrichaceae bacterium
TCATCAGCTGGTCGACATCGATGAGTTCCGTCCTGAGATCGCCACGATCATCAACCTCACCCCTGACCATCTGGAGACCATGGGTTCACTTGATGCCTACTACCGTTCCAAGGTTCAGGTATACAGAAACATGAAGGATGATGATATCTTCATCCTGAACAGCGATGATGAGGTCCTGAAAGAATATACCGACAGATATCCGATCAATTGTCTGATACGATCATTCTCGTTAAACAGAGATGATACCTATTCATATATCAAAGATGGATATATCTATGTCAATAATGAAAAGATCATCCCGCTTGATAAGATCCATCTGGTCGGCAGACATAACTGGCAGAATATCATCATCGCGATAACAGCTGCCAAAGCTTTGAATATTACTAATGAAGATATTTCCAAGACCATCGATGAATTCAAAGGTGTCGAACACCGCATCGAGTTTGTGAGAGAAATAAACGGTATAAAATTCTACAACGACTCCAAAGGAACCAATACCGACGCAACCATAATCGCCTTAAACGCCTTTGACAGAGGTGTGATCCTGCTGGTCGGCGGATATGAAAAGGGTTTAGACATGGAACCGATGAAAAAACATTTGGGTTGTGTAAAGAAAGTTATCGGCTTCGGAGTCGCCGGAAAAAGGATCGCCGGTGATCTTGTTGAGGATCCGATCATAGTCACGACACTGGATGAGGCAGTTAATGAAGCAATGAAGATCGCCAAGAGCGGCGATGTCGTACTGTTGTCGCCTACAACATCAAGTTTTGATCAGTATTCCGGTTATGAAGAAAGAGGCAGGCATTTCAAGAAGATCGTCAATTCGTTATGAATAAAAAATATATCGGCATTTTCGATTCCGGACTCGGCGGTCTGACGACTACTAAGGCCATCATCGAAAAACTGCCAAATGAAAACATCGTTTTTTTCGCAGACAAGAAAAATCTTCCCTATGGAGATAAAACTAAAGAGGAGCTGATTTCCTGCTCTTTTGGTAATCTTGAATTCCTGGAACAGTATGATCTTAAAGCTCTGGTCATCGCCTGCAACACCGTCGATTCAAATGTCAGAGATAAAGTAGAAGAAAAGGCCAAAGAAAAAGTCTTCGGCGTGATCGAACCGGCGGCCAGAAAAGCAGCCTTACTTACGAAAAATAATAAGATCGGTCTTTTGGCTACGGAAATGGCCGTAAAGTCAAAAACTTATGAAAAAAAAGTTCATAAATATAATGAAAATGCCCTTGTGTATCAGGTGGCCTGTCCTTTACTTGTACCGATGATCGAAAAAGGTTCGATTGTAAATGAACCTGAAGAAATGTGTAAAGTCTTTTTTTCCTATATGAAACCATTAATGGATGAAGGCATCGATACTCTGATCTTGGGCTGTACCCACTACGATCTGCTCATACCTCTATGTGAAAAAGAATATCCTGATCTGAACATCGTCTCTTCTTCAAGAGAAGTTGTGAGCGATATAGAAGAGTATCTCAAAAATGAACAGCATGAAGAAAACGAAGTCTCCCGTCTGTATTTTGTGAATACGGATCCTGAAAACTTCGTTTTACAGGCAAGATCGATAATATCTGATATCACCATAAAAAAAGCCGGCGGATCTGATTGATCCGCCTTGATTTTTCTTTAGTAGTTTTCTGCGTTTACTTCAAAGTATGATTTAGGATGAGCACATACCGGGCACATTTCCGGAGCCTTTGTTCCGACGACAATATGACCGCAGTTGCGGCATTCCCAGACCTTGACCTCTGATTTCGCAAATACTTCCTGAGCTTCAACATTCTTTAATAAAGCTCTGTATCTTTCTTCATGATGCTTCTCAATTGCGCCTACCAGACGGAATTTTACAGCCAGTTCCTTAAAGCCTTCTGCTTCGGCAGTCTTGGCAAAATCTTCATACATGTCAGTCCATTCATAGTTTTCACCATCAGCGGCGGCTGCCAGGTTGGCGGCAGTATCACCGATGCCATCGAGCTCTTTGAACCACATCTTCGCATGTTCTTTTTCGTTGTCAGCAGTCTTTAAGAATAAAGCTGCGATCTGTTCAAAGCCTTCTTTCTTGGCTTTGGAAGCGAAATAAGTATACTTATTTCTTGCCTGTGATTCGCCCGCAAAAGCTGCCTGCAAATTCTTTTCTGTCTGTGTACCAGCGTATTTGTTTGCCATTAATTGTCCTCCTTGTTTTTAATGGATTTCTTACACTCTTATTATACTATTTTGTCTTCATCATAAACCGCGCTTTGAGCTCGTATATGATGTCTTTAAAATTAATTATAATCAAGACGATGAATAATACAATTGAAGCAATCTCAAAGGCAAAAGCGACCCAGTTTCTGATCGGCCAGGACAGGGAATAAGGAATCAGAATAAGGTTCAGAATGCCTAACATCGTAATCGACAAAAGATGTCTTCTTCTGCGGCCATAGGTGATGAAATAGATGATAAACATGACCAGAAGATAGGCAAACAGGACGATCGGAACGACTGTCTGTGCCCAGCCGGGAGCCAAGAAACGATCGATCAGGATCAATAATACGATCAGATAAAACATGACCTTGATCGCATGGGAATAGATCGAGAATTCCACTAAGCGCAAAGAGAAGATCAACCGCCAGGTCGCAAACAAAGACCAGACGACGATGATGGACCAGGCCTTGCCTTTGACAAGATAATTCACCAGCAGGCAGATCGCTCCGGCCAGAATAAAACTGTAGCGGGCTATATTCCTTAAATGTTTATAGAAACGATACTGACGTTTGGGGACCGGATAGATGATCTTAGGATTCATAGTCTACACTGCCCTCCAGTTCTACTTTCAGTCCGTCTTCTTGAAGAAGTCTTAACAGTTCATTTTCAAAAGTATTTTCCCGATTGGCCTTAGAGATCGCAAAGACCGTCTTATCGTTATATGTTGCCAGCGTCGACATGAAGCGATTAGGACGGCTTGGATTCAGGATGAATAAGAACTTGTCGACATATTCTTTGAACTGCTCAGGAGCCTCTATTACGCCCAGATTGGACAATACACCGGTCACGATATTATTAGCCATATATGGATATATCACCTGCATCAGAGGCGTCTTTATCACCAGCGGGACAAAGGAAAGCGAAGTGATAAGTGAATCCGTGGTCTTCATCATCGTATTCATCACTTCTTCATTGCCTCTTTCCTTGAACTGTTCATTAAACAGATCCACAAGCTGTTTCCTGTCTTTGATATCATTTATCTCGCAGCTCGCGTTGAAATACATACTGTAGTTGCGCATCGTGATCGAATGATCGAATTTGCGCATATTGACCGGGACCTGTACATTGACTGTACCCTTTTCGGCACTGATCGCTTTACGTATCGCCAGAAATTCCAGAGCCAAAAGATAAGTTGTCACGGTCCCGCCGTATTCCTTGGCTTTTTTTCTTAATTCTGTCGCGTTCAGATTGAAATGAATGATCCGGGATATATTGGTATGAACGAGTTTCCCATCAAGCTGTAAAGCTTTCTTATCAGTGAAAGTCGAAAGAGAACCCGAACCCTTCGCATTGATGAATTCATTCGCAAATTCTTCCTTTGGTATAACTTCGCCTAGATCCTTTACACCCTTTTCACATGGTATTTCATGGCCCAATAAGCGAAGGTATTCACTTGCCAGGGTCTTGAGGAAGATCATTGCGCCGCTTCCATCCGTCAGAACATGAAAGACTTCCAAAGAGATCCTTTTCTTGTAATAGAAAAGACGGAAAGAACGATTGCTTCTTAAAATAAGAGAGATTGGTTTGCAGGGAATATCCCTTTCTTCTTCAACGATGGGAATGATCTTGTTGGTTTCCAGATAATGCCAGAAGAAACCATTCTTGATGATCGAAAGGAACAGAGGAAAACGTCTGATCGTAAAATCCAGCGCGATCTGTAACAGTTCCGGTATCACCTCATCATAGAGTTCGACCGATACCCTGAACATCGGCATCTGATCAAAAGTCATGCCTAAAGGATAGACGATCGCCGCATTATCCAGAGAATAGTATTGTCTGTCATCATCCATATAGAAATCACCCAGCTTTTCAGGATCAAGAAGTTTACAGATCTCGGTTACTGTTTTTCCTTCATCCAGGTAATACTCAAAAGCATTTAAAAAATGTTCACGCAGGATACTGTTGCTGACTAAAGGCAGATCGCATCTTTCTTCCTGCAATTCAAAGAAAGTTTCGATCCTTGAAACATCTTCTTCACTCTGACCACCAGTAAGCTTGATGATCTGGGCATTATATTTATTCTTTTTCATTTTCTAGTCTATACGTTCAGCTTTCATCTGTTTCTTATGCTGATACATCAGTTCATCAGCACGTTTGAAAACATCATCATAACTGTTGTCGATATCCGGATCGAAACTGCTGTAGCCGATAGCTGCGCAGGTACGATCCCATTCTTCAAGACTATCATCACTGCTGAGTTCTGCTATTTTTTGCTCAAAATCCGCAACAACTTCTTCTCTGTTTTCAAAATCCTCATTCAGCATGATCGCCACGAATTCATCACCGCCGATCCTGAAAAGTGCCGAATGTTTAAACATCTTACTTAAGATCTTACTGAGATTCTTCAAAGCCGCATTGCCCTTTTCATGGCCATAAGTATCATTGATCTTCTTGAGATAGTTCAGATCGATCATAGCCACCGCAAAACGGTAATCACCTTTTGCGATCTTATCTTCAAGTATTCTTACTTCATCATCATAGGCGTGTTTATTTCTTAAACCGGTCAAGGAATCATAAGCCGCGATCTTCTCGATGTGTTTGACTTTCATTTCCTTATAGATCAGTTCTTTTCTGGTATTGAGAAGCTTGCCGATCTGGTCATTCATATCTCTTTCCATCTTCTTCATCGACTCAGACAGAGCTTCGATCTCATCACCGGTATGGATATCCAGCAAAGAGAACTTGTTATGAGATATCTCCACGTTCTCATCACAATACTTGCTGGCGGCATCCGAGACTTCCCTGATCGGAGCAACTACAGCCTTGGCAATATGTCTTGAGATCAGAAGTGAGATCAGGACCGTCATGATAAACAGCAGTGCAGCCGCGATCCCGATGTAGATCCACTGTCTTGACATGGCATGGGACATCGCAATATCGACACCGATATAAGAATCATTTAAGAAGTCTAAAGGCTTAAGTGTCCTGACCATCCAGCCACTTTCGCTGTCATCATACATGATGCCTTCATCAATAGTCAGGATCTTTTCGATGTGCTTATCGCTGTTAAGCACATAACCTGCCCCTTTATTCTCATCAATTGAGATCAGATACAGATACTGATAATCATTTATCTTAATCAGAAGATATATATCATCTACCTCATTTATTTCTGCCATCCTGCTTAAAAAGTCATTAAGTTTCTTATATGAAGTGCTCTGTTTTATTTCCTCGTATTGTGAAAGCCTGTTCTCATTGTTCTCCAGATCATTCTTATCATCACAGATCGCCATGGCCTCGTTATAGAGTTTGTTTATCTCTTCCTTATCGCCTATCTCAATGATCGTTTTGGCCAGATTATCAGCCCGATCCCGATAGGCATCGCTCATGACATCACTTATCCCTTTGGAGCTGATCAAAAGGGCTGTCCCATTGAGCAGGAAAGCCATGAGAATGACTAAAAGGATAAACTTCTTTCTTAAATTTAGCTTGAACATCTCTATATAAAAAATGGCGGCCCCAACAGGAATCGAACCTGTAACTATCCCTTAGGAGGGGATTGTTTGATCCATTAGACTATGGGGCCACATTTTTAATTATAAGCAAAAAAGAAAATAGAGCAATTGCTCTATTTATCTCAAAGGATTTAAAATGAAAAACTTTTTACACTCATAATATAAACCATAAATGTGAAAGAATTGTGAAATATATTACATCTTATGAAAATTTATGAAAATTTTTTTGTAAATAGTTTTCATTAAGCCTGATTCTCAGCTACTTCCAGTCTTTTGAACTGTTTTTCATACAGTTCCGTATAGACTCCACCGGCTTTTACAAGGTCGGAATGTTTGCCCTTTTCAACGATCTGTCCGTCTTGAATGACCAGGATCTCATCAGCATGCAAAACAGTTGAAAGACGATGAGCGATCAGTATGGAAGTCCTTTCGGCAATAAGCGGTTCTATGGCCTGCTGGATCAGATCTTCTGAGATCGTATCTAAGGCCGAAGTAGCCTCATCAAAGATCATCAATGCCGGATCTTTCAATAAGACACGGGCAATCGAAATACGCTGTTTTTCGCCTCCGGAAAGCTTGAGACCGCGATTTCCGACTAAGGTATCATAACCATCAGGCTGGGCAGCGATGAAATCATGGATATTGGCCTTCTTGCAGGCGTCAATGATCTCATCCATGCTCGCATCAGGTTTGGCATAGATAAGATTATCCTTGATCGTACCTGAGAAAAGATATGTTTCCTGGGAGACGAGACCTATCTGGCTCCTGAGCCATTTCAGATCCAGTTTTCTTACATCGATGCCATCAAAGGATACAACGCCATCCCAGACGTCATAAAGACGCGTGATCAGATTGACGATCGTCGACTTGCCTGAACCGGAAGGACCGACCAAAGCAATACATTTGCCCTTAGGCAAAGAGAAAGAGATGTCCTTCAATATCTGCCGGTCAGGGTTATAGCCGAAATCGACATGCGAAAAATTAACGGTACCGTTGGCATTTAACGGCTTAAGAGGCTTCTTGATCTCCTGGATCTCCGGTTCCATATCAAAGTATTCAAAGATCCTGGTGAAGTTGGCCATCGACCTGATCCATTCAACACCGATCGATAATAATGAATTCACCGGACCATACATCCTGCTTAACAGCGAGACCATGACCGTGATATCACCAACGGTCAAAGATGAATCATAGTTCATCATGATGATGCCACCAGCCAGATAAATAAGCATCGGTCCGAAGGAAGTAAAGGTACTCATCATCATCCTGAACCAGCGGCCGGCCATTGATTCCTTGATATTGAGCTTGATCATCTTCTCATTGGCACTGCGGTATTTCTCGTATTCTCTGTCTTCGGCCGTAAACAGCTTTACCAGCAATTGGCCGGAAACGGAAAGTGTCTCGTTTAATATTCCGTTGATCTCATCACGGCATTCCTGTGCTTCTCTGGTCATGGCCCATCTCTTCTTGCCGGCCATTCTGGTCGGCAAAGAGAATAAAGGCACGATGATAAGAGCTAAAGAAGCTAAAACGAAATTGCGCCTGTACATTGCGATCAAAGCCGCAATTAACGTGATCAGATTGGATAATATTGAAGCAAAGGTGTTGGAAATGATCTGCTGCACTCCTGAGATATCATCGTTCATACGGGTGATGATATCGCCCTGATTGTTTTCGGTAAAAAAGCGATTGCTCATGCGCAAGAGATGTTCAAACATCTGATTGCGCATATCATAGGTGATATGCTGGGCGATCCACGAATTCATGTAATTCTGTAAGACACCGATCAGATTGGAAGCGATCTTCAGGAAGAAAGAGATGACGACCAGTTTAACCAGGATCGGCATCGATCTGCCGATCAGGCCTTCATCAACGATCCTGCCTGTCAATAAAGAAGGATACATATCAAGAACAGCTGATAAGCCGATCGAAGCTAAAGCGATGATCAGTTGCGGTATATACGGTTTGAGATAAGAAAAGACTCTTTTCAGTAAAGGCCACGTAACTTCCGGAGCCTGTGATTTTTCTTCTTCGGTCAGAAAACTTCTGCCGCCCATAGGGCCCATTGGACCAGGCATAGTATTATACCCCCTTTATAATTAATAAGTTAATTATATAAAAAGTTCTCCATTACAGAGAACTTTTATGCTTGAAATTTATGATCGGCTTAGTACATGCCGCCCATACCGCCAGCCGGCATAGCTGGTTCTGGTTCCTTGATCGTACCGACAGCTGCTTCGGTAGTGATCAGTAAACCGGCAATGGAAGCGGAGTTGAGCAGAGCAGATCTTGTGACCTTACATGGATCAACGATACCTGCCTTGAACATATCTACCCATTCACCGACCTTGGCATCAAAACCGACATTGGCCTTCTGAGTAAGCTGCTTGTCGACGATCTCTTTACCATCATGACCGGCATTTTCAGCGATCTGGAATAATGGTTTGGTCAGAGCATCAAAGACAATAGCGATACCCTTCTGAACATCAGGAACCGGATCATTTACCTTATCTCTGAGTTCTTTATAGATACTCATAAGAGCGCAACCGCCACCGGCAACGATGCCTTCTTCGATCGCAGCCTTGGTCGCATTGAGCGCATCTTCGATTCTGAGTTTCTTTTCCTTGAGTTCAGTCTCAGTCGTCGCACCGACCTTGATCACAGCAACACCGTTGGTCAGTTTAGCCAGACGCTCTTTCAGATTCTTCCTATCATAATCGGAAGTGCTTCTTTCGATCAGATTCTCGATCTCGGCGATTCTTTCCTTGAAAGCTTTCTTTGAACCATTGCCATCAATGATAGTCGTGCAGTCTTTTTCAACGATGACCTTCTTGGCCGAACCAAGATCCTTCAAAGTCATATCCTTCAGCTGCATGCCCAGATCCTTGGATACGAATGTCGCACCGGTCAGGATAGCGATATCCTGCAGGTTGGCTTTCTGGTTGTCGCCAAAGCCCGGAGCCTTGGTAGCTACAACATTGAAAGTACCTCTTAATTTATTGACGATCAATGTAGAGACGACTTCATTCTCGATGTCATCCGCAATGATCAGTAACGGCTTGTTGGCAGAAACGATCTGTTCCAGTAACGGCAATACTTCCTGAATAGTCGAGATCTTCTGATCAGTGACCAGGATGGAAGGATTTTCCATTTCGACTGTCATCTTTTCTCTGTCGGTGACCATATATGGTGAGATATAACCCTTGTCATATCTTAAACCTTCTGTAACCTCTAATGAAGTATCGAAACCTTTTGATTCATCAACGTTGATGACACCGTTCTTGCCGACCTTTTCCATTGCTTCGGAAACGATCGCACCGATCTCTTTAGAGCCTGAAGATACAGCTGCAACGTTGGCTATCTCAGCGGCAGAATCGATCTTGCGCGCATTAGCCAGTAACTTCTCAGATACCTTCTTGGAAGCGATCTCGATACCTTCTCTCAGTAATACAGGATTGGCACCCTTTTCAACGGCATCCAAGCCGCTGTGGATCATTGACTGAGCCAACAAAGTAGCCGTAGTCGTACCATCACCTGCTGAATCATTGGTGTGATTAGCAACTTCATAGATCATCTTGGCACCCATGTTTTCAAAGGTGTCTTCCAGTTCGATCTCCTTGGCGATCGTAACACCATCATTGACGATGAGCGGTGAACCATAGCCCTTATCTAATACGACATTTCTGCCCTTTGGACCTAAAGTGATCTTGACCGCATCAGCTAAAGTATCAACACCCTTTAATACGGAATCTCTTGCGTCCTTTGAATACTTAACAATCTTTGCCATAAATAACCCTCCTATTTAACAATGGCCAGAATATCTTCGGCCTTGATCAGAATATATTCCTTTTCACCGTCTTTGACATCAGTGCCGGAATACTTCTTGTACATGACTTTGTCGCCCTTCTTTAAAGGCATTTCGTAAACTTTATCATCTACTTTAACTTCCTTACAACCGCTGACTTCCGCAACTACCGCAAAGTCCTCATTAGTCTCTTTCTGAGAGATAATGATGCCGCTTTTTGTCTCGTTGGAAGCTTCAACTTTCTTCAGTAATACATTGTTATATAATGGTTTAATCATTCTGATAACCTCCTTACCATACTCTATTATACTCAATAATAGCACTCAGTCAATAAGAGTGCTAAAGGTTAGCACATCTTTATCACTCTATAAAAAAACGGCCATAAGACCGTTAGTTTGAACCTAATATTTTGATCGGTGTTATGTTTGTATAGA
The DNA here is from genome assembly GCA_017432545.1 of Erysipelotrichaceae bacterium. Lineage (GTDB taxonomy): Bacteria > Bacillota_I > Bacilli_A > Erysipelotrichales > Erysipelotrichaceae > Colivicinus. The sequence continues at coordinate 9,953 of JAFRJA010000089.1, forward strand.
CATAAGCTTCGATCGGATAATCCTTCATGTCTATCGAGTTGGAATTGACTAAAATATGACCATTAACGACCTTTGAAACGATCACCGTATGAGCTAAAGAACTGTTGCCGACGATGATGATATCACCCGGTTCAAGGTAGTAGAGATTGACTTTGGTATCAGCGACCATCCCTTTTCCTTCGTTGTTTTTCGCATATTCATAGAAGAATCCGACATTGACCCAGGATCTTGATCTGCCATAAGCTGTTTCTTCTTCATTGATCTCCGGATCATACTGCGGATCTTCTATATAACATTTCCACTGCTGCTCACCTTCGTTGTCCATCACTATCCCACCCTCCAGCATCGATTGGGATGCATAGTTCTGGCAGTTCCCGCCTTCATCGGTAAAGTTATACCAGATAGGATTGCGGTCATGATAATACTTGTATGAATACTCGGAAGCCTTGCTTCGATCATAACCGTTCTTGTAGCTGAGCTTGCTCTGATAAGGGGCTGACTGAGCTTTCTTCCACAAAACTTCCGTATTGTATTCGATCATATCCTTTAACTGACGCATGAAGTAGTTATAGACTTCATCAAGGCTCTTTTCCTTTTCATCATAGAAAGACAGATAATAACCCTGTACCTTTTCCAGATCACTTATCTTATAGTCACTGTCAATCACAAAATAGTTCTCGATATCATAAGCCGAAGATTCGATCCCGTTCAGATATGCAAAATTCAGATAATCATCCTCCAGGATATCAACACGATACTTCCCGTTTTCTTCGCGGTAATTAATGACCTTGAGATCATAATGACCGCCATATATATGCATATCAAAATCATAGAGCTTTCTTACATCGACTAAAAGCGAGATCGCCTTCTCGGAGATGGAAGCCATTTTATCACTAGAAAACAGACCTGAAACATCCTGAGTTTCGAGTTTAGCTAAAGACATATAATAGGCATCCATATAGGAAGTGATAGTCTTCATTACTTCGACAGGAACACCATATTCATCCTTGATCGTTCCTTTGAAACTGTTTGGGATCACATCGGTCACCGGTTTATCATCAACAGGTTCAGGTTCAGGCTTTTCTTCCTTTCTGTTTTTTACCCCCATCGCGCCCAAAAGTGTCATTGTCAGCATGGCGATCAGAAGTAAAGACATAAGGATGTTGGAACGAATTTTCATATATTACAGTTATCCAAAAATACGGTTATTGACCAAGGTATACATATAATACCTGTGGAAGAAATTTAACTCCAGATTGCCCATATTGAATCTTACGGGATACTTATAACCGTCTATAAACTCAAAAAACAAGGCGTTGTCGCAATCTGTAGCCATCATATAAGTCTGACCACCGATCTGAATCTGGCTGAACAGTTCCACCAGTTGTCTGATCTGTTCTGGATCATCGATCTTCTGTTGCCTGGTACCGGCCACATTGCCTATGGAGACCGTTACCGTAACAGGCAGATCTTCCTTGATCTTGTTGATATGTTCATCATTTATGGCCTGATAAAGGTATTCACCAGGCAGAGGCAGATGAATCAGCGGCTGTTCAACAGTATCTTTTATCTGCTTGATCCGAACACTTATCTTTTCAGGTTTTCCTTCAAGTCGGCTTTGAAAACCGCCCTCATAATTAACACTCTTTCCTTTTATGATCGCCTTATCGACGCCGTTCCAGAACTCGGTGCTTGTGTGAAGGACCTGTTCACCATTTATGAAATCAACTTCAAAAACCACGGCAGATATTTCCTTATCCCCTTCGTTTCGGATCACTGAATTCAGATGAAAGATATGGCTTTCGGTCTTCTCGTTATATTCGACTTTGTACAAGCAGGAAACGGAAATGCCCTCAAAGTTTTCACTTTCACCCGTCAGGTCATTGAGCTGTTTGATGAAATCAGGTTTAAACATTGTTTTCTTTATTGGCCTTTACAAGCTCGGAATAGGCATTGATGTTTTCCTGATCATAGCCCAAAAGCACATCAGGATTCTTTTCCTTGATGATACTTAAGATCTCGTCATGATTGCTGGCAGTAGCAGTACGGTTCTTCTTTCCGAAAGTGTTACCGTTGCCGCAGATGATCTGCTTGCCATCACGGGTACAAAGATTCAGGAAATTGTAGTCGGCGATGCCGTTGGTGCGGTGTTTGGTCAGATAAGCCCAGAAGATATCACTGTAATCCAGAACTTTAAGTGCGCCATTGAAACTTACGACATGATTATCCGTCAGAGCCAGTTTCATGTTTTCGAAAACTCTTGTATCTTCGCTTTCCAGTTCAGCCTTAAGTTCTTCATCATGGAGATACTGTTCATAGCTGCGATGATTGGCACGATCCACAAAGAACAGGATCAGACCGAAGATCAGACATAAAGCCGCGATCAGCAGTTCGATCGGAGCGATGGAGAAAAGCATCGAGAACACATTGATACTTGAATCTCTGTGTGCTTCCAACATCACATCACCAAGCATATCTTCAAAGTTGGATGTGGTAACTAACTGTTCACCCATATCTTCATTGACCGCATCGATCGCATATGGGATCGCATCAGATGGAATGGCTTTTGTATAACCCCAGATCCTGACTACATCAGAATCGTCGAACTTATCTGCGAAATAATCAAAATCCTTCTCCTTGATCGTGATAATATACATGAATTCATCATCATAAGCGATGTAATAACCAAGATCATCGCCATAGCTTGCGAACTGATAGAAACCGATCGTGTCCAGATAGGATAATCTGTTTTCCTTGCGACCTTCTTCCATGATGATCGCATCATTGAGATGGATGGCATTATTCTTCGCACTGATCGTTTTCACTAAAGCTACGATCAGTAACAGTGAAGCCAGGGAAAGCAAAACGATACCAAGGATCATTCCTTTCTTGTTTTTGCCATACTCTTTTTCCAGATAACTGTACATATTATTTACCCCCATTTTTTATTCAGATCACTTATTTGATCATAATCTTGCGTATATTGTCATAGATCTGTTCTCTGACCTTGAGATAGTTTTCCAGATCTTCCTCAGATATCGAATTGTAGCACAGAGCCAGGAAGTCATCCTGTATCTTGTCGAATTCCTTATCAAGTTCCGACGATACATATTCATAAAGGATCTTGTCGTCGTCAAACAGGTTTATATCCGATACTTTCAGATACGGTGTGGTCAGAAGCTTCGTAATAGCTAAAGCGCAGCTTCCCGGACCGATAAAACACACGGAAGCGATCTCTTCACCGGTCGCACTCTTTCCTTTTTTATATAAGTAATAAAGGATCTTTATTTCGTTGTCATCAAGTTTATGTGCCTGGGCCAAGGGATCAAGAACCTGTGAGAACAGTTTGCTTCCCAGATACATGTTCATGAATTCGTTATCATTCATATCAGTATCATAGAAGACTTTGCCGCCCTTTTCTTCGCCCAGCTTCTTGGCATTATCCAGAAACGGGATCGCAAAGCTGTCGGTCGATACGGCAAGAAGATAGCCGTAGATGAATGGCTTGCGCTGTTCATAGTCCTGATAGACCGTGATATTCTTGTAGAAATCGCGATAATACTTGATCATGCCGGTCTTCATCTTCACGATGTTTTCGACATTCATGTTCTGCATGACCAGTGAGCCTTCGGTCTTCACATAATAGTAGACCGGAGACTTAAGGACAAAGATCTTCTCCACATGAAGCAGATATTCAAGATTGAAGATCATATCTTCACTGTAGGATATATTCTCATCCATGCGGATGTGGTACTTCTCAATGATGTCACGGCGATACAGTTTGTTCCAGAGTACGCCGTAGTAGAAATCAGCAGGTGTCAGCATCATCCTGTCCGCAAAAGCATTTCTGGTCGTGACTCCACCTTCCTTGATCGAACCCTTCTTGGCGATCTTATCACCGACGACTCTGTAGAAATCCGCAATGACAAGATCTGTCTTATTTTCTTCCATGCCTCTGACCATGAGTTTGGTCGAATCAAACGGAAGCCAGTCATCAACGTCGATGAACTGGATATAATCACCTGTCGCCAGGTCAAGAGCCAGATTTCGGGTCGAAGATACACCGCCGTTTTCCTTATGGACCGGAACGATCCTTTCATCATTTTTGGCATATTCCGAAATGATTCTGAAAGAATCATCCTTACTGCCATCATCGACCAGAATGATCTCAAGATCGCGATAGTCCTGATTGATGATCGAATCGACACAGCGTTTCAACACCTTTTCACCGTTATAGACCGGTACGATTATACTGACTTTAGACATCTTCTTCCTTCTCCTTGAAAAGCACGAACTTCTCTAACGGGAACAGCACACAGAACTGAACAAAACCTGCTGCCCAGACCGCCAGCGTTCTCGCAAACCAGGCCCACGAAGTCTTTAACAGCATAGCCGTCACCTTTCCCTGCAGCCAGGTCGAGAACAATATCAGCACAAGCATCACCACAAAATAGATGATCAGACTCCGCTTGGAATATTTACCTTTGAAGGTATACTTCATATTCATGAAATAGCCATAGATATTGGCTAAGAAATTGGAAAGAAAAAACGGCAGGACATAACCCCAGGTCACAACCCCGTTAATGACATACTTGCTGGGGCCGTCAAACAAGGTATTGGGGTCAAACAGCCAGCTTAAGAAAGATGGTAAGGGTGTCGTAACGGAGTCCGTCAATAAAGGCAAGACATTGGCCAGGATCAGCTGCAGTAAGGCTGTAGACTGACTGACCAGATTGAACTTTATAAACTGCCAGATCGCACTGTTCTGGTATTTTTCATCCAGTTTCCGAAACATCTTTCTTATTATAAGCCCTAGCCTGAATAAACAAAAGGCAGATGTCTTTGACACCTGCCCATCGATTAATCTTCAGGATAATCAGCCAGTTCGTTGCACAGTTTCCAGAACGGTCCGAAATTCTCCAGTTCGTACATATGCATATTGCCGTTGATACTGGTCTCCAGATTGTTCAGATTAAGGCTCATATAATATTGAGAACCATCAGCGAATTCAAAGCCGACTCCATTATAGTTATCCGTCACAAACTCGTTTGTCTCATCGGCGATCTTTATCTTCACAAATTCGCTTATAAGTGCATCCAATGTCTCTTCATCTGTGACATCAGCGATCTCCTGAGCACCCATGTGATCGATGACGATATGAATAGCCGTCGGTCTTTCGTTTTTGATATTGTTGATGTGCTCATTATTGAGAGCTTCATACAGATATTCCCCCTTCTGTGGCACATGAAGTGGTTTTACCTCACTTGTATCCTTTATCTCAAGTACTTCGATCGAGATCTTTTCCGCTTCCTGTTCATCCTGGAAGGCTACTTCATAGGTCGCTGTTTCGCCTTTCTTTAAAGGATGATCCTCTCCTTTCCAGGCCGGAGTAAAAGCAAATAGTTCATTCCCGTCCTTATCCAGGAAATGGATACAGAATTTGACATACATCAGCTCTCTATCTGAATCATTGGCGATAGTACATACCAGATCATAGACGGTATTGCCGGCTTTGTTTTTACCGGTATTGATATCTGCAGAAACCGTTACTCCTTCATAAGGATCGCTTTCCTTATTCATATTTCCTGAACCTGAACAACCAAACAATGAAGCGATCAAAACCAACACCAATATTTTAGTAATTATTCCTTTCATTTAAACACACCTCCTCACCAATATACTCTCAAAAAACGCTAAATCCGTCACGCTTTTTCCTTCCCATACAGTTTATCAAACAGTTTACGGAAAGAAGCCAGTTTCTGTTTCAAACTCACATCAGCCATATATTCCTCATCGATCTGTTTGGGAAGCTTTATTACTTCCCCCTCTATTCCTTTGTTTATTAATGCGTTTTCGATATCTTCGATACTGTTTTTATAAAGTTTATTTGGAAGCGGATAACCAAGAATAGCCAAAACCTCACTGACAAAGCTCATACAGTTATAGCCTCTTGGATTGCAATGCCCGTGGACCAGCGGCATCAGGATCATATCCCCTACATCAAAAGGCATATCTTTGATCGTGTCCATAAAATCCATGATCTTTTCTTTTTCTTCTTCACTGATCTCCAGTTTATATATTTTGACTTCAACATCCTCATAGGCAAAATAAGCCAGCTTTTCTTCGGTAAAGCCCGCATCAAAAGGATCATGAAGTTTCCTTCTGGAAAAAGAATGATAGGTCTTGTTGTCAAAGCTGATGGTCACATGTGTATAGGGATAAGGCATGAGGAACCTGCCCAGCTTGCCGATCAGAGAATTGGATCTTTCAAACAGGATATACAGATCAGCCATTTTCTTTCTCCTTCACAAATATGTTTCTGATGAAAGAACGGATATAATCACCATAGTCGATAAAGTCGTAGATGCCGTCTTTCTGTGCTTTTAAGAACAGGCGGATCAGTAAGACATAGTAGTGGAAATACCACATTCTTACGCTTAAGTATCCTGGTTTACACACAAGATGAAGATAATCATAATGTGTCAGATCATCAGTTATGTATTCATAATGATGTTTTATTCCCAGTTCCGGTGTATAGATCGAAACAGCTACGTGCTTAAGATCCTGCCTTTTTATATAGGAATAAAGATCTTTAAAATCTTTTCCTTTAAAATCTAAACCAAGGATAAACATCGCCATCAGTCTGATATCGTATTTCTTACAAATATCAATACATTTCTGATTGTTTTCGATCGTGTTCCTTTTATTATAGGAATCAAGCTTCTCATTCCTGATATCTTCAAAGCCCACCAGAACATAGACCAGACCTATTTCTTTGAATTCTTTTAAAAGTTCTTCATGAGCTGCTATGAAGTCAGCTCTGCCGTAACAGATATATTTCCTTTTTGATATTTCTGGCTTTTATCTCGTCGATGAATTTCCTCAGATAGTTTTCATCATAAAGGAAATCATCGTCCACGATATAGACATTTTCATTATCGTTATACCCGATCTCTTCCACAAGATCCATCACATCTCTTCGGGAATAGATAGAATTATTCATATGATTGCGGATACAGAAACGGCAGCGGTAAGGACAGGAAAAACTGCTGCGGATCCACATCGCATGTTTCATATCGAGATACTGATAACGGTCCTTATGAGCGTAGAAATAAGAACGATCGGGCCAGGGCAGATCTTTGATATCGACAGCTTTAGAAGGATTGCTGAACCATTGTTCATCTTTCTTATAGGAAAGATTGCAGATATCAGTATTGCCTTTTAAGATTTCGGGAAGATCATAGTAGTTGTAGCCGCTGAGCACATAATCAGCTTCACAGATGAAAAGACGTTCCTTGCACATCTGAGCATGGATGCCACCAAGAATGGTTATTCCATCAAATCTGTTTCTGAAAGCTCTGACGTATTCTAAGATAAATGGTTCCTGAAAACATCTGGCTTCGCCATAGAAGACATCAAACTGTATATCTTTGATGAAATCGGAAAAAGATAGGGTTTCGACCTGTTTATCAAAGATCGTCACCTCATGGCCATGATCCTGCAGTATTCTTTGGATCCATTCCAGTTCCAGACATTCGTTTTCGATGACGCCCTGAAAATCATACCTGCTGCGTGATTCTTCAGGACGGACCAGCAGTACTTTCATTTCAGTTTTCCAGTAACATTCTTTCTATCACATTATAAAGACGACCATTAGCTTCACTCATATCATCTTCATCTATCTTTAGCGGTTCACCAAAAACGATCTTCAGATCCTTGGATAAGAACCGGTAATTACCTTTGATGCAATAAGGAACGATCGCAGTACCCGTTTCCTTGGCCAGACGTACGGCTCCGCTTTTAAAAGGAAGCAGGATCTGCTCTGTATAGTTTCGGGCTGCTTCTGGTGAGATGTTGATCACTTGGTCGTTCAGCAATACTTCTTTAGCTTTCCTGTAGGCCTCGGGATTATTTCTTGCCTCAAGATATACCGGTATAGCACCTATACTCTTAAAGAAAAAAGCGAAAGGTCCTTCAAACAGTTCACTTTTCGCTAATGCGTGTACTGTTCTTTTCGTACAGATATCCACGAAGATCGGATCTAAAGCATGTTTATGATTGCCAGCTAGAATAACAGAACCTTTTTCAGGTATATTATTCTTTCCTACGATCTTTGGCTGATAATACAGTCTGAATACAGGCACGATAATGAGCCTGCAAAGCTGATAAGCAAAATTCTTAAACATTAAACAAATTTTATTAAGGTTTTGTTCTTTAGGCAACCAGAGAAAAAGCAGGAGTTTCAAACCCCCTGCTTTATCAGTTCAATTAGTGTCTGTACTTAATATTATAACTGAGCTAAGTACTTGATTGTTCTTACCATCTGTGAAGTGTAAGAATTCTCGTTGTCGTACCAAGCAACAACCTGTACTAAGTAAGTGCCATCACCCATGTCGGAAACCATTGTCTGGTTAGCATCAAACAGAGAACCGTATTTCATACCGATGATATCAGAAGAAACCAATTTTTCAGTTGTGTAACCGAATGATTCGTTAGCATGAGCCTTCATAGCTTCGTTGATGCCTTCAACAGTAACGCCTTCCTTCTTGACTACAGCGTGAAGGATTGTAGTAGAACCAGTTACTGTAGGAACTCTCTGAGCAGCACCGATAAGCTTACCATTGAGTTCAGGAATAACCAGACCAATAGCCTTGGCAGCACCAGTTGAGTTAGGAACGATGTTGGCAGCGCCAGCTCTTGCTCTCTGCAGATCGCCTTTTCTGTGCGGTCCATCGAGGATCATCTGATCACCAGTGTAGGCATGAACAGTTGTCATGATACCTGAGAGGATCGGAGCGTAATCGTTCAAAGCCTGAGTCATCGGTGCCAAGCAGTTTGTTGTACAAGAAGCGGCAGAGATGATTGTATCTTCTTTAGTAAGAGTAGTGTGGTTTACGTTGTAAACGATAGTTGGAAGATCGTTGCCTGCTGGAGCAGAGATAACGACTTTCTTAGCACCGGCATCGATGTGAGCCTGTGATTTAGCTTTAGAAGTATAGAAGCCTGTGCATTCCAGAACTACGTCAACATCTAATTCTTTCCAAGGTAAATCAGCTGCGTTTGGTTTTGCATAGATAGTGATTTCCTTGCCATCAACTGTGATTGAGCCAGGAACCTTAACTGTCTTGCCATCTTCTTCCATTTCAGGTTCTTTTGAATCTACTGTGTGAAGATTCTCACCAAATTTACCGCAGTATCCACCCTGAGCTGAGTCATACTTCAATAAATTTGCCAACATTTTAGGGCTTGTTAAATCATTGATTGCAACGACTTCATAACCCTCGGCACCGAACATCTGACGGAAAGCTAATCTTCCGATACGTCCGAAGCCATTAATTGCAACTTTTACTGCCATAATTATTTTTTCCTCCTATTTATGACTACATCTATATTATAAGGTTTTTCGCCCAAAATTAAATAACAATTATCGCATTTTTCGCCAAAAAAAGAGAACCTTTTGAAGGTTCCCTGATAGCTTATTTGACTGTAATAGAAGTGATATGCGGATTCGCTCCGTTATACCAGTATAAGAAGCCTTCCAGATCGAGCTTATCACCGATTTTTAAAGCTTCTACACCGTCATACACATCGCTTCCGTCATAACACAGATATGATTCAACGACGAAGTTATAGGTCGTGCCGTTAGCCGAAACGTTGAAATACAGATCGCTGCCCGGTTCCCCTGAGCCATCCCAGTTATACAGGAAGGCGACGTCATTGCCTTCAGCGTCCTTGCTGGCTTCAACGGTCATATCGGTAAATTTGACCTTTTTGTTCATCTTCTCGATCAGAGCGTCTGTGCCAAGTAAAGAAGTTACATCTTCCGCTTCCGCGACCCATTTCTCGGAATCAAGGATAGTGACCGTCGCATCAGAAATCTCAACTTCGCCAGACCATTCGGATTTGACACCTTTGACCTGGACCTTTGTTCCATCACAGATGCCCTTCCAGCCGTCTTTATAATCGGTAGAACTTACGATCTTGGCGTAATCTTCTTCCGAGATATTGATATCTTCACCCTTGCCATCGCAATATACGAAATAGGCACCATCAGGATCAGCTACATAGAACTTGGCTCCCTGCCAATAGGACTGAGCACCCTGAACAAAGCCTTCGATCAGTACATCACTTCCTAGCTCGGCAGCAGCATATTCGCTGTAGGTCATGACACCTTCCGATTTGGCTGAAGGATCAAAGACAGCCGGGGTCTCTTCTTTCTTCTTGCATGAACATAAACTGAACATCGTCAGCATTACCATAAGCAGAATAAATAATTTTTTCATATTTTCTCCTTCCCAATAAACAATCTTAATCATAGCACAATAGTATCAGGATCTCTGTTTTTTAAGTTCTCTTAAGGCATATAATCCCAACAGGATCCATGATATCACTAATGAAGCCAAAAGGATCTTCGCGGTCTCAGGTAAAGGGCCTAAGTCCTTACCGGTATCGATACTCTGGGCCTGATCAAGGTGATACAAAGAAGTCACTTTTTCAAACAGAGCCCGGAAATAGTTATCATCAAGGATTTCATTCCTTCGTGCGGATTTACAGGTATTCTCCACTAAAGATCCAGCCGCATCTCTAAGCGATGCCGAACCATTGAATACCGGGGTAACAAATGTATTATCGATATTATTTATTAACAGTTTTGAAGCATCCAGTTTTACCTGATAATAGGTCCTGTCGTCACTGTCAGTCATATTGATATATTCCTGATATTCAGCCGAATTCTGTGCTGTTAAAGTTACCGGGATATAGCCTTCCGTCATCGCGTAGCCGATCTGCACGCCATTACTGATCAGAAACTGCGTAAAGAGCCATGAAGCCATGACCTCCTGCGGATCAGTTTTATTGAAAATACATAATGAAGGACCCTGCGAGATCATATATTTGTTATCCGGATCATATTGGGGTATCACTCTGACCTCTGTTTCAAAATCGACCAGCTGTTCTTCAGCTATATCCAGTAACGGAGCTTTTGAGCCCATCCAGGTCGCTCCGGCCGTGGAATCAACCGCAAAGATACACTGTCCGGCATTGAGAAAATTGGCCGGATATGAGGAGATCTTGAAAGTTGAGAAGGAACCGCTCTTGGCATGTTTTCCGATCTCTTTCAATAATGAAGAGGTCGTATCATTGAAAATCTCTATCGTCCCATCGCTTTGTGAATATGGAGCATCAAGCTGTTTCAGCATCGATATCAGCATATTATCTGTTGACTTATAGATGAACGGGATCATGATCTTCTGACCATTGACCAGATAATTGCCTTCTTCATCTTTTTCAAGAGCCTTTTCCGCTACTTCAAAAATAAAATCCCAGGTAAGTACTTCCGGTATCTCATAACCCATCTTCTCGACATAGGTCTTATTGATATATAACGCTTCGGTTGAACGCATAAACGGCAAGGCATACCGCTTCTCATCAATGATACATTCATCCATGAAAGCCTTGACCATTTCATCTTTTTTAACACCATCAAATCTGATCTCGCTTCCGCCCAATCCAAACTTTTCATCATCGATCAGTTCATCCAGAGCTACGACGGTATTGTTGCCGCTTTTATAGGTAGCGATATGATCGGGATAGGAAATACAGACATTTGGTGTCGTATTAGTTGAGATGTTGGTGATGACATCGTTATAGATCCTTGAATAATCAGTATAGAGTTTCAGATTAACTTTAATAAAAGGATAGATCTCTTCAAAATCTCTTATTGCTTTCTTATAGACATTTACCTGATTGATATTGGTATCATTCTTGGCCCAGAAAGTGATCTCATATTGTCTTGTTTCATCAAAGTCTTCAGGAACTTCAAAAGAGGCCATGCCCAAAGAACCATGACAAGCCGTCACATTAAACAAACAGAAGATGATCAGAAACAAACCTATAATCTTTCTCATCCCTTGGTCCCTCCTCTGGAAACACCTTCCATGATCTTCTTATGGAAGATGAGGAAAATGATGATCAAAGGAACGGAAATGACTACGACTGCTGCCATCATGGCCGGGATATTTTCTCTTCCAAAACCTGATTCCCTGATCGTCTGGATACCGTTGGAGACTAAGAAGTAGTTTTCATCATCAGTGATCAGTCTTGGCCAGACATAGGCGTTCCAGCACTCGATAACTTTCAAGATCAGTACCGTTATGATCGTCGGCTTACAGATCGGGATCATGACTTTGAACAGATATTTGATATCGCTGGTCCCATCGACCTTGGCAGCCTTATACAGTTCATCAGGGATCTGTTCAAAATTCTCTTTCAGCAGATAAATATAGAAGATACTGGTCACACTTGGTAAGATCAGTCCCAGAAAACTGTTTCGCAAACCGGCATTGGTGATCGTGACAAAGTTGGTGATTATGACTAACTCATTAGGTATCATCATCAGCGAAAGAAACATCGTAAAGATTAGATTCTTGCCGGTGAATTCAAGCCTGGAAAAAGCGAAAGCTGAGAAAATAACAACGATCATCATGATCAAAGTCGTTATGATTGTAAAGATTATCGTATTGAAGAAATACCTGGCTAAAGGTACAGCTGTAAAGGCCTGAATATAGTTTTCCAAAGTCGGAGACAGCGTAAAGAACTGCGGGATGTATTCAGCGTTATATGAAGCATAGGATTTGACTGACGTCAGAAGCATCCAGTAGAACGGGAATAAGACGATGATCGCCCAGATTATCAGCAGCACAAAAATCGCTGTCATCCAGCTCAGGTTGCGCAAACGGCTTTTTCTTTCCAGTTTTCTTATTTTTTCCATCTTACTGATAATGAACGTTTTCCTTGGAGACAAGCAGGTTTATCAGGGTGATCGTCATGACGATCGCAAACAGGATCAGAGCGGCAGCCGAGGCAAAAGAAGGATAACCGCCTGAATTGCCATACAACATGTCATAAACATAACCAACGATCGTATTCATGCCTGCCGTATTCAGATCAGTTCCAAATAAGGCCACCACATCCGAATAAGCTTTAAAAGCACCGATGAAACCAGTTATGATCAGATAGAACAGTGATGGCGAGATCATCGGCAGTGTAATTTTATAGAAGATGCGCCACCTGGATGTACCGTCCACTCTGGCGACATTGTAGTAGTCTTTATTGACTGATGCCAAGGCACTGGTTAAAATCAGGATCTTGAAAGGCAAGACGACCCAGATCGTATAGAAACACAGCACAAACATCTTGGCCCAGTATGGCCCTTCGATGAAATCGATCGAAGCGATACCCACGCTGTTTAATAGAAGATTGATCAGACCTTCCGAATAAGCCGTCTTCTTGAACAGGATCATGAATACAAGGCCTACAGCCAATGTATTGGTCACATAAGGCAGAAAGAAGATCGTCTGAAATAGTTCTTTGAATTTATTGACCGAATTAAGAGCTAAGGAAATTAATAAAGCAATACCAGTTGATAATGGAACGGTGATGATGACTAAGATAAAAGTATTCTTCACCGCCTGTAAGAAATAGGAATCATGTAAGACATAGGAAAAATTATACAAGCCTATTCCTTTATATGTCTGAGACGCAAAATTATAGCCTTCTTCAAAAGAATAGATCAGAACATCGATCAGAGGATAGACCATAAAGACCCCGATAAAGATCAGGGCCGGTAAAAGATACAGCCATCCTTTGAGATTGTTCTTCTTCATCAGATCACCTTTTCATCGACCTTGGAGAAGACATGAACTTTATCATCTTTAAGTCTGAATCTGATCAGATTGTTTTTATCTGTTACGATCTTCGCATCCGAAGAAACGATCGCTCTGATATCGTAATCGGAAATACATTTTTCATGATGAGTAACGATACTGGTATCTCTGCCTGTTGTTTCAGTGCGATCATATTCGCAACTGAACTTACCTTTTGTATCAGGCACAAAAGCTTCCGGTCTGATCGCCACATATACTTCCTGATCACTAACTTTTCTTTCCCCGACCACTTCTTTACCGATATAGACTTTATGTTTCTTTATATATCCATCAAAGACATTGATGGCCGGTGTACCTAAGAATTTGGCCACAAACAGATTGACCGGCTTGGAGTAGACTTCCTGTGGTTCACCCATCTGTTGTAAAACACCCTTTTCCATGACGATGATAAGATCGGAGATCGACATCGCCTCTTCCTGGTCATGGGTTACAAAGATCGTCGTGATACCGGTTTCCTTCTGAATCCTTCTGATCTGTTCTCTGGTCTGAAGACGTAAACGCGCATCCAGATTGCTTAAAGGTTCATCCAGAAGTAAAACACCAGGGGTCTTGATCAGCGCTCTGGCGATCGCTACTCTTTGCTGCTGGCCACCGGAAAGTTCATTGGGTTTTCTTTCCATCAGCTCTTCGATCTGCACGAGTTTAGCTGCTTCTAGAGCCCTCTGATTCATGGACTCTCTATCAAGTTTCTGTTCTCCTTTGAGATTCTCCAAAGGAAAAACGATATTCTGTCTGACACTTAAATGAGGATACAAAGCATAATTCTGAAAGACCATGCCGACTCCTCTGTTCTCCGGAGGCAGATCCGTCACATCAAGATCATCAAAATAGATCCTTCCTTCCGTCGGTTCTTCAAGACCGCAGATCAGATTCAGAGTCGTCGATTTGCCGCAGCCCGAAGGGCCTAACAAACCGATAAGCTTGCCATCAGGTATTTCAAAATCAAAGTCATTTACGGCCGTAACGATCTCTTTTTTATTATGTCTGCTGATAAACTGTTTGGTCAGATGTTTAAGGACGATTTTCATGGCGTTTTCCTCAGCTTCCTTTGTTTTATTATACTTCTTATAAGAAGTGCCAATTATACAGCTGCCACATCAAAATAGAATTTTGTGAACTCACCTTTAACAGATTCTACACCGTAGTTCATCCCATGAGCTTCCAGTAATGATCTGGCTAAAGATAATCCGATACCGGAACCTATATGTGTCCTCTTATGTTCCTTATCGACTTTATAATATCTGTCCCAGACATTAGCGATATCTTTCTCATCGATACCTTCACCATTGTCAAAGACATAGACCCGGTAAGACCCATCAGGATTAACATCTGTACCGATGATTATTTCCTTATTTTCTTTATTGTTATAGTTTAAAGCGTTATTGATGAAATTATATAAGACCTGTTTGATCCTCTTGGCATCGATCTCAACGGTTATATCTTCCTTAAGATCAAGCTTAAGATCGATATCCTGTACTTCACAATACTTTTCATATTGCCGATATACTTCTGTCAGGAAAGAATTGAGACTGATCTTTTCTTTATGCAATTCAGTCTTGATCTGATCAGCCTTGGAGATATCGATCAGATCGTCGACTAAAGTCGAAAGACGTTTAGCCTCATCAATGATGACGTTGATGTTTTCTTCCGTATTCTCTTCCGGCAGATCTCTGATCATCTCACCATAACCGACGATCATCGTCAGCGGCGTTCTCAAGTCATGAGAAACATTGCCGATAAGTTCTTTCTTGGCGATCTCGGCCTTATTGATATCCTCATTAGCGTTGATCAGCGTTTCATTGAGTTCTGCGAACTCTTTCGAACTCGTTTTGATTAGATCGCCATCATAAGCTCCTTTAGCCAGATTCTTGGATTCTCTGTTTATATCATTGATCGGTTTGACGATGAAACGGGATAGGATAAGCGCCAGTATGATCGTCACCGCAATGATCACTCCCGTTATCAGCAGATACTGCGATTTGATCGTTGAGATCGTGGTCGCCAAAGGCGTGATACCCGAAGATACCAGCACCATGACGTTTTCGTTATTGTAAGTGATCAGTTTCGCAAAGATATAGACATCCTCTGGAGGCTCATCTTTTCGCCGCTGATAATGGAAATCATCAAACAGTTTTTCCTGATTTGGTTCTTCTGTGATCTCTGAAGCGATCTTATTGATGGTCATATAATCAAGGCCTCTTAAGGTGCAGGCACCGGTATAGCAGTAATCCTCAACATTGGATACGACTCGGACACAGACCTCATTGGACATCGAAATGTGTTCGATCTCATCGGCGACATCATCATCACCTACCATGTCACAGACACTGCGAGCCACACTTTCGATGGAACTCATTTTGTGGGCTTTATAGAAATCATCCAAAAAATTTGTCTGTACGAAATAGACAAGACCAAGTAAAGTCATCACAAAAGCCAACAGGATTATTACCAGCTGCAGACGCAGACTAAATTTCTTTTTCAAAACGATACCCTACTCCTCTTAAAGTAGTAATATAGTTACCATAATCACCAAGATCCTTACGCAACAGTTTCATATGTGTATCAAGAGTACGGTCATCTGAATCATATTCATAGCCCCAGACCTTGGATATGATCTGCTGTCTGGTCAGAGCATTGCCCATATTCTTCATCAGATAAAGCAGCAGTTCATATTCCTTGTTGGCCATATCGACACGCTTGCCATCAACATAAACCGCATGTGCATCTTCATCGATACTCAGGCCTTTAACTTTAATGGTATTTGTACTCTTATTATCTCTTTTAAGAATGACCTTGATCCTCATCATCAGTTCCTTAGGTGAGAAAGGTTTGGTCACATAATCTTCTGCGCCGATATCAAAACCATAGATACGGTCATATTCCTGACCTAAAGCCGTCAGAAAGATACAAGGAACATCCTTGATCTGTTTCATCTTCTTTAACGTTTCATAGCCATCCATTTCCGGCATCATGACATCCAGGATGACCAGGTCAAAATCTTCCTTGGAGAAAATATCCAAAGCTTCCTTGCCATCACATGCCATCACACACTCATGGCCTTCATGGGCAGCGAATTTGAAGATCATTTCTCTGATCTTCTCTTCATCATCTACGATCAATAACTTTGCCATAATTTAATCCTATCCTGTAAATTTGAAAACAAACTGAATTTTACTGACAATTTTAATAAATATATTATATAATAGTTATTGACCTTGCGGATTAGCCAAGCGGTAAGGCAGTGGACTCTGAATCCACCATTTCGAAGGTTCGAATCCTTCATCCGCAGCCAATTGTTATATTTCGCCCATAAAATGGGCGTTTTTTATTATTAACACGGATTTCTCTAAGATTTTCTCTAAGATTTGTGTTGTTTACGTATCCTTATTTATAATTTCCAATCTTTATTTTTTCTTATACAGTTCCTGGAACTGCGGGATATCCTTAGTCAGATATCGTACAAATTTTTCCTGAATTTTCAGAATTCGTTTTTCCTGTGCCGATGATTTGTGAGTATAGATCACGTTGGTTCCGCCGGAATGAGCATGGCCGATATATTCTTCTCTGTCGTAATCGTATACACCGCCATCTTTCATCATACTGTTGAATGCGTGCCTGGCAATGTGATTCTTTACCATGTAAACCTCGCCGTTTTCATCAACGAGACCGGCGTGTTTTCTTGCGAACCTGATATGATTGTTAAATGTCTTCAGGCTGAACGGATCAAGTTTCATCGAATCATCTCTTGAATACTCCAAACGGGAAAAGATATACATATCGTCGCTATAATACGATAGCTGCTTCAAAATGGAAATGTATTCTTCCAGATACAGGAGCAGGCTATCACATAACAATATGATTCTTTCTTCATCCGTCTTTGTCGAAGTTTCCTCGTATGACTTATCGGTGTTTTCTTTATCCGGATGCCAGGAGATACTCGCGTCAATCAGCAATCGTCTGTTTTCAGCATCCAGTTTTGATGGCTTTAAAGCATTTGCTTCATTGATTCTTGAACCAATCGAATGATTCAACAATTCAATCGCGAATATCGGATTGTAGATTCCGTTTTCGATGATTGCAATACTTTCCAAAGTCTTCTTCAGTTTTAATTCATAATCATCATTAAGAATCTTATCGATCTTCTTTTTGTTTTCTCGTTTTTCTTTTTTCTCCTGCTTCGTCGGCATCTTAACTTCATAATCAATATCGATTGTTGTCTCGATACCGTAATAACGTTTTGCCTCTCTGTATAAACGTTTAAACAAATTCAGAATTTCGATCTGCGTAGAAGCAGCAAGTTTTTTCGTACTTCCGTCCCTTCTTTTATGCTGCGATTCTTCGTTGTATGTGATCTGAGTAACGTAATCGTCAATATCGCCTCTGGTGATCTTCACGATCGGTTTACCCTTGAAATACGGAAAAACATGATACTTATAATCGCTGCCGTTTTTCTCAAAAGAATTATTCTTGAATTCCTTTGCTTTCTTTGCCAGCTTTTCTCTTTCAACGAGTTTGTTGTAAGCATCCTCTAGAGTGACAAGTTCTTTTCGCTTTTTTGGTGAATCTTCAGCAAGATCTTCCAGTTTGATGGAACCTTCTCTTAAGCCAACCAGATCCTTTTCGGCATCTTCGTATCTGCGATAGTTCACAAAGAACTTGTTGGCATAAACAAGTTGGAAATAGATTTCCTTATTCTTCACATACGGATAAATTGGTTTACCTTTCTGTTTGAAGCCATCGAGCAAATCTTTAACCTGTTGTTTTTCTTCAATGCTCCATGAAGATCTAGGTTTCTTTGATAATTCAGTAATCAGCTTATGCTTCATCTTTTTCTTTATCGACAGCGAAGCGTTTTTCTTTCTCTGCCATGATTTCGAAATATGACATATCCACGCCGTATGCCTTTAAAGCCAGATCGGTTGGCACCTTTCGATCTCCAACCCATCTTCCATCTTTTTTGGCTTGTTTCAATGTGGCAGCTCTGAGTTCTAAAGCGGAAGGTTGTCCGATATCAAAAACCAGTTGGATCTGTTTGACACTCAGATATGGGCATACAATCAGAAGATCCCGCTTTTCCTTCCAAGTTAATTTTTCAATCATTCAGTTAAATTCTCCTTTCACAAAAATATTAATTGTAGATAATAAAGAAAGTCATAATATGAGTTCAAACGAACTATTTGTCAAAGAACAATACATGTAAATATATACTGTTTTTTTCTTTTATATTTATATATTAGACATTATTTTCATCAGTGTCAACATTATATAAATATTTCTTTTATAACTTTATTTTCTTTTACTTACTGTGTTATTATTTCTTTGTACCGATTTTGTATCAACCCTGTATTTTTAAGACTAAAATGAACTTTTCAACCTATTTCAAAGCTATATCTTCAAATAAATCAGTTAGGATACTTGCGAACGAGTACGGGGTTTCTCATACAACAATTTATAAGATTTTAAAAGGAGAAATGGATAACCCTACTCCGCTTGTTGCTGCAAGATTATGTATCATGCTTGATTTGGATCCTATGGAACTGAAAAAGTTTGATTTCAATCCGTCCGATGATTTCATCCTAGAAACGCAAAACATCGTTAACGACTATGCATCTTCCGGATCAGAGCCAAAGGTTGATGACGACAGAGCATACAACAACTTCCATCGGACATATATTATGAAATATGATTATCCAGCATATCTTGGTTTTCGTGCATATGCGTATGATGAAGATTTTAATCCGGGTCCTGGATGCGTTGCGTATGGTGATGATTATGGCAATGTTCATCTTATGTCTTTTATAGTTTCCTCGGACAAAATATATAAAAGTAAAAATCCATACCATAATATAAGAGATTTCTTAAATTATATTTTGATGATCACTACCGAATATGGAAGACAATTGCTTGATGAAAATATCAACGGTTTCTCTGACGTGCACTTTTCTTGCAAATACTGCACAGATTTTATTTTCTTCACTACCAGTAAATCGATTTACGATGAGATCAAGTTGTATAAATTTGATTACTTTCCAGAATTAAATTTTCAGCTTATTTATTCCAGATATAACAGAAAAATGGAGACTACCGTTTTAAGTGGAAAAGAGATTATACAATTGAATTCAAGAGACTTAAACGAAAATATCCATTATCCATTAGGAATAAAGGAAATCCTATAAAAGTTCACCATAAAACAAGGTGGAAATTTTCCACCTTGTTTTATGCTTCCATGATATTATCTGTCCAGAGTTCACACTGTGTCATAACAGTTTGAACTGCATCCTCCATACCCTCTGGCGGATATTTATGTTTCTTAAGAAGCTTCTTTATAATCATTCTCATTCTGGCTCTGGCCGAATCGCGTTTCTGCCAGTCAATTGTCTGATTCTTTCTTAAAGCTTCAGTCAGTTCTTTTGTGATCGCAATCAGTTCCTCGTTTTCATAGAAGTCTTTGATTGCTTCCGGTTTTGTTAAGGCATCATAGAAAGCCAGTTCATCCGCTGTCAAACCCAGATCCTCGCCTTCCTGTTTTGCCTGCGAAATCTGTTTTGCTAGATTCAGCAATTCTTCGATAACCTCTTCATTAGTCAACATACCATTCAGGTAGGCATTCATGGATCTTTGAATGATCTCGCTAAATTTCTCTGATTTGACTACATTGGTTCTTCTGTAAATCTGTACCTGATCGGCAATCAGTTTTTTCAACAATTCAACAGCCAGATTCTTTTCTTTCATCTTTGCGATTTCTTCTAGGAACTTTGGATCAAATAAAGAGAATTCTTCATGAACATCAGAGAAAAGATTTATAACTCCCTCGCTCTTAATGCTTTGCTTCAGAAGTTCATTGATCTTTTTGTTCATTTCCGGAAGAGATATCTTCCTGTCATTACCCTGATTAGAAAGTCTATTGACTAACACTCTGACCGATTCAAAGAATGCAGCTTCAAATCGTTCATCTTCTGCGGCAAGAGAAGAACATAAGGAAAGAGCCTGTTTAAGAAGCAAAGATTCTTTTAAGAAAGCTTCTTTATCCTTTTCTCGTTTAACATCAACGATATAGTTTACCGCTCCACTTATGGTCTTCGCTCTTTCCAGATCGGTTCCATTCATGAACTTTGAATAGTCATAGTAATGGAAAAGATCACGACAGATTGACAGTTTTTCTAAGAACTTCGGATAGGCAACTTTGCCGACATCGGTATCGCCATAGTTTTTCTTATCTCTGACGGTATAGTCATTCATAGCTTGCTTCAAAGCGGATGCTATACCGACATAATCAACAACCAGACCACCTTCTTTATCTCTGAAAACTCGATTGACTCTGGCGATTGCCTGCATCAGGTTATGACCAGACATTGGTTTATAAACATACATCGTCGCAAGTGAAGGAACATCAAAACCGGTCAGCCACATATCAACGACGATAGCGATCTTCAATGGACTGTCATTATCTTTGAATAATTTGGCCATTTCTTCTTTATGAGCCTTATTGCCTACAATGTCATGCCATTCTTCTGGATCCTTATTGCTTCCAGTCATAACAACACCGACTTTCTCAGTCCAGTCTGGCCTTAATTCAAGAATTCTCTTATAGATCTTCATGGCAATTGTTCTGGAATAGGCTACAATCATTGCCTTACCGGTCAAAAGATTTTCACGGTAATTCTCATAATGATCAAGGATATCTCCAACCAACGAATTGATGGTCTGATCATTGCCTAAGATCGCTTCCATCTGGCCAAGTTCGTGTTTGCTTCGTTCGATGACTTCAGGGTCAGAATTGTTGGCCATAACATCATATTCAGCATCAATCTTATTCAGCGTCTCCTGATCCAGTTTTAGATTGATAACTCTGCTTTCATAATAGACAGGTCTGGTTGCACCATCTTCTACGGCTTGAGTCATATCATAGATATCAATATAATCACCAAAGACTTCACGCGTGCTGCGATCTTCCGTGGAAATAGGTGTTCCGGTAAATCCGATATATGTTGCATTCGGAAGACTGTTCCTGATGATGCGGGCAGTACCGATAACCCGTTTGGCAACTTCTTCACCAGATTCGTTCTTTGTGATTTTGATCTTCTCTGTTAAGCCATATTGTCCTCTGTGAGCTTCATCTGCCATAACAACAATATTTCTTCTTTCAGAAAGCGGATCATGGTATTCTTCAAACTTCTGCATTGTTGTAAAGATGATACCATTGGCTTTTCTTTCAAGAAGCAATTGTCTTAAATTCTCTCTGCTTTGCGCCTGAATCGGCGTCTGTCTTAAGAATTCTTTACACAATTGGAATTGGTTGAATAACTGATTGTCCAAATCATTTCTGTCGGTCAAAACAACAATGGTCGGGCTATCCAATGCTTCCTGTAACAGGTGTGCATAGAAGACCATAGATAAGGATTTTCCACTACCCTGGGTATGCCAGAAAACACCACCCTTACCATCGGTAACTGTGGCATGTTTTGTGGATTCAATTGCTTTCTTTACGGCAAAATACTGGTGATATCCAGCTAGGATCTTTGTCTTGGTTACGCCATCATTGGAGAAACAAATAAAGTTCTTGATGATATCCAGCAATCTTTCTTTCTGGAACATTCCCTCAAAGAACGTATCAAATTGGGCATATTGGGTATTCTCATAGCTGCCATCTTTGGTTTTCCATTCCATAAAGCGGTCTTCACCAGATGTGATCGTACCGGCTTTACTGGTAAGATGGTCACTCATGACGCAGATTGCATTATAGATAAACATTGAAGGAATTTCCTTCATATAATTGCGAAGCTGCAGATAGGCTTCTGAAGCATCGGTTTCTTCTCTGGATGGGGATTTGAGTTCAATCAATACTACCGGGATACCATTCAAGAATAAGATGACATCCGGACGCTTGTTGCTGTTTTCAATAAAGGTCCATTGATTGGCAACAATAAATGAATTCATATCGACATTCTTGTAATCAACAAGATATACGATGGATGATTTCTCTTCGCCATTATCAAAATATCGAACAGGAACGCCATTTTGAAGATAGTCCATAAATACTTCGTTCTTTTGAGCAAGTGTCCCATTTTCAAAATTTCTTATCTTATATAAAGCATCCTGGATTGCATTATCCGGAAGATTATGATTGATAAGTTTAATATGCTTTTCAAGGATTGAATCATACAGAGGACTACGAAAATCCCTTTCCATTAACGGACCATAATAGTGCATATAGCCCATTTCTTCAAAGAGCTGTATTACTGAATTTTCATAATCTGCTTCTGTATAAGTTGCTGGCATATTTATGTCCTTATTTTCATTTTACTTTATGCAAGTACACTTTTAAAACAATTTGTCTACTGGTAATAAATGCAAACAAGAATTTATATGCTTAGGACCGAGACATCGATCTCGCCAGACATAAGTTTTGGAAGCAATAAATCCCTTGTGGCAACTAAAGATCGATTCTCCCTAAGATTTGACTTGATCATTTCGAACGCAGGTAATGCAACTTCGTTGAATTGAGCTAAGTCGGTATCAGAAGGAATTACAAACGGCATTGCTTTAACGATCTTGGAATTGATTGCTGTTGCGATAGATGATGTACTTCCCAATGTTTGGAAATTAAATCTTTTGAGATAGCAATACAAGTAAGGGTTTATTTCCTTCTTATCTGTCTTAAAATGAGCAATCGCTTCATTTGTGGTCATAGTTCCATCAGTTATGGCAATCCTACCTACTGTTAGCTTAAAACTTAATAAGACTGTGTTATCAGGAACGACCACTACATTAAACTTGCTTACTGCTTCTGGAACAAGGTATTCGGAACTATCTGATATATATAAGCCACAGCTTCCCATATCAGATATAGAAACCCACTTAACATTATCGATTTCTTTGGAAAACCACTCGGGTTCTTTCCTTGGAGGAGTCTTTCCAATTGTAATATTGAAGAACTCATCAGCTCGGCATGTAGGACCTGCAGCGTCAGAGAAAGTGGTGTCATAAAGAGCAAAGACTTGCTCCAGTAAATTCTTGTTTATCGCCTCATTCCTTTCAATTTTGTCATCTATGGTGGATAAGATTGAAGCAATCTTTTTTTGATCCTCAATACTCTCAGGTACTGTCACTTCTATTCCTCGCATGGTATTGCCAGAAACTTCTTTGAACGTTGTCCCTGATCCCATATTCTCAATCTTCTCTTTGTTATATCTGAGCAGATAGTAGAGAAACATATAGTCAGTATTCTCATTAGGGACTACACTCTTAAATCCCTGATTGGTGCATAATTCGTTATTAGCTATCGCAACATAACCTATCGGAGCTCTTGAAGAGAACAATACAGAATGTTTAGGCATTATTTGAGTGGAGCATGATTTCAAACCGATTTCAGTAATGTTTCTTTCGCCATGAGAAATAAATCTTCCGGAAAAACCAGCAAGATCCTTTGGAGTAACCCAAGCAATATTACCATTTTCATAATTCTCAATTTTCTTGGTGGACGGAGTAGCCCCACCCACAACCGTTCCAATATCGGCTATTGTACATGTTTTCCACTTCATAACTTTACCTCTCTATCCGATATATTTCCTATGAGCATTTTTCACATTGCTCTGTTTAACCATTGCATATTGTAATGTTGTATCAATCCTTTTATGGCCTAGCAACTGCTGTAATTGCTCAATTGGCATTCCCTTATCAATAGCTACCGTTGCTAATGTTCGTCTGAATTTATGCGGATGCACCTTATCCATCCCGAGACTCTTACCAAGTCCTCTAATCCTTACTTCCACTCCACCAATAGTTAATCTTGTATGCGGTGATTTAAGTGTTACAAATAATGCTTCGTCAGTATCTGCGCGGCTTTCGAGGTAGTTTTGAAGATGGATCTTCGTCCTAGCATCGAAATACACGATTCTTTGTTTATTTCCTTTGCCCAAAACCACACATTCTCTTTCATTAAAGTTAATGTCGTTTCTGTTCAGAAGAACCAGCTCTCCAACACGCATTCCAGTAGAAGCAAGCATATCAATCATCGCCAGATCTCTAAGCTCTGCGCAACTATCCCTCATCTGTTCCAACGCTTCATCTGTATAGGTTTCTTTTACAGTTGAAGTTGTCTTAACCTTGTGGATTCTTCTTACTGGACTTTTCAAAATATAGTCTTCATCCTCAAGCCAGGAGAAGAAACTGGAAAGAATCCTTCTAATGTTGTCTACTGTAACCTTGCTGATCTTTTTCTTTTCCTGATAGTCTGTTAAGTACTTTCTTAAATCCTCCGTCGTAATGTGCATCGCTTCTTTTTCGATACTGGACAACATATCAGTTATCGTTTTCCGGTAGTAGTTCAAAGTCTTCTCCGAACAGCCTTCGATACGCTTAGCTTCTATGAATTTACTAACCAATTCCTCACTCGATTGAATGATAGAATCATCAGCAATTTCATACTTTGTCAGGACCGAATCAACCGTTGATTTAAGTTGATCCAGCTGTTGGTTATTGAGATATGGCAGCATTCGCTGTAATACCTCTGTGATAATCTCTTTCTTCATTTTCGTTCTCCTTCATATGTGATTCCAGAGAACGAACTGGGGATGGATGTTTCTTTGGATAACTCCCTCCATCCGTAAGAGTTATTAGTATGTTAAACAAGAATTTAGAGCAGCAAGCGACATACTTTTTCCATCATCTGTTCATAGAAAGCCCTGACCCTTTTTGGCGTGAAGGTACAGTTAGTGATCTCGGAACAGTTGTCGGCGGTAGTACACCTTCGAAAGCAAAAGCCGAATACTATACTGACAATGGAATCGCTTGGATTACACCGAAGGATCTCTCAGTAAATAAGTCCAAGTTCATTTCACATGGTGCTGATGATATTACTGAACTCGGCCTTTGCAATAGCAGCGCAACCATCATGCCTCCTGGAACTGTACTATTTAGCTCGAGGGCTCCGATCGGTTATATCGCCATAGCCGATGGAGAAGTTACTACGAATCAAGGTTTTAAGTCTGTCGTTCCTTTCGGTCATGTTGGAACTGCCTTCGTCTATTTCTTTTTGAAGAATGCATTGCCCACGATTGAAAATATGGCTTCAGGATCAACTTTCAAAGAGATTTCTGGCAGTGCTATGCGTACAGTTCCTGCTGTAATCCCAGATAATAACATCTTGCGAGAATTTTCCGAATTCTGCGAGCCATTATTCCAACAGCAGCGTTCATTAGAAGCGGAGAACCGGTCTCTTGCAGCGTTGAGAGATTGCTTGTTGCCTCGCTTAATGTCTGGAGATCTGGATGTTTCCGGCTTAGAGCTCTAGACCGCTAAATTCTTGTTTATTGCCTCGTTATTCTTAATCTTTTGCTCAATCGGCTCCAATACACTTAATATCCTTCTTTGATCACTAAGTGATGGAATAGCAAATTCTAATCTGTTTAATGTTTCCGTTCTAAGGCTAGGAATCGTAGTGCCTTCATTGTATTTATTTAAATCCAGCAAAGAGGCTGAATAGTAGAAGTATTTCGGAATAATCACTTTTTCGTTTACTTTTGTATAAAACAATGTGTCAACTATCCAAAACGGTTGATCTACATATCTAACTTTATCAATAGTTCCTTTTCTTCCGATAAGAACCGATGGTTTATCATATAAAGCTTGTCTAGCATACCCCATTAGTCCTCCGGTGCCATAAATTGGAACCGTCCCGTTTTCATCAACAACATTTTTCTGATTCTTCCCATACTTTATTTCAGCAAATTCCTCAAGGGCGAAGGTTTCAAACTTCATATCCAATTGCCTCCAGTTTCTTTCTGATTTCGTCTTCTAATTCATGAGACTTTTCAAACATTTCAGATAATTCAGAAGTGAGTCTAGCCATTTTATCTTCAAACGGTTCATCATCCTCTGGAGTTTCTTCAATTCCTACATATCTTCCTGGAGTGAGGATATAATCTTGTTTTTCGATATCCTGTAAAGTTGCTACTGCACAGAAACCTTTTACATCATCATGCGCTCCGTTTTGGAATGCTTCGAAGGTCTCGGCAATCTTCCGGATATCTTCATCAGTAAAGTCTTTGTGTTTACGATCAACCATATGGCCCATCTTTCTGGCATCAATAAAGACAGTCTTGCCTTTTTGGGTTTTATTCTTACTGATGAACCACAACGTTACAGGGATTGTGACACTATAGAATAGCTGAGTTGGCAATGCAATAATGCCTTCAACAAGGTCTGCTTCAATGATTTTCTTTCTGATTTCTCCTTCTCCGGATGATTGCGTCGAAAGTGCACCATTTGCAAGAACAAGGCCAATCTTGCCATTCGGAGCTAAATGATGAATCATATGCTGAATCCAGGCATAGTTCGCATTTCCTGCCGGAGGTAACCCATATTTCCATCTAGGATCATCCGTCAGTTTTTCCTGATTCCATGGATGATAATTGAACGGTGGATTGGCGAGAATGAAATCGGCTTTCAGTTGCGGATGCAAATCATTTGTGAAGGTGTCAGCCTGATAAGGACCGAAGTCTGCATCGATTCCTCTGATAGCCATGTTCATTTTGGCCATCTTCCAGGTATCTGCATTTGCTTCCTGACCATATACGGCAACTGTTCCTCGTTTATTGGAATGAGCTCTTACAAACTTTTCACTCTGAACAAACATACCACCGGATCCGCAACACGGGTCATATACTCGGCAGTTATCAAAAGGCTTTAAGACTGCAACCAGAGTTTTAACAATACTGGATGGTGTATAGAATTCTCCTCCACCTACTCCTTCTTTTTCTGCAAACTGAGCAATGCAATACTCATAGGTTCTTCCTAACAAGTCTTTGCTTTCATCAGTATCAGACATGTCCATGTTGGTGAAAATATCAACAACATCACCCAACACCATCTTGTCCAGATCCGGATTGGCATAATTCTTTGGCAGAACATTTTTGAGCTTCGGGTTATCATCTTCAATTGCTCTCATTGCATTATCGATAATTGTTCCAATCTCTGGTTTGTGGGCATTTTCGGCGATGGTTTTCCAACGGGCGTTCTCTGGAACGAAGAAAACATTTTCTTCAATGTATGCATCCGGATCGTCTTCAAAACCATCACCTTCTACCACTAATTGTTGATATCTTCTATCAAAAGCCGTTGAAACATACTTCAAAAAGATAAGCCCAACAATGACCTTTCTGTATTCGGCAGCCGGGATGTGTCCCCAAAGGACACAAGCGGCATCCCAAATCTGTTTTTCAAAACCGATGTTTGCATTGTTATCCGCCATAACTAGTCTCTTTCTTGAATCTTATGATTTCTATTTATTGTTATCGAGAAGTTTTATTTCTTCATCCAAAATCTTATAAAGAGAACGGATTTCATCTTCTGTCAGTGTGATCCCTTTGCCCATTTTTTCATGACCTTCAGACCAATCGCGAATGTCATATTTAGGTTCATTTCCGGACCAGCTTATTCTATTAAATTCTTTTTTCCATCCGCTTCTTCCTTCAGAAATTACTCCAATCTCATTGATAATTTCATATTTAAAGTCAGCCATTCTTATTCCTCCTCTTTATACGATTATTCTCCACGCAGGTCTTCCCTGTGTTGCTTTTGCTCCTCTGAATTCAAAAGTATATGACCGATTATATTTATTGATGATCTGCTCAAACAATTGCTTATTATTCTCGTTGTACACGACGTAAATACATCCGTACATTCTGTTATCAATTACTTTGAATCCGTAATCTTGAAGTATTCCGATCATTTCGTCATTTTTGTTTATTTTTTTCTCAGGATCCTTTGGTTTAAAATCCTGTTGTTGGACGGAATTTTTGGCTGATTCCTTATTGTTTTTCAAAATCAGATGCCATTTTAACTGCTCATCCAATGTGAAATGCTTGTCTTTAAACGAATACAACAAGTTATTAATAATGGATTTATCTATACCTAATTTGTTTGAAATTTCTTTTGCAGTAAGACTATTGTTTTCGGTAATTAAAGCATTTGCCACCTTCTTAAACAATTCAACAATATTCTTTGCTTCAATTTCTGAACTTTGTTTCTTTTGTGGTTCTTCTTTTACTTTTGGGATAGGCTTTTTATATTCGCCCTTGTATGCCCATTTATATCCGCCTGCGTGAATTTGAATGCCATTTGCAGCATCGCGGATACTTTTTGAATTAACTCCGCTGGATCTCACTGCTTCTGCCACGGAAGAAAATTCTCTAACAATTTCTCCGTTTTCATTGAGTTGATAAATTGGTCGACCACTTGAAACTAGATCTTCTAATTCTCTTAGAGGAGAACTATCCTGTTTATCAGCAGTTTCGCTTTCGATCCGTCGATTTGTTAAGTTAACATGTTGTTCGCTATCTTTTGAAGATTCCATTCTAATGAACTTGGCATCATTCGGCAAAACACTAGATGCTTTGCTTTCAGATGATGAGATAGCAACATTACTGTTAATTGCTTCTTTTGAAATCTGGTTAGATTCTATAGGTTTATTTTTAAGTTCCTCGATCTTTTGAACAATTCGATCCAATTGCTTGTCGTGATTATTCCACCAATCGATTGACCAAATTCTTAAAACGGTCCATCCAAGGTTCTCTAAAACTTCAACCTGAGAAACCTCCCTGTCTCTTGTATACGTCGTTTCAGCATACGTATCACCATCGAGCAGAATTCCCAAAATATATTTGTTTTCATCTCTTGGATCAACAACACATATATCAATTTTGAAATCAGAATGGCCAACATATTTATCAACAATGTATCCTTTTTCATTCAAGTATTTAGAAATAGAGTCTACAACCTCACTATTTTCCATCTTCTTGAATGATTCGCTGGACGAAAAGATTGATAATTTATCGTTTGTTGCAAATGTAAGGAAGTTTTTCAATGCCGCCACGCCTTCGGATCTTGTTCTAGATGTATTTATCTGCTCCGGAAGCAAAGAGGAGAAAACAACCATTTCTTTTCTTGCTCTGGAAACAGCAACATTAAGTCTTCTCCATCCACCATCTCTGTTCAATGGGCCAAAATTCATGGAAATCTTTCCACCTTCGTCGGGACCGTAAGTGACAGAGAAAAGAATAACGTCTCTTTCATCCCCTTGCACAGATTCCAAATTCTTTACAAAAAGAGGTTCTTCTTCGTTATAAACCCATTGTTCAAACTTCTTATCTCTGGAACAAGCCGATGCTAAAAGGTCATCTATTAAATTCTGCTGAGAAATATTAAAGGTAACAACGCCAATGCTGTCTTTCTTTAATGCAGGATCGGCGTATCTTCTCTTGATTTC
Source organism: Erysipelotrichaceae bacterium (assembly GCA_017432545.1). Classification (GTDB taxonomy): domain Bacteria; phylum Bacillota_I; class Bacilli_A; order Erysipelotrichales; family Erysipelotrichaceae; genus Colivicinus. The sequence continues at coordinate 39,944 of JAFRJA010000089.1, forward strand.
TTCAACTATCGCTTGAGCTTCTTTACTGTTAGTACGCTTTTTTCCTCGTTCGAAAATACCATTAACATTTTTCAAAGAAACTTTAGATTCTCTATCGTTTAAAGATGGGAATGTAAACAGTTTGTTGTCATAGAATTGGCTGTTGCTGAAGGCAATTAAACTCTCATGGTTACTCCGGTAATGCCAATTAAGATAACTCTGCGGCATATTTACGCCTAGCCCATCATCCAAAATACTTTCAAGATCTTCACGTTCTGAATTTTCTTCGTCTGTCATATTCGTCATGAAGAAATTTGTCGGAGGCATCTGTTTCGGGTCACCGACAATAATGGCATTTTCTGCCCTGGCAATTGCTCCAACAGCCTTACACGTCTGCAATTGTGATGCTTCATCAAAAATGATGAAATCAAATTTCTTTGTAGATGGATCCAGATATTGGGCGGTGGAAATCGGGCTCATCAAAATACACGGACATAAAGTCTGAATAATATCGGAAGATGTTTCAAAAAGTCTTCTGATCGAAACACCTCTTCCCTTGCTCCTTATCAGCCTCTTTAAAGTTGCTAACTGGATGTCTTTATCATGCTCTATCAGATATTCACTGATGTTCTTTGAGATCAGATAGAACACTTCCTTCTTTGTCAGGTCTCTAACCTTATTGTCATAATCTCTGAATTGTTCAATTTTTCTTTCAAAAACTTCACCACTGAAACTATTCAAAGCACTGCTTTGATCTATTATTAGCTCAGAAAGTTTTTTATAGAAACTTTTAATATACGAACCTTTTATTTGTTCATGTTCAACACCCGCATAATACGCATCTACGACTGGCTGCAGGCCGTATTTGTCAATCTTATCGCATGCCTTATTCCATGAATACCAGTCTTTTATCTTATCGGAGTTCTTTAACAGATCGGAATAAATATCATTTTCAGATTCATACCATTTTTCATCGTATTGTGCTCGAACTTCAACATATTTCAATAATTGTTCAAGACGCTGATTATACTCTACATAAATGTTAGATAATTCCTTAATTGCTTTCGATAAACTTTCGTCTTGTGAAAAACTAATACGAACCAAAGAGCCTGAAAAAGTCGAATCCACAGATTCACATATTTTCCTTAACTCTGCAAGATCATTTTTGATTTTTATCCAATCAGTATCATCGTATTTATAATAAGCGCCTAAATACCTTATATAATCGTTTAACAAAGGAGATATCTCATTAATACTATTTTGATAATCATATAAATCTTGTAATTCAAGACGTACGTCATCCTTGTTAACGTTGATTTTTGAATAAGCTGATAAAGACTTGGTAAACTTATTCAGCGCTAAAGCTCTGGAAATTGGATTTCCACTAACTATTTTGGAATATTCCTCTAAAAGAACTGCGCCGTCCTGTTTCAGGAAAATATCATTCCATTTTTCTAGGATTCTGTTTTTCTTCTCGTTTATTTGGATATATTTATCCGCAATATAAACAATTGAATCAAATAAACTCGAATAGTTATCCTTGCCATATAATTCTCTTGGATAAGAATCCAATTTGCTCAAAATGCTAACTTTTTTATAAACTTCATAATATGAATCTTCATAGTCGGATAATTCAAACCCCAGCTTTTGACTGATTTCTTCAACATTCTTTGCATAAGCTTTTTGAATCGGCAAATAAGCATTTACAGCATTACTAATCTCATTTTCGATTCCTTGATGATAATCGTTAATGGTCACCATATTCAGAGGATGTTCATTTGGATGGCCAATTTGCTTTGCATAAATAATCAATTCGTCAATATAAAATTTCTGTTCATCAAGATTGACATCTGTAAAGTCTTCGATTTTAGTAAAAGGAATCTCGATATCATACTCATAATTACGATATGCTTCATATTTATTAAGAGTCTCGTACAAAGAAGCGTCACACTCTCTTCTTTTGTGTAGTTCTTGTACATAGACGTCCAAATCCTTTTTGATGTCCTCTATTTGTTCAATTCTCTTTCTGTAATCTGCTGGTCTTCTGGAAGTAATATCAAAAACCTTTTCTATCTTTTCAAGAACATCTTTTTTCTTTGCTTTATTCGAATGTAGTTCAAGACAGAATGGATCCAACCCCAAATCGTTGATTCTCTTTTGAACTACTTCTAATGCTGCTCTTTTTTCAGCTACAAAGAGCACTTTTTTATCTTTTGCAAGTAAATCAGCAATTATTGAAGTAATCGTTTGTGATTTGCCTGTTCCTGGAGGACCATGTAAAACAAAACTCTCGCCATGTTCTGCTTCTTTTATCGCAAACAATTGAGATCCATCAACAGGAAGTGTCAAATAACTGTCGCTGGTTTTGTTTGCTTCCTTATCATCGATCGTGTGGCTATCCCATGTTTTATGCCCTTCAATTAAACTTTTAACAATCTTATTCTTTTCAAGATCGTCTGAACGATTGTGAATATCATTCCACATTACAAATTGAGAAAAGGAAAAGATGCCTAAATAAGCAGACTCCAACACATCCCAATATTTTTGAGAAAGAATGTTCTGCCTGAAAATTGTCAAAATCTTTCTGATATCCAAGCCGTGCTCATCCATGGGCAGTTCATCTAGACCGTTGATGGATACTTCGAAATCTTGTTTAAGTTTTTCCAGGATTGTTATATTCAACTGCGGTTCATCGTCTTTTCTCAAAGATAATGCATAATTCTGATTCACTGATTTTTTAACGATGTCAACAGGAAGCAGAATCAATGGGGCGTAATATGGTGTCGAACTTTTTTTAGGTTCACACCATTTCAATAAACCGACCGCAATATACAGTGTGTTGGCACCATTCTCTTCTAAAGAAGACTTTGCATTCCGATATAAAGTTTTTAAAGTTGCGTTTAATTCTGATTCAGTTAAAGATGAGTGAATCCTTCTTGATTTGAATTCATCGCTAATAAAGGATGTATAATCTCCAAGATTAGAGAGTGACATAAAGTCATCTTTAATTTCACTGTTTTTCCACCCATCCGGTTTAGGATACAGAAAAAAACTTTCTCCTTCATACAAAGCATCTTCGAGATCATCCAATGACGATGAAAGAATCGGTACTATTGATCTGCTGAGGTGCAAATTAATCAAACTGTTACGTAAACCTAAATCCAGAAGTTTTCTCTCCCATTGAGTTTTTTTATCAAATTCTTCCTGTTTGATATTTCCGATCTCGATATCAACCAATGTTTCAGGCATTATCGCAGCGTTCGGGGCATCCTCTTGTCTTTGAACAGTATAGCCAATATCCGTTCTAACCCTGGAAGGAAGCGGAATAATTTTCATAGATCTGCAGCATTTAATATCAACCACCAGGTTTACAGGATTATTATCGTTTACTTCCTCAAAAGCTTTTGCCTTTGCATCATCAAAAGATATTGATTCTTCTTGAGTTAGGAGGGTAGTTTCAACCACATTGATATCATTTATACCCTGCGCAAGTCTTTTGTTCAGCAACGAAATATCATCGCTAGTCATATCTGAAAAATACTCTCTGGTAAGCCAAAAGCCAGGGAAAATATGCCCTGCTTTAAGACATAAGATTGTATTGATGCCAACAGATTCCAAACAGCTTGCAAATAATAGCGAAATATCCAAACAGTTCCCAATCTTGTCGTCTATTACACTGTCGCACAGTCTGACTCTTTGACCGATATACTCAAAACTGGCCGGAGCGGTAACGTATCGAATACCAAGATCTCTTAACGCTGCATAGATAGCTCCAGCTTGCCATAAAACTCTATTTTTATCTTCTGTTGTATATCCATCAAACGCAGAATTACCAGTCCATTGTTTTAAATACTCTGACGCATTAGATATGATTCTGGCTATATATGGATGATTTGGAGTAACATAAGAAGCTAATAATTCTGGATATAATGTAGATCCAAGCCACTGATCATACGCTAAAACATCTACATCAATCAATTCGCTCGCAATACTAGTATTTGAACTATCAATCAGTTTTACTGTAATGATTGTTTTTTGCCTTTCTGTGAGATTGATGAGTTTATTTACATCGATATTTAACTTGATTCGATTTATATAAATGTTTTGATTAGATGGAATCAATTCGATATCTTTCGTGAATTGTTCAAAGATATCTGGGTTAGATGAAACGACCAGTCTGACGTTTTCGATATCGAATTCGTTTTTGTTGATTATATCGACGGAGCTAATTAATTCGTATCCATTTTGCTGCAAAACATAGCTGATTGCCGGCAAGCACTCCGTTTCAATTCTAATTGTTTCGCAATTTATTAGATTAACCTCGGTTTCGGATAAATCTAAATTCTCTGCAATCTCCTTGGATTGTTGCCTTTTATCCTCAACGTTTATCTTTGATGCTTCCGTTTGTATCAATTCAACATGTTTTAAAAGTTCTTCTATTTTTTTGTCTTGTTCCGCAAGCCTGGTTTCAATATCTGAATCAAAACTCTCGTATGGTTCAAAATATGTCGGTGAATCAAATTGCCAATCACCATAGAGCTCCATAAACCAGCAACTTAGATTAAAGCCTAACTTTACTATTGTTTTAGCATCATTGGTATTTCTGTCTCCATTATGAACAGCATCATTACGAGCCTTGCGAATTGTGTATAGAATATTATCAATCGTTTCTGGGATCAGCCCTTCTCTTCTTAGAACATTTATCATGTTCGATTGTGTCTGTTCGGCCGGAAGTGGAAGCCCTTCGTACATAAAAATGTATGACACTATCTTTTCAGCAAGTAATCCAATCTTCGAAATCGAAGCATTTGCATCACTGAAAATATATTCTTCTGCGTTTGAACCAATTTCCGATAAATCTTCCCAATACTTATTTAAAAAATCAAAATTAGTCATATACAGTCCACCCAAGATGTTTAAATTGAAACTTTCTTCATTTTTTCATCATTATGTTCGCTTAAAAACTGTCCGATTATCCTTTCTATAGCCATTGTCTTGGTTTGCCCTTTTTCTTCACAATAGTCTGATAATAGGTCATAGAGCTCGGCATCCATTTTGATATTCAACGGCTTATAGTCTTTTTTCGGTCTGGCCACGCAATTATTCTCCTTCTTTATACTTATAATCATGCATAAAAGTAATCAAAAATAATGATGTAAATCATTTTCTACATTATCTTAATTATAAATTATTTCTAACAGTAAACAATTCTGTTGATGGCTAAGCCTTTATTTGCTGTGTTTTTTCTTTCCTTGAACACTTGAAAGTATCAAATGTCTTGGCTTTTTTCGTTTTTTGTCATCTGTAATTTTTCCTTTGACCCCAAGCAGATAGACAAACTACCTGAGGCTGGGATGAAGGTTCTCCATCTTTGTACCGATAAAGCTCCTTCCGAAATGAGGAATATCGTCAAGAATACAAAGACCAAAATAACGGAATAGCCCATGAAATAGGGCTGATCCGTTATTTTGCTTTTGTTGAACTATCAAAGATGGGATTATACCAGCTGTATATAAACGGCCAAGAATTATCAACAGAATTGTTTACTGTTAGAAAATTATTTAGTGTAGACCAATCAATCCAAAACCAATAATACTGCTAAAAGAAATATGATCTTGTTATTTTGCAACTTTTTTGCTAAAAGTCTTCTTTCTTGGGCCAAAATCACTTGTCAAATCAATATCGGTGGCATCTTCCGATTTACTTGTTTCAGAAACTTGATTTAATGAAGATTCAGTAAATAGCAATTCTCCATCAGGGCTAACAAAAGCAGCGTTTTTAATTTTGTCAGATTGTTCAAATTCTGGATACATTTCAGTATCTGAATTATTATTATCGGTTTCGCTAAAAAGTATATCCACATTACTTTCTTTTGTAGATTGCACAGATTCTTCATCTTCTTTGTTTTCTAAATCCGATCCATTAATTTTGTTTGCAGATTTTTCTTTCATAAGTATTTTTGCGCTGCGAAAGTGGAGCGCAGAGCATAAAAAATCGCTCATAGTTATCAGTGCAAACAGAGGAGACGACCCTAGAGCCAGAATTATACAAATCAGTCCCTGAAAAATTATTATAATGCCAAGCAAAATATGAATAATAGGTGACTTATCAATCGTTTTCATCATTAGCGTCTTCCCCTTTTCTTTCCGACATAAATGAGCAACCCTGTTTTATAATTGCTTTCTTATAGGTGGAAAATTTCCACCTTTAAAGAAATAAGAAAAAATTTCATTTGATCCCTTATAGAATTATTTTATCAAAGAGATAAGCAAAAAAACTGACACTAATAAATTAAGGATTTTATCATCTTCGCATTTTATTAATAAGTACTCCTTTGCATCGTATTTTTGAAAAAAGATAGCTTCTATTTTTCTAAAACGACGAATGGAAAAAGGGTTCAACTATAAGGAAGCATGTTCTATTCTTTGTGATTAATGATTTTTTCTATAAACCGGTTCATGATAAATCGTTGCATATTCTGCATCATGGTGAATTATTTCATATTCATCTTCTTCGCATATGGTTTTATAGGCTGCATCGTGATGAATTGTTTTCATTTGAACATTGTGCCAGTAAGGATCAGATGTTGAGATCAGTTCATTATGCCAGCCCGGGTGTTCCGGTGATCCGATATGATCATTAATTCCGGCATCAAAGAATACAGCGCCACAGCCATTGCAGACATAGCCTTCTTGTGTATCCGGTCCATAGAAAGCTCCATCGAGATAGATCATTTCTTCCGTATCATAAGCTTCCGATACCAGCGCTTCAGTGCAGGATCCTTTTTTAACCAGGATTTTTTCATCCCAGGCTTCTTTGACCAGTACATCTTCGTACCAGCCTTCTTTAACTAAAACGACTTCATTCTGATTGATAGATTCTGAAGGAAGAACATCAGGTTCATCATGAGAAGTCGAAGAAGTGATATCTATCGTTTCATCAATCGGATCCACCACAGTTAAAGTATCAACAATGAATTTGTTCTTTGATTGATCGATGCCATCACTTGTTTCGACTTGATTTCTGATTTCTTTGTTCGACCTGTTATCTTCTCTTATGGTGATGCCATTTTGATAATTTACATTATTGTTTCCACCAAGCGCCAGATATAAATATCCGGTTATTAGTGCTATTAAAAGTATTCTTCTGTACATTTCAATTCCTTTCCTTGTTAATTCCTACATAGATATTCCGTAATGCATTTCTTCCTCCAGTTCTTTCTGTTGCTGGAGTTCTTTTTCTCTTTGAAGTTTGATTTGTTGCTGGTGATCGAGATATTTCTGTCTCTCCCAATACTGCTCCGCTTCTTTATGAATCCTTTGAGCTGCCAGGGTATTACTGACACGCTGATGTAAGAGCACATTTAAGCCGTTTAGAACCATGAAAGAATTCGGGATATTGTTGCTTGGATAAGCGCTAAAATCACTGCTGTTGAGCTGTCGGTGAGCTGAAACGGCGATATAAGAGTGATAGAAATCTTTCTGTTTGCGATCAAAGAAATAATCATTATCCGGCTGCTGACGGTTGGATGCGATGTAATCAATCATTGCTTTCTGATATGCAGATTCATCTTCACTTGAAACAATTGATCGGATTTGATCCTTGATTGCTTTCATATCATTCGGATGATCCTGCAGATTGTTTAATATGGCTTTATTAAAATCTTCAAACAGATGGTTGTTGTAGTTTCTTTTGGAAACATCATCGGTTTTATATTCGATATGGATTCCTTTATCGCCTAATTGCTTAAGTTCATATCTATCTTCAATGCCGGAATCCTTAAAGACAAACTGATAACGTCCCATTAAAGTTCTGTCTTTGAAATCGATCTGAAAGCCATTTCCTTCATCGTAGTAATCCGGTGAAATGAAATATTGTCTTGATAAGACATATTGTTTCCTGACACCTTTAAGTTCTGTTTTTTTCATCTGATCGTAATCAATGCCGTTACCGTCGTAACTTGTCTGATCAAATACCCGATCCAGATCTTTCTTTCCCTGTAGGATCTTATTGGCGATCGAGATCCTGAGTTTTCGATCTTCATTTGTCTGATAGCGATCCGGTTCTTCAACGGATTCTCCCTTGGTGATCTGATCCAGGTCTTTCCATTGTTTTCTGACATCTTCATAAAGATCCTTGTTGGCTGGATGCTCCAGTATTTCATTGACGATCTTATCGATCTGCTTCCGGAAAGGCTCCATATTCTTAGAACCATAGGAAAGTTTCCCCAAACCCATGGTTTCTTTATCAATCTTTTTATAAAGCCGGTAGATATCCTGATCAATCTTGGCATCCATCTTTTCCGATAAGAAGACATCAACGGTATTTCTCATTTGTTTGTTCTTTGTATCCATCTGTTCATGAAGTCTCTTAAGTTCCGGATTCTTATTGAAAGATGATTCGATATTGTTTTCTGCTTCATGGATATATCTTGATCGTTTCATTGCCGAAGAGTAAAACTGTTCTTTCAGATTATTGAGATCTTTCAACGAAAAGCTTCCTTTGACTCTGGTCTGGTGCTTCTCCAGGAATATGAGATGAATATGGGGATTATCGGTATTGTTATGATAATCGGCAGTCCATAAGATATTATCAGGGTTCAAATGAACAGAACGGAACCATCTGGGCAAGGCTTCATTAATCACCGCTTCATAATCTTCATCTTTGAATAATTCCATATCCTTGGCGATCTGATAATTCTCCAAAGAGATGATCGGATACCAGACGATATTGCCCGGTTTAGAGAAAGATTCCCTCATAATATCGGACATCTGCTGCTTAAGTTCCGGTGTATCCAGCTTCCCCAAAGATGAGATCGTATAAGGGGAACGGATCCAATCATCGGAGATATTTCCTTCCGATTCATCGATCTGTTGTAAGATCATATCCAAAGATGATGCCACGCCATGTTCATCGGCAACATAGCCTGTTCCGGCATAACCTTTATTGATAACTTTGTTATCAGCATTGTTGTCGTCATCGGTATAGCCATCTTCAACACCATGACCGTTTCTGAGATATTTGTCATATCCTTCTGATCCGAAAAACATATCGGCATTTACCGGAATGTAGGCAGGAACATTGAGATGATACTTCTTAATCTCGGTTACAGTATAGACTCTGGAATGAACCAGATACTTCTGTTTGTTGATAATCGTGTTTGCCATGGATCACCTTATCAGAAGATCTGTCTTCCATCATCGTCATCAAAGAATCTTCGCCCATCATCCGTTACACCTTTGACCTTCTTTTCTTCAATGACTACCTGATCGTCATATTCCCTGATGACCTTATTCAGTTTCTTCTCGTAGTTTCTCAGATCCTCAATCAATCGACTGTATCCGTAATTGTAGTTATCGCCGATCACTTCATCATGTAATGCCTGCAGCTTTGAATTAATCGAGATGATCTGCTGCTCTTCCAGAACGGAATTAAGTGTGCTGCAGATAACGTTGAAATACTTCTCCAGAAGCTTGCTTAGTACTTCTGTCGAATCCTCATTCTTCTTTCGCAACTGTTCGTATTTGGGATCATAGCGATTACGGTACAGTTCGTGTAACGCAATGATCGTGATCTCGTTTTCTGTTGTCTTATTCTGATTCAACTGTTTTCTGATTTTGTTTTCATCTTCGACCATTTTCTTCAGGATTGTATTGGTCTCAAGATCATATCTGTTGGTCTTTTTATAGAAATCTTTCACTTTTCTTCTCCTTAAAATTTCTGATGTCAAATTGCCGTCATGTACATATCTGTGACGGCAGAGGCAAAATGATAAAAAGCCTTTTGTTATCGGCGATGCCGATAATCTTAAACGGTCGTGACGTCACGGCCTCTTATCCTGCTTAATTATTTTGTGTTCGATCACACATAAGAAAAGTCCCAATCTACACCAGGACCTCTTCTTTATCGTTTTGTTTTGTCTCAAATATACAATTATTCTTGGGACAGATTGTTATTTGTTTTCCAAGTTTATCTTCACAACCCAATACCCGGTTTTCTTGCTGCCGATACGTTCAATGATATCGGCAGTTTTCAACTCTTCCATCTTTCTTTGAACCGTCGCTCTTGAAATGCCTAACTGATCAATTATTTCTTTTTGGGTTATCTTCGGATTGTTTCCTATCAACAGAGCAATCTGTTTTTTTAATTCATCATTTAAAGCATCATTTAAAGCATCATTTAAAGCATCATTTTGACGCTTTAAATCTTCTTCATCAAATAAAGCACTTTCCAGAGCCTTGAAATAAACCCGTAAACCATAGCCGATCAGTTCAAATCGCGGTGGCTCAGCGCCTAATTCTTGACAGGCATCGTTGATCTTCTGAATACCTCTTCCCCAGTGCTCAATATAACCTGCACGGTAGAAAACATTCGCCATATCAGGATTATAAGGAATGGACTGATGCGATTTTGTAAGCATATCGATCGTCCATCCATCCGGTAGGATGCAACAGTTTGAGATGATCATCTGCTTATCTTCGATTCGGATCTGAATCGGACTGCCATACATATAACAATTATGGATAATGGCATTGTAAACGGCTTCACGTATTGCCTCTCTGGCATAAGGATAGGTTTCAATTCGAATCTCTTTTTCGAAAGTGATCTTTGCCTTAAGATATTTTAAGAATATGAGATCCACCACTTTATCAGCTGTGTTTATCATAGATCCTTCGAATACATCTTGATATAGAATATCAGCTCCTTTTCCAAATCTTCCGATCTGTACTAAGCTGCCGTTTTGAATGATGCTTGGATCATGATAGAACAACAGGATCGCTGATCTTTTAAGTTTACCGTCAACCGTCAGATGAAGTTTATCCAGTAACTCTTCGTTTGAGATATTAAGTTCTTCCTTGGACATTCTGCCGCTGCGAAGCGCTTCTCTTCTGAAGATCTTGAAACTTTCATCATCCAAATCGTCTACAGAGATATTATCAACCGTGACATCTTCCCATCTGAATCCGGTTTTCTTTGTAAGAAAGGCAGTCAACGCCGGACCGGACAGTTTCTGTTTTGTGCTGCCGCTTCTGACGTAATACTCACCTTTGTAATTGACGGGATAATCACTTGGCTTGACAGCGATTTCAATGTAGTCTTTCCCATCTTTGGAATGTATATTCACATCAGCCAGGATATTCAAACCTGACTTGACCTGATTCGGGATATCTTCCAGCAGTTTCTTTGCATTATTGACACCGATGATATTGCCTTTATCGTCAATGCCAACAAACAAAGAACCGCCATTCGTATTGGCGAAACTGCATAACTCATCCAGGTATTCTGTTCTCCAGGATTCTTTGTATTCTGTATTCTGATTTTCTGCCATCAAGTACTCCTAAAGATATTATATCTTATTGCATCGGGTGCCTCTAGACTCTTTTTGCAAGAATTGTATTTCAGGCTAAGGTGGAAAATTTTCACCTTTATTCACAGCTCGCTGGTATCAATGTTCAGTCTGCTCATAACCGCATTGATCGCCGGTATGGCTGCCTGTTTGATGTTTTCGATATCTTCTTCATCGTATTGTTCGATTTCAATGAAGGTGAAACACTTCTCTATCCCGGTAAAGCGTTTGATGATCTTTGCGGTATCATTTTGCTTTTGAACGAAATCCTGTTTCAGTTCCTTTTTGTAATTTTGAACCGTACGATCCGTGACACCCATCCAGGAAGAGATCACTTCCCGTTCCTTGCCTTTCGGTCTTTCTCCCGCAGCGCACTTGCGATCATAGATCTCCTTGAGCTTCAGATAGATCTTCTTTCTTTCCTCAGCAGATAAGACTCTGGCTGCATTGGACGAGACAATTGCCAGGAATTCGTCATCTTCACTTTTGTATTGTTTATTATCGACAATACAGGGGATCTGGTTGATGTATTCCTTGTCAAAGAAGAATAACGACTTATTCTCGGCAAAGATCTTCTTACAAGCTTTATATCGTCTGTGACCGGATAAGATCGTATAGCTGTTATCGGCATTCTTTCTTACAATAATCGGTTGGGATAACTGAAACTCTTCGATGTTTTCTTTAAGCAGATCAATATCTTCCTGCAAATAAATATCATTGAGTTTGTTCTCTTTGAGAAGATAATAATCGATGGCCACAACTCTTCCTTTGGCGGCTTCGTTTAATGAATCCAGGTTGAATAATCCTCTGGTGACATTTTCTTCCATGATCAGATCATCATCCTTTCTATCTCTTCAGTTAACTGCTGATAAGAATTACCGATCTTGGTATTACCTTGCTCGATAACAAAACCACCTGCTTTATTCTTGTTTTTGATAGGTGCCGCCTGATAATTGATGACTGTGTTCAATAAACGATCCTTATAAGCATTTCTCAGATAATCTTCAAAAGCTTTGGAAGCATTAGTACGATCCACCATTGTCAACAAGATCTTAAA
>JAFRJA010000090.1 GCA_017432545.1 Erysipelotrichaceae bacterium
ATATACGCAACCAAAGAAATGATTAAAACACTAATGGACAATAACTTCAATACTTTTATAAACGAAAATTTACACGACAAAAAAAATATATATATAATTGAAAAATACAAAAACTCCGCTGACTTACAGGAATTCGCTCATACACCTGTATGTGTCGTATCGGCTGGTTGCAAATCCATCCTGGATATCGGTCTGACGCTGGAATATCTCGAGACTTATGGTGTTCCGGTATTGGGTTATCAGACCAAGGACTTCCCGGCTTTCTACTCAGAAAAATCAGGTTTCGGTGTCGACTATGAAGTAAGCGGTGCTGAAGAAGTTGCACAGATCCTGAAGACGAAATGGGACCTCGGCTTAGAAGGTGGCGTATTAGTCGGCAATCCGATCCCGCATGAATATTCAATGGATCATGAAGTGATCGACAGTGTTATTGATAAGGCTCTGGAAATGGCCAAGGAAAAGAATATCCATGGCAAGGCTACAACACCATTCTTACTGGCAACCATCAAGGAACTGACCGGCGGCGATTCACTCGCCAGCAATCTCCAGCTGGCTTACAACAACGCCCGTATCGCTTCCAAGATCGCCGTTGCATACGCCAAATTATAATCATAAAGGGCAGGGGGAATAACCTGCCTTTCAAATAGGAGACATGTACTATAATATTAATTAGCTATGATCAGACTGTGTGTTTTTGATATGGATGGGCTGCTGCTTGATTCGGAAAGACAGCTCTATCTGAAGAACGGTATCGATGTATCGACTGAGCTGGGCAAACCTATCAGTCAGTTCTTTCTGACCACGCTGATGGGTGGCAGCTGGGAGAATTACCGCAAAAAGATCGCCGAAGAATACGGCGAGTATTTTACGATAGATGATTACTGGAAACTGTTCAACGAAAGAACACAATACATGATCGAAAATGTGGCAATGCCCTTAAGACCGGGTGTCAAAGAATTACTGGATTTCTGCAAGAAGGAAGGTATCCATATGGCTATCGCCACTTCAACACCTTATGAAAATGCGATCAGTTTATTAAACAATTCCGGGATCCATGACTATATTGAATTTGTCATAGCTGCCGATCAGGTAAAGAATACCAAGCCTGATCCGGAGATCTTCTTAAGAGCGATCGATCATTTTAATGTACCGGTAAAAGAAGCACTGGTATTTGAAGATGGCCATAACGGAGCTCAGGCGGCGATCAACGGAAACTGCCGACTGATCCTGGTTGAAGACCTCGCGTATTTAAGTGATGAAGATAAAGAATATGCTGAACTTGTATTGGACAATATAAGTCCGGTAATTAATTATATAAAGGAAGAAAATGAGAGAACCGCTGGCGTTTAGATTAAGACCGACAACTCTGGATGATATCCTCGGTCAGAAACACCTGGTAGGGGAAGAAGGAGTCATTCGTAAATGTATCAATAATGATACGATCTTTTCCTGTATCTTTTTCGGTCCTCCGGGTACCGGTAAGACCACTCTGGCCAGAGTTATTGCCAACGAACTTAAGAAACCATATCGCAAGTTCAATGCCGTTACCGGCAACAAGAAAGATCTCGATGGGATATTTTTAGAGGCCAAGATGTCGGGCTCTTTGATCCTGATCTGTGATGAAGTTCATCGCCTCAATAAGGACAAACAGGATCTGTTATTGCCACACGTTGAAGATGGTTCAATTATTTTAATCGGTGCGACGACGGCTAATCCGTATCATTCGATCAATCCGGCTATCCGTTCGCGTTGCCATCTATTCGAGTTCAAACCTCTATCACCTGAAGACATCAAAGAAGGTCTGAAGAACGCAATGAAAGCGGAAGAAGGTTTAAACAATGAATATACGATCGATGATGATGCCTTGGATCTGATCGCGGATACAGTCAATGGCGATATCCGTTGGGCTTTGAATATCCTGGAGATTTCTTCGATCATTGCCAAAGATAAACATATCGATAGAAAGACGGTGGAGGAAAACTGCCGTTATGTGAATAATCGATCTTTTGGTTCGGAAGATGGTTATTACGATCTGCTTTCAGCTTTACAGAAATCGATCAGAGGATCAGATGTCAATGCAGCTTTATATTATCTGGCTTTATTGGCTCAGACTCGAGATGTTGATTCGATCGCCAGAAGATTACTGGTGATCGGTTATGAAGATATCGGTCTGGCTAATCCGCAGCTTGCTTCCAGAACGATAAATGCGGTCATGTCAGCTAGAGAAGTAGGCTTCCCGGAAGCGATCATACCTTTAGGTGTACAGATCATCGATCTTTGTCTGTCACCTAAATCAAGGACCGGTGTCGATGCCTTACATAAGGCTCAGGATGTTGTTGAGACCAAGGCCTATGATATGCCTAAATATCTCAGGCTAACCCCGGTCGGTTTAAGTAAAGATGAACAGTATTCCTATGATCGTTATGACTGTTTCCATAAGATCCAATATCTGCCTGATGAGATAAAGGATATGGAGTTTATCGAATCATTCAATGTTAACCGCTATGAACAGCAATTGAAACAGATCTATGAGGAACTGAAGAAAAATAAACGCACAAATGATCTGAAGAGGTTATATAAATGATCGGCATCGGAACAGACATCGTGGAAAACGAAAGGATCAGAAAGGCTTTAAGTGAGTCTTTTATGAAGAAGGTCCTTTCAAAGGAAGAATTAGAGAAGGCTCACGAATTCAAGAACGATCGGCTCATTGATTTTGTGGCGGGACGCTTTGCGGTCAAGGAAGCGATCATCAAGTGTCTGAGTGATTATGAGGCCCCTGTTTTGACTGATCTAAATATCACGAATAATGAAAAAGGAAAACCGGAAATAAGCTATAAGAATTATAAGATCCTGGTCTCGATATCACACGAACGAAATTATTCGATCGCGGTAGCGTCTCTTGAAGGGTTTGTTGAGGAGTGAATATGAAATTTCTGAAAGAAAATGAAAATACGCAAAGATATATCGATAATATCTTTTCGGTCGTAAATGCGGCCAAGGCTGATCCTGAAGCGATCAATGCGACAGCAGGATGTCTGTATGATGAAGAAGGTAAACTGTTTACCTATAATTGTGTAGGAGAAGCTGATAGAAGCATCACGGAAATGCAACGCTCCGCCTATGCGGCTTCGCCTGCCGGCAATAAGGAATATGTGGATCTGGTATGTGATTTCGTATTGGAAGGAAAAGTAAGTAACTCCCATGTGGCGATCGCTTCTGCCGGAGGTACCGGTGCGATCTATATGGCCATCAAGACCTGTTTAAGTGATGGTGATACGATCATCTATCCGGAGATCTCCTGGGGCAATTATCGCGTCATCGCCAATGAAAACAATCTTGAAGTTCTGACTTATGACGTCTATGATCTGAATGACTTATTCAATAAGATCGACATGGCACCGGGCAAAGTCTTCCTGATCGCCAACTCTCCATGTGAGAATCCTTTGGGTCATGCCTATTCAATGAATGAATGGAAAGCGATCATGGCTAAACTCAACAATCTTAACAAGGAAGTTATCCTGTTATGTGATATCGCCTATATCGATTACGCCAGAGAAAGAGAATACTTCTCTTTATTCAATGAGATATCCGATAATGTCTTGGTCATTCTGGCAGCTTCCTGTTCCAAGGCTTTCTCTTATTATGGCCAACGTTTGGGTTTAATGATTGCGATCAATAATGATAAGGAATTCCTTGATCTTTATCTCAATCTTTGTTCAAGACTGGCCCGAGCGACCTGGTCCAATCTCAACAATGCAGGCATGCTCAGTGTGGCTAAGGTACTTAAGGAAAACAAAGATGGCTATCTTAAAGAATTAAGTGAGGCCAGAGAAATGCTGAAGAAGAGGACTGACTTGTTTATTAGACAAGCGGATGATTGTGGGTTAGAATTATATACGTTCTGCGATGGTTTCTTCGTTACTTTGAAAATGAAGGACAACGAAAGCAGAGATGAAGCTCATAAACTTTTACTGGATAATCATATCTATACGATCAAGGTAAACAAGGGTATCAGAGTAGCTTTGTGTTCAACACCACTTAAGGTCGTTGATGGATTGGCATATAAGATAAAGGAATTACTGTAATGGAAGAAAAAGAATTAACAGAAGAAACAAAATTGAATGAAGAAGAACAGACTGAGATCGATGTGAATAATAAACCACAGTTTGCGGTTTTTGACTGGATCGTCTCTTTACCGATCATCAGGATCGTTAAGCCTTTATATGAATGGAAGAAAGCTTTCTGGATCTACTGCTTTTTAGGCTTTGTCTCGACAGCTTCAAACTATGTCTTTACGATCGTTTTATCCAAAACATTCAATCTGTATGGAAGTATCGCCAATGTCATAGCCTGGTGCTTATCGACATTTATCTCATTTGTCTTATTCAGATATTTCTATTTCGACCGTACCAATAACAGCTTCTTCAATGAACTGATCAAGTTTGCTTCAGGTAGAGTATTTACCCTGGGTGTAGAAGAACTCTCGATCCTGATCTTTGTTGATGTGCTGGGTATGGATATCAGGATCATCAAACTTATCCTGATCCCAGTGACGGCGATCCTAAATTACTTCATTTCCAAGATCTTCGTCTTCAAGGATAAGAAAGTCAAGGAATAATAAAGATCACTCTTCGTGATCTTTTTTAGTGTCCATGATGTAGTTCTGGTCTGTGTATTCAAAGGGCAGCCAGGTTCTGATATCTCTGTTCATGAAGTGCAGCTCCACGAGACAATTGCGGTTTCGTGGATCGTATTTGACGATATAACCTTCAAGTTCAGCCAATGGGCCGTCAACGATCTTGACTTTTGAATTGACTTTGATCGCTTTGGAGACACCGATCATGCCATCCTGCTGTAAGACCCATTCTGCATAGGTCAGGTCATCGCCAAACAGTTTACCCAGTTCGATCTGCCATTTCAGGATCTTGTAAGGGTTATTGTCAGAACGGATATATCTGATGTCGTAGTTTGGCGGGACAAAGATAAAAACATATCCCTTGATCAGCACGGATTCTTCATCCCATTTATAACCGTGATCGGAACGGTGGATCATCTTTTTTAAGACCAGGGCATAGACATCTTCGTATTTGCCATTGAGTTCTTCAGCCAGATTGACCTCTTTACCGGAAAGGGTAAAGAAGACGTAGGCATCAAAACCGTTTTCCAGAAAGTCTTGCCTTAACGGCTGTTTATCTTCGTTTGCCATACTTAAATTTTAGTCGATTTGGCTCGTTTTGTATAATCTGTGATTGATGATAAAATATATGGATAATAAACGAGCCGGTTTTGGAGGATAACATATATGAATGAATTATTGAAACTTCTGGCAAATAATGCCCGTTATGAAACAAAGGATCTGGCAGCTTTACTTAATGAAGAAGAAGATGCGGTGATCGAAAAGATCGAAGACCTGAAAAACAGCGGGATCATCGCGGGTTATCATACGATCATCAACTGGGAAAAGGCTGATGTCGAAGTATGCAAGGCGATCATTTTTGTCAATTGCGTTCCGGAGAGAGTTGCCGGTTATGATAAGATCGCCGAGAGGATAGGCAAATATCCGGAAGTTGAATCACTTTCCCTGATCTCCGGTAAGGCCGAATTCATTCTGACGGTCAAAGGTGAAAACATGAGAGAAATATCTAATTTCGTCGCACACAAGCTGGCTCCGACTGATGGGGTAAACGGTACGGAGACGATGTTTATCCTTAAGGAATATAAACGTAATGGCATCAATTTTGATGAGAAAAAAGAAGATGGTGAAAGGCTGCTGATGATATGATCTTTGACGAAGAAATAAATCAGACCATCCGTTATATGAAACCAAGCGGCATCCGTAAGTTTTTTGATATTGCCGCAACCAAAAAAGGCGTCGTTTCCTTAGGTGTCGGTGAACCGGATTTTGTCACACCGTGGCACATCAGAGAAGCCGCGATCCATGCGATCGAAAGAGGCCGTACCTTCTATACCGGAAATAAAGGTCTTTCAAAACTTAGAGAAGCGATCTGTGATTACTACAAGAGACGTTTCAATATCGACTATGATCCGGAAGAAAACTGTATCGTAACGGTGGGCGGCTCGGAAGCTATCGATATCGTTTTGCGTACGGTTTTACAACAGGGTGATGAAGTTATACTTCCAACTCCGGCTTATGTTGCCTATGCAGCGATAATTGAAATGGCCGGTGGCAAGGTCGTGGAACTTGAACTGGAAGAAAAGGATCAGTTCAAACTTAAACCGGAAGTTTTACAGAAATATATTACGGATAAAACCAAAGCCATTATTCTTAACTTCCCAGGCAATCCGACCGGTGGCATCATGACCAGAGAAGATTATGCCAAGATCGTTCCGATCTTAAAGGAACACAGGATCTTTGCGATCACGGATGAGATCTATGCGGAACTCACCTATGAAGGTAAACATGTCTCCCTGGCTGAGTTTGAAGAGATCAAAGATAGAGTAATCGTCATCAACGGTTTCTCCAAGGCTTATTCGATGACCGGTTATCGTATCGGTTATATCTTAGCTCATAAGGATCTGATCGATATGATCCTGAAGATCCATCAGTATACGATCATGTGTGCTTCAACACCTTGTCAGTTTGCGGGCATTGAAGCAGCTTTCAATGGCGATCCGGATATTGAAGAGATGTATAACAGTTTCAAACAGCGTCGCAATTATATCGTTAAGGAACTCAATAGAATTGGATTGAAGACCCATGTGCCGGAAGGTGCTTTCTATGTCTTCCCGTCAATTAAAGTTACCGGTCTTTCTTCGGAAGAATTCTGTGAGAAACTGCTTGATGAAGAAAATCTGGCCTTAGTACCGGGTAACGCTTTTGGCGATGCGGGCGAAGGATATGTCAGAATTTCTTATGCCTATTCTCTTGATGAGATCAAGAAGGCGATCGAAAAGCTTGAACATTTCCTGAGTGTTCATATTGGATAAATAAGGAGATAATATGAAAATCGGTGTACTTGGTGCCGGGACCTGGGGCATGGCTCTGGCGAGAATGTTGTCGAAGACCGGTCACGATGTGATGGTCTGGTCAGCGATCGAAGCAGAGATCGATGAATATTCAACTACAAGAAGACATAAGAACTTACCGGGCATGGTTATCCCCGATGAGATCGTTTTTACCAAAGATATAGCTGAAGTATGCAGGGATAAGGATATATTGCTGTTTGCGGTACCTTCGATCTTTGTCAGAGGTACAACTGAAAAGGCAAGAGATTATATACCTGATGGACAGATCATCGTTGATGTGGCCAAGGGTATTGAAGCTGATACTTTATATACAATGTCACAGGTCATCAAGGATGCCCTGAATGATGGCAAGCATTCCCATGTAAAAGTCGTAGCCTTGTCAGGACCGACGCATGCGGAAGAAGTTGCGCTTGATCTGCCGACCACGATCGTTTCGGCATGTGAGGATGAGACTAGTGCCAAACTGGTGCAGGATATCTTCATGAATACCTGTATGCGAGTCTACACCAATGATGATGTTCTGGGTGTAGAACTGTGCGGTGCCTTAAAGAATATCATTGCCTTGGCTGCCGGTATTTCGGCAGGATTGGGATTTGGGGATAATGCCAAAGCAGCCATCATAACCCGCGGCATGGTCGAGATGACCAGACTCGGTTTAAAGATGGGAGCCAATAAGGATACCTTCCCTGGTTTAGCCGGTATCGGTGATCTGATCGTTACGGCTACTTCTATGCATTCAAGAAATAATAAATGCGGTATATTGATCGGCCAGGGTGTTAAGCCTCAGGAGGCGATCAAACAGGTCGGTATGGTCGTGGAAGGTGTCAATGCCTTACCGGCGGCGATGAAGCTCAAAGACAAATACGATGTCGAGATGCCGATCAGTGAGATGGTGAATGAGATCGTCAATGAAAAGATCGCTCCACATGATGCCTTAGTCGCTTTAATGACCAGAGACAAGAAGAACGAAGCGATCTAAAAAAAGAAGAGAATTAATCTCTTCTGTACAAGTCTCTGGTATAGACTTTATCTTTTACGTCATCAAGACTCTCGTCGTAGCGATTCGCAATGATCGCTTGCGAGAGTTTTTTGAATTTGGAAAGATTGTTGACGATCTTGGAACCGAAGAACGTATCGCCATCTTTCAAGGTCGGTTCATAGACGATGACCTCTGCACCTTTGGCTTTGATCCTTTTCATAACGCCCTGGATCGATGACTGACGGAAGTTGTCGGAATTGGATTTCATCGTCAGACGGTAGATACCGATCGTGACCTTTTTTTCTTTTTTTTTATCGTATTGAGCAGAATTGCCATAAGCTCCGGCAATATCCAGCACTCTATCCGCAATAAAGTCTTTACGTGTGCGGTTTGATTCAACGATGGCTTCGATCAGATTTTCCGGGACATCATTGAAGTTGGCCAACAGCTGTTTAGTGTCCTTAGGCAGGCAATAACCACCGTAACCAAAGGACGGGTTGTTGTAGTGAGTGCCGATACGCGGATCAAGACAGACACCGTCAATGATCGATCTGGTATCTAAGCCTTTGGTTTCCGCATAGGTATCAAGTTCATTGAAGTAGGATACTCTTAAGGCCAGATAGGTGTTGGCGAAGAGTTTTACGGCTTCGGCTTCCGTCAGACCCATCAGTAAAGTCGGGATATCTTCCTTGATCGCGCCCTGAACCAGCAGATCGATAAAGGTCTCAGCCGCTTTGACGTTTTCTTTATTCTTTATATCCGTGCCAACAATGATCCGGGAAGGATAGAGATTGTCGTACAAAGCTTTGGACTCTCTTAAGAATTCCGGAGAGAAAAGGATCCTTTTGTTTTTCTTTTCTTTTCTGATCTTTTCCGTAAAGCCGACCGGTATCGTTGATTTAATGACGATATAGGTTTTGGGGTTATACTTCATGACCAGGTCGATGACCGTTTCGACCGCGCTGGTATCGAAGTAATTCTTCTGTGGATCATAGTTGGTCGGTGCGGCGATGATGACGTAATCCGCATCTTTATAGGCATATTCTGCATCTAAAGTTGCCTCAAGATCTAAAGTCTTATTTTTCAGATAATCTTCGATATAGTCATCCTGGATCGGTGATTTCTTCTGATTGATCATCTTGACCTTTTCCGGAATGATATCGACAGCTTTAACTGTATTGTGCTGAGCAAGCAAGACAGCGATCGACATGCCGACATAGCCTGTTCCGGCGACGGCGATCTTTTTCGGGGCCACTTTTACCGTTTTCTTTTCTTCTTGTTTATTTTCTCTGATCTCTTCATCAGTGAAATTCAGAACTTCTTGTAAGTCTTCTAACTGTTCGATCGATGGCATGAAAGTATTGTTTTCAATCCTGGAGATGATGGCTCGGTTGATCCCGGTCTTTTTTGCCAGATCGAGTTGCGACATATTGAGTTTTTCTCTTTTCTCTCTGATCGTTTTGGCGAGTTTTTCCTGTCTGATTCTGTTCATAATAGACCTCCCAGAACTATGTTACAAAAAATAACAGAATAATTCAACAGAAAATAATTAATTGTTACTAATTGTAACGTTGAAGTTTTTGATGTATGATAGAGATATGTTAGAAAACAAGAAAATTTTAATTACCGGCAGTAACGGTTTTATCGGTTCCTATCTCGTCGCGCGTCTGCTCAATGATTATGAAAATATTGAGATCATCGGCGTCGACAACATGAATGATTATTATGATGTCAGGCTCAAGAAACAGCGTCTTGAGGATCTCGAAAATTTAAAAAAGAACTACACTTTCATCGAAGGCGATATTTCTGATAAGCAGTTTATCGATGAACTGTTTGAGAAGAATCATTTCGATATCGTTGTGAATCTCGCGGCGCAAGCGGGTGTTCGTTATTCTTTAGAGAATCCGGAAGCTTATATTAAGGCCAATATGATCGGTTTCTTCAATATTTTAGAAGCGGTAAGAAATCATCCGGTCGAACATCTGATCTATGCCTCAAGTTCTTCTGTGTACGGTGGAAATGAAAAGGTTCCTTTCTCAACTGAGGACAAGGTTGATCATCCGGTATCTTTATATGCGGCCACCAAGAAGAGTAATGAACTGATGGCCTATACTTATACACATCTGTTTGGGATGAAGACGACCGGTCTGCGTTTCTTTACGGTCTATGGTCCAAAAGGTCGCCCGGACATGGCTTATTTCTCTTTTACCAATAGGTTACTGAATAATGAAAAGATAAAGATCTTCAACTATGGCAAATGTGAAAGAGACTTCACTTATGTCGATGATATTGTAGAAGGAATAACCAGAGTCATGGATCAGGGTCCGAAGGAAGACTACAATCTCTATAATATAGGCAATTCTCATCCGGAAAATCTGATGGATTTTGTCTACACCTTAGCTGATCGTCTGATAGCCAACGGCCTGCTTCCGGAAGATTTCAATATCGATGAACACCTCGAGCTCGTGGAGATGCAACCGGGGGATGTGCCGGTCACTTATGCAGACACGACACCGCTAATGAATGACTATGGATTCAAACCGGAAACACCGCTTAAAGAGGGACTGGACCGCTTCTGTAAGTGGTATAAGGAATTCTATAAACTGTAATATTAAGCTGGCTAATACAGTCAGCTTTTTGTTTGATTTTTACCTAAACGGCTATAAAGTGAAGTGTCTAATAATTTATAATAAAGATGATGTATGATATTACGATAATTGGAGCCGGAATTACCGGCAGCCTGATCGCTCATGGCTTGAGCAAGTATGATCTGAAGGTTTTGGTGCTGGAAAAGGAGAATGACGTAGCTGAGGGTGCGACCGGGGCTAATTCGGCCATGGTTCACTCAGGACATGACCCAAAACCGGGCACACTTAAGTGTAAATACAATCTGCTTGGCAACCGCATGTATCCTGATCTGTGTAAGGAATTACAGGTCGAATACGGACCGATCGGTGCTTTTGTAGTGGCAACTGATGATATCGAAGAAGAAAAACTCGATACTCTGATCGAGCAGTGCAAAGAAAGAAATGTTCCTTATGAAGTATTGAGTGGGGATGAGGCCAGGAAGCAGGAGCCAAATCTTTCCGATGGTGTAACCAAAGCTTTATCTTTACCAACTACAGGCATAATCATGCCGTTTGAAGTGACTATCGCCGCGATGGAAGAGGCGATGCTGAATGGTGTGGAACTCATGCTTGATTACGAAGTAAGCAGTATTGAAAAGAAAGATGATCATTTTTTGATCAATGATGAGATCGAAACCAAAGTCATCATCAACTGTGCGGGCGCGCATGTTGATGATATAACCAATATGTTAAGGCCTTCACCTTATAAGGTCATAACCAGAAAAGGTGAGTATTTTGTTTTAGATCATCTGGAGAGTTATCTCCATCATGTGATCTATCCGACACCTTCGATTAAAGGTAAAGGTGTTTTAGCTATTCCGACACTCCATGGCAATATCATGTTAGGACCAAACTCTGATGAAACAGAAGATAAAGATGATGATGCGACAGGATCAGGTCTTGATTATATCCGTTCCCAGATAAACAAGACAATGAAGAATGTGCCGTTCAATAAACTGATCCATACGTTTGCGGGATTAAGACCACATATCGATCTCAATGATTTCTACATCCAGGAAGATGATGAGATAAGCAATTTCATCCATGTGGCCGGTATCGAATCACCTGGTCTGACCGCTGCACCGGCGATCGCCAAAGATGTGATCGAAGGTATCATCATGCCTAAGTTTGTTGAATGCAAGGTCAAGGAAAACTATATAAGACGTAAACCGTTTATTGATATGCGTTATATGAGTTTTGAAGAAAAGGCAAAGCTCATTGAAAGCGATCCTGATTTCGGAAAGGTCATCTGCCGTTGCGAAAAGATCTCCATGGGTCAGATCAAGGACGTCATTAGACGCAAATGCGGCGCCACGACGATCAAAGGCGTCAAGATGCGCTGTCGTCCGGGTATGGGCAGATGCCAAGGCGGTTTCTGTGAACCTGAGGTATTGAGATTATTGAGCGAAGAGTTGAATAAAGAAGTCACGGATATCAAACTGGATAAAGACGGTTCAACTGTCTTACTGGCAAGTGCCAAGGAGGATCTGTAATGGAAAGACATCAGTTACTGATCATCGGTGGTGGTTCTGCCGGTATTGCGGCTGCTTTGGGAGCCTATGGAAACGGGCTCAGAGATATCCTGGTCATTGAAAGAGAGAAAGAATACGGCGGTATTTTGCAGCAGTGTATTCATAATGGCTTTGGCTTGCATACTTTCAATGAAGAACTATCCGGTCCGGCTTATGCTGAAAAATATTATGATCTGATCAAAGACAATGATTCAATTAAGTTTATTTATGAATCAGCCGTAACCGAAATTAAAGATAAATACGTTATTGTGCAGACACCTGATGGATTAAAACAGATCGAGGCTGAGGTGATCGTTATTGCGACCGGATGTCGTGAAAGACCAGCCGGAGCGATAGGTCTGAAAGGAAACCGTTGTGAAGGTGTATATACGGCTGGTACGGCTCAGAAGTATCTGAACAAGCAGGGTTATCTTGTCGGAAAGAAAGTCTTTATCTTAGGTTCCGGCGACATAGGCCTGATCATGGCACGAAGGATGTCTTTAGAAGGCGCGAAGGTCATCGGTGTAGCGGAACTGCAGCCTTATTCCAATGGCTTGGCCCGTAACATCAAACAGTGTCTGGAAGATTTTGATATACCGCTTTATCTTTCTCATACAGTTGAAGCGGTCCATGGCGAATCACGTCTTGAATATATAACTTTAATTGAAGTAGATGATAAATTACAGAAGATCAAAGGTTCTCAACAAAGGATCGATTGCGACTGTCTGTTATTGTCCGTCGGTCTGATTCCGGAGAATACTTTGATCGAGGAGATCGGTGTCAGACTTGATCCAAGAACCAAAGGTGCCATTGTCGATGACAACTATATGACTTCGATCGAAGGCATCTTTGCCTGCGGCAACGCTTTACACGTTCATGATCTGGTCGACTACGTCTCACAGGAAGGCAAGAAGGCCGGTAAAGCCGCAGCCGATTATGTCTTGGGAAATACAAACAATGGGGAAGTGATAACCAATGTTGTAACAAATGGTGTATCCTACATGGTTCCGCAATCATTCCATAAGGGAAGAGATCTTGAATTCATGTTCAGAGTAAACAGGGTATTCAAAGACTGCTATATCCATATCTATGGTGAAGGTCTGGATAAGAAAATGAAGAAAGTCGGTATCGTACCTAGTGAGATGCAGAAGGTCTTGCTGAAGAAAGAAGATCTCGAAAATCTCAAGGGTGAACTTCATTGGGAGGTGATTGAATGAATCTGGTCTGTATAAACTGTCCTAAAGGCTGTCATCTTGTGGTTGAACAGGAAGGCGATGAGATCAGAGTCAGCGGCAATTCCTGTCCAAGAGGTGAGACCTATGCCCGCAACGAACTGTTCAATCCTTTGCGTACTCTGACGACAACGATCGCCATAGAGGCACAAGATTGCAGAAGACTTCCGGTAATTACTTCAAAACCGGTTCCAAAAGGAAAACTGATGGATGTCATGAAAGCCTTAAAGGGTGTTGAAGTCAAAGCTCCGATCAGAATAGGCGACGTGATCGTTTCTGATATACTGTCCTTAGGCTCTGATATAATTGCTTCAAAAAGTGTCAATAAATGAAAAAACTGATCCTGATCCCGTTATTACTGCTATTGTGCAGCTGTGATGTCGTTTTAAGAGAAGATTATTATGTCTTCTCTTTTGATGATTTTACGATCGCACCGGGATATGACAATGTTGATTTCATGCGACTGGTCTTTGAGGTCAGGAACAGTAAAGATACTCTTGAAAGCAAGGAAGAAGAAAAAGATATCGATGTCTTTTTCTGGAATGAATACATGGGCAAGATTGATATCATCAACGATACAAAGAAACCGGTCAGCGTTGAGGAAGCGACGGTAAGCCGTTTTGAACTGTATCTCGATAATATCCCGTTTGATACCTTGAAGCTCAATGATATCGAATTAAGCGAAAGTGTAAAAACAAACTGTGAGACTTTCGGCGGTGAATATATTCAAAGGAATGGCTATGCCTGTGCCTTTGGTCAGAAGAGCCATGGCAAGGACAATGTCGTGATCCTTTATGGTGATATCCTGGCTTTGGATCAGGATAAACTTTCTCATCTGGAAATCTATGTTAAATGATGCGAAAACGATCTGTTTAAAAGCGATTGAAGGCTGCCTGCCGGATAAGGCTGTCAAAAGTGCTTTATCATCTTTTCCTGATGAAGAGTATTATCTTATCGCCGTAGGTAAAGCTGCCTATGCGATGGCTTTGGCGGCCAGTGAAGTACGCAAGATCAAGAAAGGCATCGTCATCACCAAATATGATCATTCCAAAGGTGAGATAGATAATGTCGATATTTATGAGGCCGGTCATCCTTTACTGGATGAAAACGGCGTCAAGGCCACCAAGAAAGTAATTGAACTCTGTCATAGTCTTGAATCAGATGACAAAGTTCTTTTTCTTTTATCCGGTGGAGCCAGTTCCTTATTTGAGAGTCCGCTAATCAAACTCGATGAACTGCAGAAGATCAATGATCAGATGTTGAAGAAAGGCCTGAGTATCTATGAGATCAATACAATCCGCAAGAAACTCTCAGCCGTCAAAGGTGGCAGACTGGCAGATCTGTGCTATCCGGTTCAAGTATATGGCATCATCCTTTCCGATGTCTTAGGTGATAAACTCGATATCATCGGTTCCGGACCAAGTGTCAAAGATGAGACCAATGGGGGAGATGCCCTAAAGATAATTGATGAATATGATATAGAGATCAATGATGAAACAAGAAAGATCATCAGAGAATCGATATCCGGCAAAGCAACAAACGCTCATAACATCATTATCGGTTCCGTGAGAATTCTTTGTGAGAAAGCAGCTGAAGAAGCGAAGAAACTCGGCTATAAACCTATCATTCTTACTGATCACATCGACATTGAAGCCAGAGATGCTGGTGATTATCTGTATTCAGAAGCGATGAAACATCTTAACGATAACGAAAACATCGCTCTGATCATTGGCGGGGAGACTGTTGTCCATGTAAGAGGCAAGGGGCTCGGTGGCCGAAATCAGGAACTGGTCTATTCACAGATCAGAAAACTTGATGGAATAAAGAATGCATTACTGATGTCCGTGGGGTCAGATGGAACTGATGGGCCGACTGATGCGGCAGGCGGATATTCTGATGGCTATTCATATCAGAAGTTAATTGATAAAGGTCTTGATTTCGAAAAGATCCTTAATGATAACGATTCATATCATGGCTTGAAGGCTATTGACGGTCTGATTTTTACCGGACCTACCGGTACCAATGTGAATGATATTTCAATAGCGTTGATCAGAAACAGGTAAGAAAATGAGCAGTGCGATCTTCTGGATAATTACGATATTCAAATATATTGTTGCCGACTTTTTCGCTGAGCGCATGGTGACGATGCTGATAAAATCAGCTTCCTGTAATATCTAAATCAGAGAAAGATACAGCTTCTTAAGAAAGGACAG
>JAFRJA010000009.1 GCA_017432545.1 Erysipelotrichaceae bacterium
ATAAAGGATGCCGATATCATTCCCGTCCAGTTCATTCTGATCGGCAATGGCTTTCAGCAGTTGTTCGAACATCACTTCAGAAAGCCTGTCGAACCGCAATTCAAAGGTCATCCCATCATCAAACAGGATCGAAGAACCGTTTTCTTTTGTTAATCCTCGATATTAAGATCTTCATCTTCTTTATTCCATTATTTCAGCTATCGCAAATTCTTCTTCCGCCATAACAAATCTTACGATGCATTCCGTTTCATCACCTATCCTGTCATATAGTCTGCCGGCAGAATACGTTCCTCTTGCTACGGAGTGGACGGAATTAGCCACATATCCAACCTTGGTTTTATTCTCTTTGTATGCAATGATCGCTTCATCATCATAGATGTTGTCTCTGTCTTTCTTGAGGATCAGCCGATCCCCGGGTCTTAAGAAAGACGTGCATTCAAAATCATCGAGATGATTGATCGTAATATAGATACTTTGTTCTTCCATATAGTAAAACCTCACTGCTGTTGACCTTATGGTAGTCTGCCGTCTATGCAAAAAACACGACAGCAATGCTAGAATGATAGACTAGAATGATAGAATGATAGATGAAAAAAGAGGATATTTATCATGGCCGAAAAGAAACAGTCGAACATGCTTTTATTGGATATACTGAAAAAGTATTCCGATGAAAATCATATACTATCTACAAAGGATCTTCAGAGGCTTCTGGAGACTCAATACGGAGTAAACTTGGAAAGAAGAACTATTTATTCCAATCTTGAAATACTGCGTCAGGCAGGCTATAAGATCAGCGATGTTGCAGATAATGGAAAAGGTTATTTTCTAGAAGAGAGACAGTTTGACAAGGGAGAGGTACTGCTTCTGTGCAATGCCATCCATGCTTCCCATTTCATCTCGCAGAAACAGTCAAAGAAGCTGATCGATACCCTGTTGGATACCCAGAGCAGGTATGATGCCAAAGAGTTTACCGACAAGGTATACATGCCCAATCCTCAGAAGACATCTAACAAGGAACTCATGTACAACGTTGAGATCGTGTCTGAAGCGATCAGAGAAAACAGGACACTGAGATTCACTTATCTGAAATACAACAGAGATAGAAAGCTTGAGCCAAGAAGAGAAGAACCATATATTGTGGAACCCAGATATATCGTTTATGCGGATTCCAAGGCATATATGATCTCGACAAGTCCAAAGCATGAAAACTTTACACATTACCGATTGGACAAGATATCCGATGCCACGGTAGAAAAAGAAAAATCAAGGCCTCTTCCCAAAACGGTTGACGCCTACGAATATGCAAGAAACAAACTCTTCATGTATTCCGGAGAAATGGAGACCGTATCCTTCCGTTGCCATGAAAGAATTATGGATCAAATGGTCGATATCTTCGGGCCGGAGATGAGCGCTTTCTCGGATGGAAGCGAATACTTCGTTCTGAATGTAAAGACAAGTCATACCGGAGCTTTGTATCTGGCACAGCAGTTCATGGAATACATCGAACTGCTGGAACCTCAAATATTGAGAGAGGAATTCAAGGAACATCTCAAGGCTGCAGCAAAGAAATACAAATAAAAGATAATCCTGGAATATTCCAGGATTATTTCTTTAAGATGGCAGTATTGAGCTTTCTCCTTTTTCTCGCCACAATTCTCCCAAGTGATTGCAGATATACTCCACATACTGAAACGCTTCTTCCTGCAGAAACCTCGCCAAAAGATGGTCGACTTCTGCTTTGCTCATTCCTGTAGAGACAAGCTTCTCTGTGAGAATATCCATTGCATTTTCCATTATTCAGCACCTCCGGATCTACATCTCTACTATAAAAGAAAAGTGAGACCATTTCTTCTCAAAATAGTCTCACTTCTGTTACAGTTTTATTTCATTTTTTCCCACATTTGTGGGGGTATTCAGAATTCGTTTCGCTCTTTATCTGTTGCCAGAACACTAATCGGAATTCTTCTTTCTCCGCAGATGAACAAGGCCTCTGTCTTGTTGTAGCTCATGATCTGACGCATTTCATTGCCGTTCATCGTCATCAGTTTTGCTGCTTCAAACGCCGCATCCTGATCCAGATGCAGAATCAGTTTATAGGCGCTGTTGTTGAAGATGGCTTTGCCATGGGTAAGGATCCTTTCATCCGCGAAATCAAGTGGTTCCTGGGTAGCCAAACGTACACAGGTATTGTACTTCCTTGCCCTTCTGACAAACTGTGCTGTTAATGATGCTATCGCTCCTTCCAGGATATTGACATGTGCCTCGTCCAGGATGAAGGAAGACCATTCGTCGTTGTCAATGCACAGGGACCAGGCATAGTTGTACATGATGTGGTTCAGCGCTGTTCTTAACTGCTCGGATACGTTCTGCAGTTGCTTGGTGCCGAATGCCACGACCTTCCTGGAATCAGATGACTCGAACTTTAGAGAAGTATGTCCATCCAGGTAGATCCCCCATTCCCCACATACCCTGTTGAGTTTTACTTCAAGTTTGTCATAGATGGCTTTCTTGAAGTCGCTCTGTTTCCTGTTCTTGGCGTTGTACAGGATCTGCCTGACCGTGGAAAACGTCGGCATGTCGTCAGATTTCATATGCCTGAAAGATGGATACTTCCCGCTTTCATCCGGTGAAATGTTCACGGAATGATAAGCTGCCCTGACAAGATCTCCAAGCACGGACGCTTCCTCATCAGAGAATTCATTAAACAGGTAGGCAAACACCTGATTGACCTGTCCGATCACGAAGTTGATCGCGTTGGAAGTATCCCACATCTCTTCCATTGCCTTTGTCCTGTCGTAGTTTTCTGATGTCTCATCCTCATCCGTTGATAAAGGCCTAAGGTCGAATACGTTGATGATGTTGTTGGAGACGCCGTAGGAGATCGATGCTCCGCCATACCTCCTGATCAGCTTGTTGATCTTGTTTTCCGGATCAATCGCAACGACGTTGTATCCTTCCCTGATATCGTTTCTTATCGTGAGATTGAGATCTACGGTCTTTCCAAATCCCGACTTGCCAACGATCACCATATTGCCGTTGGTTCTCTGATGATCGTGCCGGTTTGCCCAATACGGCCTCTTGTAGGCAAACGGATCAAAGATGATGACTCCTCCATTCGTCATTTCGCAGCCCAGCAGGAATCCTTCCCTGTCCTTGAGTGTTTCATAGACAAACGGGTAGAGTCCTGCAATGCCCTCACTGGGCAAAGGTATTCCGTAGTTCTTCTCGATTTCAGTAGGCAGTATCCCCTCCATAAGCACCGGACAAACGTATCTTAGTGTCTGCTCCTGCATAGCCATGCAGGACTGTACCGTAAACCTTTCTCCAACAAGACGGTTGATAATGTCCTTCTTCTTTTCCAGAAGTTCTTCCCTGGAATCGGCCATAACCATGAAGACGATTGTCGTATTCAAGGTAATGTCACTGTTCCTGACAAGACGGTCAATGTACATTCTGTCGGTCTGAATCGCCTGAGAGAGCTCATGCTGGATCTTCGGAGAGGTCGAATGGCTCATTTCATTCTCCTTGTCGTTGAGATCCTTCTGAAGTGCTTTCGCCAGATCGAAACTGATCTTTTCCGTCGTCATGAAGACTTTGATGTCCTGCCGGTTCAGATACCAGCACAACAGTCCTTCGTTGTATACAGAAGGAAGCGCCATTACCTGAATGACCGTTGCAAATCTGTCTCCTATGATCATATGGTCATCCTTGACGATAAAGGAGGTCGGTGCCATTTTGGACTTTTTTTTCTTAGGTGCAATGTCCCAGATGCTTAATGTTCTGCCGTCTTCATCGAAGCCACCTTCGATCTGTGCAGAAGCTGAAGCAGCACCCCAGATAAAGTTCTCAGGAAATCCCTTCTTATCCATAGCTAAACCTCTCTATTCTGAATCGTTTCATATACGATCTGCGCAATCAATTCCGCGCCTTTATTATTCGGATGTATTCCATCAACAAACAAATCTCTTCTATTAAGAAAAACAGAATACAGATCAATATAGTTAAGACTATAACTTTCTGCTGTTCCTCTTATCGCCGGAATGATCGTTTCTCTAATCCGGACGTCACTGATCTCGAATCTTTCTTCCAAAGCGGGAAGAAGAGAAATCAGGTAAATATCGTGTTCAAGATACGGTTTTATCAGATTGTTGAGATCTGTTTTTAACTGTTCAGAATCCTCTACATTGTATGGTTTTGAATCATTTGTGCCAAGCATGATGATAACGATATCCGGATCAAATTCGATGCTTTTCCGATATAGCCCTTCATTGATATAAGGAAAATCACCCCTTGTACTGATCGTTCTGGAAGAATACCCGAAGTTGTTTACACAATAGCCTTTTCCCAGCAGTTTCTGTAATACCTCCGGATAATTGCACGAACTCCAGTCTTCGATACCAAATCCGTAAGTAATGCTGTCACCGATGCAGGCAACTCTTACCTGGAAAGCATCAGCCTTATGAAGCGGATGATAGGATGCAACGCTTCCTTTTTCAATATAATAATGCAGAATCACTGCTGACAGTCCTAATACCGCGAAGACTATGATCATTGTCATCTTCCTTTAAACTCCAGAGCAGCAACATCGATTCTTCCTGCAGTAACAGTCATGGTGAATGCTTCTTTTTCCGAACCTGAGACCTGACAGAAATGATTTTGGTAATCATCTGAATCAACAATGATGTCATTCTTCTTTACTCTGATGGTCCCCTTCCCTCTGGCGCTGATGGAAACGCCTGAAGTTTGCGATAAGTCAAAGTATTTATATACTATTTCGGTTCCTGCAACAAGATCTGCCAGATACTGTATTCCATTCTCTTCGCTTATTCTCGGCAGTGACTGCTGCCCGCCAATACCCGGTCGGATCGTTTTTCTGGTGATCAGATTGCAGCAGATCGACGCAGGATACTTGCCGATTCCTTTCAACGATTTGTCTCCCATTCCGCAGCTTGTCATTTCCACCTGTTCGACCATTCCGTCTTCAGCAATCTCGATCCTTTCTGCGCAGGCCTGTCTTGAAAAATCCGTATTGTTTGTGCAGCGATGATAAAAGATATAATACTGTCCTTTGATCATTTCGATACTTCCATGAATCGTGCCGGCATTGTTTTTGGCAATCCGATTGCCCTGGTATCCCAGATCGCTGTTTGAAATGATCACTCCCCGATATCTGAAATCCCTGTCCGGATATCTTGAAGTAGCGTAAGCCAATTCGTTGTTTTCTCCCGAAGAATAGATAAGATAATACAGGCCATTGAATTTCCGGATACTTGCCGCTTCGTAAAAAGCGTGATGATACAGTTCTGAATCCTTATCCGCAGTAGTCTTGCTGTCAAGAACAGCTTTCGGTTCTGATTTTACCGTCAACATGTCATCTTCAAGTTCAACGACAGTGCAGGAAAGAATGCTTGGATGAGTATTCCTTATATCCTTCAATGTTCGGTTGCATAGTTTCGATAGGACAAAGTCATATAAAGGTTTTAATATCGCTGAGCGGAAATCTCTGCCCAGTCCCCAGCCATAATAAAGCCAGATCCTTCCTTCATCATTGATGACTGCAGGATCATTTGTCAGATATTTCATAAGCGGTCTTCCGTCCGGATAACGGATGTCGCCAAGATATTCGAACGGACCTTCCGGTCTTTCGCTGACAGCGACAGACATCGGTCCAAAAGCTTTTGCATTCGGACCGGCGGCAAAATAATAGAGATAATACTTCCCGTCATTCCCCTGCACACAGTCCGGAGCATATAGATCAACAGGTTTATCTATCAGCGATCTGGGATCCTGATCTTTCCTGTAGCTTACACCATGGCACTTCCAATCGGAAAGATCATCTACTGGTGCCGACCAGACAGTATAATCCTGCACACAGAAGCGTTCGGAATTGGCTTTATCATGACTGCCATAGAGGTAGATCCGGTCGCCAAATACGTGCGGTTCTCCATCCGGAACATATTCCCATGAAGGAAGATAAGGATTAAATACAGGATTTTTCATTCTTCGGCCTCCGCCGAAATCAGAACGACATCATTGGTAGAAAGGGAAACAGATATGTCTGTTTTGCCCTTCGAGGTCATAAAATGCATCTGTTCTGCATGAAGCTTGGATCTTTCTTTGATGTCATCGATCTGAGCCTTTGTCAGATTATCCGGTGATCCAATCTCCTGCCAGAGACGCTTAGGATTGCAATGGATATCATCGATACGCTGAATCGTGACTTTTTTTGCCTTAAAATCCAAGGAGAGATCTATTTCATAATGATCGTTGCGGTAATAATCACCGCTTTGCGGCGTCAGCAGGATCTGAACATTCTTGCCATCAGTAAAAGCACCGCAATCCACTTCACCGGTATCCGTTATTGTAAGTCTTTGCTCATAAAGCTGACTCAGCATCTTGAATGCCCAGAAATTCGGTTTCGGGATTCCGTCATTGGAAACGATGCCAAAAGAGCCAACAAACGGTTTCGGCAGCATGAACTGTTCCTCAAACAGATCGGAACAGCACCAGAACATGTAAGCTTCCGTATCACCTTTCAGATCAAGACAGCTTTTTACCGCGAACGCTGCAGAATACTTTTCATCATGCACAGGTGAACCAAAGACTGCCATGGAATTCCATTCCGTTATCAGCAGCGGTCTGTCACCGACCTGTTTCTTTGCTTCCTCGTCCATTTTGGCCAAAGCTCCTTTATCCCAGCGCTTGGCGTCTTCAGGCAGAAAGAACATATCAGTCATGGCATCGCTGAGTGTTTTCTGATTCTTCAAAGCACTCATCGCTGCGGTAAACATATGCTTCACATTGCTGAAACTGATGAAATTACCGAAGGCATCACCGGGATAGTGATGTGTAGAAACAAAATCGCATGGTACATGATTGTTGTCGCAGAATGCAAGGAATTCTTTCAGCCATTTGCATGCACTGGTGGAAGGACCGCCGACCCTGAGGTTTGCGTTGACAGACTTGATGGCTCTCGCGGTAACTTCATAAAGCCGGAAATAATCCTTCTGTGTTCCTGCGAAGAAACAGCTTAGATCCGGTTCATTCCATACTTCAAAATACCAGCTTTCGACTTCTTCAGCACCGTAACGGTTCAGAAGGAATTCTATAAAAAGCTTTATATAGTTTGCCCATTCCTTTAACGACCTTGGCATTGTGATATTAGGGTCGTAGTGTAATCCCAGCTTCTTTCCGCTCGCCAAGGCTGAAGGCATGAAACTGAGTTCCACAAACGGTTTTACCCCGCAGAAAAGAAGATTGTCATAGACATGTCCTACCTGACGGAAATTGATCTCAGAGATCTTGTTTTTACCCGGCACAGAAGAAAACATCCGGCAATCACCCATGCGCTGATATGTCAGCATGTCGTCATCCAAAACGCCATGGCAACGGATATATTTTATGCCAAGCTCATCATGGGCCATTTTTATGTGTTTCATTACATCGTTTCTATGCAACAGATAAGCATGACAGTTTCCTAAACCAAACTGCCAAGAATAATCGGTTAGTCTTTCTTTTGTATTTCTGCTGATCCTGATTTCCATTTCTACCCCTTAAAAATCCCTGCATGTAGCACTCTTAAAGATTAGAGCCAATACTCTGGCACAAGATCGATCAAGTGCTTCTTTACTAAGACTTCCATCCTTCAAAGCATTTTCCAGATTTTTGACGATATCTTTTCTTCCCGGCATGATCAGATCATTGCCGGCATTGATCGCCTCATAATGTGAACACTGGTCGGTAGAAGTCCAGTCAGACATGACAAGACCTGTGTATCCCCACTCTTCACGAATTATACCCGTCAGAAGTTCTTTACTGTTGACGACATGCTTTCCATTCACTTTATTGTAGCTGGACATGATCGTCCATGGATCGCTTTCCTTGACCGCGATCTCAAAACCGCGAAGGTAAATCTCGCGTAAAGTCCGTTCATCAAGATTGGCGGAAGTCATCATGCGGTTATCCTCCTGATTGTTGCAGCAGAAATGTTTGATCGAAACTCCGACACCATCCATGGATTGTACTCCACGCGTGATTGCTGCAGCCATCTTTCCGGAAACGATCGGATCCTCAGAATAGTATTCGAAATTTCTTCCGCACAAAGGATTTCGATGAATGTTCAGACCTGGAGCAAGCCATACGGAAACACCGATCTCCAGCATTTCTTTACCGATCGCCTTTCCCACTTCCTCCATCAGATCAATATCCCAAGTCTGCGCCAATACCGTTTCACTCGGCCATGCTGTCATATAACGATAGATCTTTTCACCCTTGCTTAAGAAACGCTTTAAGAATCCCTCTGTTCGTCTGAGCCAGCCCCAGCGCCAGTCTTCCGGAAGTCCGTTTGGATAAGTCGGAATACCGTTTTTCATTACAGCTGTTTCCGGCAGAACATTCAGTCCTGCAGGGCCATCAGACAGGACGATATTCGGTATGCCCTTCTTTAGCAATGTCGTGCAGGTACGACCGGCAGATCCCATGACCTGATTGTAGGCGCGCACAGGATAGCCTCCTCCTGTTACCAGCAGACACTTATCTTCATCTGTCAGTCTTCCTAACATATCCATTACATGATGGCTGTGCTTATCTTCATGGGTATTCTTAATGATAGGCCAATACAGATTTTCATTTAATGTGAAGTTTCCATATGTCCTGTCATTAATGATGATGGAATACTTACCTCTTTCAAGTGTGTAGGCATTGTTTTCTTGATCAAAAGATGCGATATATCTCTTTTCAAAAAGAAGCACCAGCGTTTCACTTTCTCCAGGAAGAAGCTCCTTCGTCTTGCAGAAAGCTGCAAGCACCCGTTTTTCATGATCCAGTTTTCCTTCCGGCTTGGCGATATAGAGAAGAATTATTTCCTTGCCGCTTCTTTTCCCGTTGTTTGTCACAGTGACAGTTACTTCGCTGTCACTGATATCTGAAACCGAAATCTTAAAATCCGTATAACTTAGACCGAAGCCGAATGGGAATCTCGGTTTGATATCATTTTTCTCGAACCAGCGATAGCCGACATAGACCCCTTCCTTGTATTCATCGTTGTCCAGGTCTCCGT
The DNA here is from genome assembly GCA_017432545.1 of Erysipelotrichaceae bacterium. Classification (GTDB taxonomy): domain Bacteria; phylum Bacillota_I; class Bacilli_A; order Erysipelotrichales; family Erysipelotrichaceae; genus Colivicinus. The sequence goes on from JAFRJA010000009.1 coordinate 9,059, forward strand.
TCCTGTGTCCGAAACTATCATAACCCGGATATTCCTCGTAACGAACAGCCCAGGTATCAGTAAGCTTTCCGCTTGGCGTCACTTTCCCTGTCAGGACATCAGCCAGGGCATTTCCACCCTCTGTTCCGCCCTGTCCGTAGAAAATAACAGCATCGATCCTGATCTCATCCAAAACAGAAAGATCGATCACGCTTCCGCAATTGAGTACCAGGATCAGCTTTTTGTAGTGTTCTGATAACAGTTTCAGGCTTTCGGTTTCGATATCCGATAAAAGATAGTCTCCCTTTTCAACGCGTCTGTCGGCACCTTCGCCAGCCTGTCTGGCAAGGACATAGATCACCGTATCGGTCTCATCAGTCAATTCATCTGAAAGTATCGGCGTACAGGACGGATAAGGTTTGGGAAAATCGCCGATCCTGATGAACATCTCCATCGTCTTCAACGGACCATAGCCCTTGATCGCCTCTTCGACATCGGAACGCCATTTTTCAATATCATTTTCATATTTTTTCTCAAAGCGATCCATCCATAAAGTCGTCGGAAAAGTAAAACCGGCATTCTTCAGGCCCTCTTCAATAGTAACGCTGTAACGTTCTCTCACATCGCCGCTGCCGGAACCTCCTTTGACTGTCTTTCTGCTTCCCGGGCCATATAAAGCGATCTTTCCTGTGTCTAAAGGAAGTACGCCGTCATTTTTTAACAGTACAAACCCTTCTGCCGCCGCTTTCCTAGCCAGTATCCGATGATCACGTTCTCTTTGACTTTCCTCAGGCGTCCTTGCGCCAAAGATCTGATACTTTTTCATTTTTTCACCTCGATTTCCACACAGGCTTTTCCATAGCTCTTGCTTGTTGCTTCGATAATGACTTTCTTTTCATCATCTGCACGGATGACAGCCAGGGCTCTTCCGCGATAGCTGTCGTGGTATGTTTTATCAAACAGTTCGTCACTCTTGCATAGAGCGCTGCCAAATCCCATCAGCGTACCACCCTGAACATTCAATTCTATCTTCTCTTCCACATATGGTTTCAGAATGCCATGTCCGTCCGTAAATTCGATTGGGACATAGAACAGTTCTCCTGCATGGACGATATTCTTTTCAGGTCTGATCGATAATACAGTTTCTTTTTCTCCTGTAATGAGAGAATGAATGCAAATGACATTTCCATTTTCATCCAAAGCTTCCGCAATCAGTGTTCCGTTTTCATAAACAACAGAAAAGACTGCCTTGTAATGATTCAGTTTTTTCATTCCGACCTGTTTCTTGTTAAGGATCAGACGGACCTTCTCACCTGGAGAATAGACTTCTACGATGACTTTTGTTCCTTCGTATCCTTCCCAGTTCCAGCTGTCTATGGCATTGGTAAACTGCCAGGAACCGGTCGATGGCTTCTCTGAAGCGTGATTCAGAGGTCTGACCGCAATGAACGGCTTATCTCTCAAACCCCATACCGTCTGCATGAAAGCCATGGAAGCCAAAGGCTTCCCGGTGATATCGATCATTCCCTGACCTGCCAGCAGCGGCAGTCCCTCGTAGGAATGATAGGTCCAGTCACCAATACAGGCTTCCCCAAGATAATCCCATCCTGCCCAGACAAAATCTCCGATCAGTGCATGATGCTTTTTCACTCTTTCCCAGTTATAAGGGAGATCCCTGACCATCGTTTCTGAACCAACCATGATCCTTTCGGGATGCTTTTCGACATCTTCATCATACCTTCCCGATCCATAATTATAGCCGATGATATCCAGTGCCTTCGCTGCGCCTGCGACAGCCTTGTCTCCTTTGCTTCCCCTGCTCATGAAAAACAGCAGATCGCCGAGCTTCTGGGCTACCACATTGAAGAATGCCGATCCGGTCTTCTTTTCTTTATAGGTCTTATTGTTTCTCAAAGGTTCGGCCTTATATTCGCCTTTTTCCTTGTAGACGCCGATCCCCATCCTTGCATACACGTTCAGAAGCACATTGATCCCCGCCGTGACCGGACGGGTATGATCCAGAAAATGAACAAACCCGGTCAGTTTTTTACAGACTTCCACGCCTTTGTTTTCCGCCGTTTCGCTGACTTCATTCCCGATGCTGTACATGATGATACAAGGGTGATTATAGGAAGCTTCGATCATGGCGGTCATATCCTCTTTCCAGTCATTCTCAAAGCTTCTGGAATGATCGTGATAGGTCTTGGGAGTATACCATCCGTCATATGCTTCATTCATCACATACATGCCCATGCTGTCACAGATGTCCATGAGGATCGCCGATGCCGGATTATGTGCCATCCTTATCGCGTTGAACCCATTTTCTTTCAGGATCCTGATCCTTCTTTCCTCCGCTTCGCGGTACTCGCAAGCTCCCAATATTCCGTGATCGTGGTGGATGCAGGCACCTCTGAGCAGAACCTCTTCACCGTTGATCAGCAGCCCTTTTTCGGCACTCCATTCCATTTTTCTGATTCCAAATGTGTTTCGTATCTCATCTTTTCCTTTTCTGGCAATGCAGGTGTATAGATAAGGTGATTCGCTATTCCATAATTTCCCATCAGCGATCCTGATCTCACCGGGAACAGTTTTGATCAGACTGTGTCCATCCGCATCCAGGATCTCCAATTCATCCGCGTCCGAATCGATCCTGACGATGGCGGGATCGATGCTGATCGTTTCGATGCGAAGTTTTTCTACCCTTATCTGCTCTCTGATGTCCAAGAAAACATCCCTGAAGATACCGCTGCCTGAATACCATCTGCAGTTCGGTTCCAGAGAATTATCCACAAGAACCTCGATCTCGTTGTTTCCTGCATGTACATATGGGCTGATATCGACATCAAATGGCGTGAAACCGTAGGAATGGTATGCCGCTTCTTTCCGGTTGACCTTCACCGACGCTTTCTGATAGACACATTCAAAATGCAAAGACACGTTTTTGTCTTTGATCAGGTCTTCAGAGAGTTCAATGATTCTTTTATAACTGTATTCCCCGCCGGGAAAATAACCGGTATTGATTCCGTTGAAACAAGATGCGTCTCTTGTTTCGTGTATCATCGCATCAAAGGGAAGATCCACATAAACAGGATCACTTCCCTTTTTCTGAAAGATCCAATTATCGTTGATTCGTTTTCTCATCATGGATTGTAACCTCTTTGTGATTTATGTTTCCGTTTTCTGCTTCTTTCTTGCGTCTTAACAATTCAGCATTGATTTCCGGCAGATGTTTTTCCACATCGACAAATGGAAGAAGGATCACCACCGCAGCTGCCAGAATGATATCAAAGAGATAAAAGGACATGGTCATGAAACGGATCACTTCAGCATTTGGCACGACTCCTTCCACATCGACAAATCCCAAAGACAGGATCGAGGATTCAAATCCGCCTGCAAAAGGTGCATAGATCAAGGCCTGCACAGCTGCAATGATCGCAACACCCATCAGTCCTTCCAGACGGTAATGGGACTTATATTCGATACTGTCGAAGGCGAAACACATAAGCGTAGCGAAAATATAGGCATTCGGCAGCCATCCGACATTTCTGATGAATCCTCCGATTGCGGCAGGAACAAGCTGATCCGGCATCATCCAGCCGATAATGCTGCCAATCAGAACAAGAGCGTAACCGCAGACCGTCAGATTCTTGATTCCCATTTTCCTGACCAGAGGATATATGGCAAAAGCGCCGATTCCCAACGGAATTCCGGTAACAACCTGATATATCGTATACATATACGGATTCTCGGCTCCGCCAAGCAGAAACTTGATATAGAAATACTGAACGTTTCCACCCTTGAAGTTATCGACGATGCCCTGAACCGTCGCAATAATGATCAGAATCACATAGTATTTATTGGTAAACAAGGCTTTCATCTGTTCCTTGAGCGGTATATTGTTTTCCTCGCTTGCTCCAACCTCTTCCGCAACATCTTCGGTGATTCTCTCCCTGGTGTAATAGTATTCCATCAGCAGCAGAGGGATCGCAATGACTGATAATGATACCATGAGAATCGGATAGCCGTTGATATCCTTTTCAAGCCACATCGGCAGAACGACCATGTTGATCAGCATTCCGATAATGATACCTGAGATCAGCGTCCAGCTGGTTTTTCTTATAAATGACAGGCTGGTCTTTTCGTCAGGATCTCTGGTACTGAGAGAAACGATGTTTTCTCTGAACAGATGGAAATACGAACTGCCTATCGTATGATAAACGATAAGCAGGAAAAAGAAATAATACCAGTACGATTCGCCAAGCGTATTACCCGGAAACAGGAAGATCAATCCTCCGACCGCGATCGATATGAAACCGAATATCAGATACCAAGGTCTCATCCTTCCCTGAGAAGATCTGGTATGCTGCATCAGCCATCCGTTTAACAGACCGACTCCGACAGCAAGTACCTTTGCAACAGTCATGACGATTTCATAGCGTCCTCCCATGACCTTTACCATTTCAACATTCTGAACACCGTACATCGCTCCAACCTGCTGGGTAAAGAACTTCTCAACCAGCGCGGCAATTGTATTGACCACAAATATGAGACCTAGAGGTCCGATCAGATGTCCAAATATCTTTTCTTTGGTTGAAACCTTGTCGGATGTAATCCTTGATTTCATGATTTTCTTCTCAAACAAGCTGTTTCCTAAGAGTTCAATATTCTTTTTCATAACACACCTCTGCTATTTTACATTCTCATTATATTTGCAAGCCCTTTCATAGTATTTCAATATCGGATATAATATTATAAGTTAAGGTACGCATATATGAAAACAAGCAGAATTGAACAATATGACATTAAAAGCCAGAAATACCGCGATAAATTAGCCATCGAACATACGGAAACTGCCGTAACCAGCAAGGAAGAAGGCAATATTCATGGAACATATCAGTTTGAAAACATGATGCTCAGTTACATCCGTGACGGTGAAAAGAACAAGCTCAAAGCTTTTCTTGCCGGTGTATCAGATCCCGAAAATCTTCCTCAAGGCAAGCTTGCCTCTGACCCGCTGCGTCAGGCAAAAAACCTTCTGATCGGATTAACCGCTGTAGTAGGTAAGGTTGCCGGCATTGGCGGCGGAATGGATATCGAGGATGCATACCGGCTGATCGATATCTATACCCAGGAATGCGAAAAATGTCAAACCATTGAGGATATCTATCTGCTTCAATACAACATGGTAATGGATTTTACCGAAAGAGTGGCTGAAGTGAAACTTCCCAAAGGAGTCTCCAAAGAAACCTATCAGGCAATGCAGTACATACAGGACAACATCAACGCCGTGATCTCCATAGATGATGTTGCCAACGAAGTACACAGAAGCCGTTCATTCATTACCAGACATTTCAAAACAGAAACAGGAAATACCATTCTGGAATACATCGTTGAAGCAAAAATAAAGGAAGCCAAAAGGCTTCTGAGATATTCAAAAAGAAGCATACCTTCCATTGCGAATTATCTGTGTTTTTCCAGTCAGCCATATTTCCAGACCGTTTTCAAAAAGCAAACCTCGATGACTCCTGCTGAATACCGCAGAAAAAACAGTCATCTATGAATATATATTAGACTAACCGAGGGAAATTCCTTCTTTCATAGTAAAAGCATAAACACATGTTGAACAAAAAAAGAACCTATTTCCTTGAAATAGATTCTCGAAAAATGCTCTGGTGCCTTTGGGGGTACAATTGCGAACCCCAGCCTGTCTTCGATAAAGGAAAGTGATCTGCTTAACTTTACAACCCCATATTATCATTATTTCTGAGATTTGCAATATTGAGGGAGATGAATAAGATGGTAGTCCATCGTAGTATTGAGCTCCATCAAGAGGCTGCGATGGGTACGTTTGTAATAATGAATGATCTTATTCTTGCTGTCCTGTCTTTTATCTTTGTCCTTTTCTTTTCTTATCTCTGACTTAAG
>JAFRJA010000091.1 GCA_017432545.1 Erysipelotrichaceae bacterium
CTACGCAGGCTAAAGTAGATGAGAGATTAAAAAAGCAGGGGATCTCACGCTATGATCTGGGCAGAGAGAAATTCTTAGAGAAAGCCTGGGAGTGGAAACATGAATATTCTAATTTCATCCGTTCACAATGGGCAAAACTCGGTAACTCTACTGATTACCGTAAAGAAAGGTTCACTCTGGATGAAGGCTTATCTGCAGCAGTTGCGAAAGTTTTTGTGACTTACTACAAAGAAGGTCTGATCTATCGTGGAAAACGAGTCATCAACTGGGATCCGGAAGCCAAAACAGCCTTAAGTAATATCGAAGTTATCCATAAGGATGTTGAGGCATACATGTATTACATCAGATATCATATCGTTGGTTCTGATGAGACTTTTGAAGTAGCAACCACAAGACCGGAAACGATGTTTGGTGATGTCTGTATCGTTGTTAACCCGAATGATGAAAAAGTAAATCATCTCATAGGCAAGAAAGCTATCAATCCGGCTAATGGAGAAGAACTACCTATTATCGGTGATGAATACATCGAAATCGGTTTTGGTACCGGCATCATGAAATGTACCCCGGCTCATGACCCTAATGACTATCAGATCGCCTTAAGACATAATCTTGAGATGCCTATCTGTATGAACGAAGATGGCACGATGAATGAATTGTGCGGTGAGTTTGAAGGCTCAGATCGTTTTGAATGTCGTGAGAAACTGTTAGAAAAGTATAAAGCGGAAGGAGCTTTCGTTAAAGCTGATAAGATCGTTCACTCAGTCGGACATTCCGAAAGAACTGGTGTTATGGTCGAACCATATCTTTCCAATCAGTGGTTCGTCAAGATGAAACCATTAGCAGAAGATGTTTTAAAGGCTCAGCAGAATGAAGAGACCAAGATCCATTTCTATCCGAAACGTTTTGAAAAGACCTTCAATCAGTGGTTAGAGAATATTGAAGACTGGTGTATCTCTCGACAGTTATGGTGGGGTCACAGAATTCCGGTCTGGTATCACAACGAAACAGGAGAGATCTATTGTGAAGTTGAACCTCCGAAAGACATTGAAAACTATCACCAGGATGAAGACGTTCTTGATACCTGGTTCTCCAGTGCTTTATGGCCATTCACCACTTTAGGCTGGCCGGAAGAAACAGAAGACTTCAAGCGTTACTATCCTACATCCTGCATGGTCACTGGTTATGACATCATCTTCTTCTGGGTCGCCAGAATGGCTTTTTCTGCCCGTCATTTCACCAATGATGTTCCATTCAGAGATTGTCTGATTCATGGTCTGATCAGAGACGAACAGGGTAGAAAGATGTCCAAATCATTAGGCAACGGAATCGATCCGATCGATCTGATCGATAAGTATGGTGCTGATGCCTTGAGATTATTCTTATCAACCAACTCTACTCCGGGTCTTGATATGAACTATTCATCAGCCAAGATGGAAGCCGGCTGGAATTTCATAAACAAGCTCTGGAATGCGTCAAGATATGTCCTGATGAATTGTGATGAGACCTATAAGTATGAAAAACCTCAGATCTTTAAAGAGATCGATCACTGGATCGTTAACAGACTGAATCAGGTCATTAAGACTGCTACCGTAAATCTTGATCGTTATGAACTGGCGATAGCCGGCAATGAGATAATGGATTTCGTCTGGAATGATTTCTGTTCATCATATATCGAGTTCACAAAATCAGCTTTGAATTCAGAAGATCTTAATGTTAAACACGAGACCTTGAATACACTTATCTATGTTCTGGACGCGATCCTTAAACTGTTACATCCGTTTATTCCGTTTGTGACGGAAGAGATCTATCAGAATATCCATGGAACAAAAGAAGTTTCAATCATGACGGAAAGTTGGCCTGAGATCTATGAAGGTATTGATGAAGAAAAAGCTAAAGCTATCGACAACATCTTACAGATCATCAAGATCTCCAGAGAATTAAGAACCGAAAACAACATCAAGCCTTCTAAAGAGCTGCATGTCCTGATCGATGGTTTTGAACTTGATGATTCCTTAAGAGCTATCCTTTACCGTATGACCAAATTAGCAGAGATCAAAGCAACTGATGAAGAAACGATCGTCCGTCCGACGACTTTCGGCAAAGTTTCATTCATCATGAATGAGATCGTCGATAAGAAAGCGGAACTGGAAAAGATCGATAAAGAACTCAAACGTCTGGAATCTGAGATTCAGAGATCTAACGGTATGTTGAGTAATGAGAGGTTCTTATCCAAAGCTCCAAAAGAGAAGGTCGAAGAAGAAAAAGAGAAACTGCGCAATTATCAGAATTCCTATGATACTTTATCAGCTAAGAAGAAGGAGATCGCGTAATGAAATTTTCTACCATCATCGAAGGTGCCGGACTGACCGGTGTCGTATCCTATCTGGCTTATAAGAAGATTTCCGATCAGATGTTCAAGAATACTTTTTCGCGTCGTGATAAACAGGATATCGTGGAACAGAAATATCTGGATTGGCTAATTGATTCACATGTAGAGCAGGTAACAGTTACTTCTTTTGACGGACTCAAACTCAATGCCTATGATATGCACAATCACGATACCAACAGATACATGATCATGATTCACGGTATCTCATCATCAAAAGCTTTCATGTATCCTCGTGCTTTTGAATTTGACAAGTTAGGTTACAATATTCTTCTTATCGATCAAAGAGCAGCCGGTGATTCGGAAGGAGATTATTATACCTACGGTCTGAAAGAATCACAGGATCTTACACTTTGGATCGATTACCTCAATGAGAAGTATCCCGGTGTAGTTATAGCTTTATTCGGTTTATCGATGGGTGCTGCTACCGTCATGATGTCAAGTGCTTATGATCTTCCTGATAACGTTAAATGCATCGTAGAAGACTGCGGTTACTGTTCTTTACGTGAAGAACTTGATCATTATATCAGAACAAATTATAAGATTTCTTATACTGACGCTGTATTAAAAATGATCGATAATAAAATGAAGAAAAAGTTTGGCTTCTCTATCGATGATGTATCACCTAAAGAGTGCCTGGAAGAAAATGAAATTCCGATTCTGTTTGTTCATGGAAAAGATGACAGTTTAGTTCCATATGATCATGCGATCAAAAACTATAATCACAACAAAGGTGTGAATAAATTTTATCCGGTAACCGGTGCCGGTCATACTGAGTGTAATAATGATCCAAATTATTATGTAAACATTTCTAACTTTTTGAATGAATACTTGATATAAAAAAATATTGTTTTTAAAAAAATAAGTAATTATAATTATTCTATGAGGTAAGAACCTCAGTAAAAAAAGAAGGAAGGATAAATTTAAAATGGCTGAAAAGAAAGAAGTTAAAAAAGCACCGGCTAAGAAAGCCCCTGCAAAGAAAGCTGCTCCTGCAAAGAAAGCCGCTGCTGTTAAAAAAGTAGTTAAGAAGGCTGTTGCAAAGAAAGCTGCTACTACTGCTGTTAAGAAAGCTGCTCCTGCAAAGAAGGCTGCTACTACTGCTGTTAAGAAAGCTACAGTTGCTAAGAAAGCTGCTCCTGCAAAGAAGGCTGCTACAACTGCTAAGAAAGCTACAGTTGCTAAGAAAGCTGCTCCTGCAAAGAAAGCTGCTCCAGCTAAGAAGGCTGCACCTGCTAAGAAAGCTGCTCCAGCTAAAAAGGCTCCAGCAAAGAAGACAACAAAGAAATAGAGGCTTAAAAAGCTTCTATTTTTTTGATTTGTTGTATTAGCTAACAAATTCGTTATTCGGATTTAATTTTGTTTGTTGCTCAATATTGAAAATTCATATTATAGTTTCTATAATATTTCTATAAACGCGATAAGACATGATCATGATACTTCATGTTTAAAGAGAGACTGTGGTTGGTGCAAACAGTCAACAGAGATCATGATTACTACTTATCAGTTTCTCCGTAATGGGATGACGTTTACTCGCGTTAAGAGTTAAAGTTAGAAGATAAGGTGGTACCGCGCTGTTTGCGCCCTTAGTATCACCTTTTTGTTTTTTAGGGAGGCTATGACAATGATCAACATTAAAGAAGACGAAAAACTATCTGTGTTAAACCATTCCTGTGCGCACTTGCTTGCTCAGGCTGTTTCACATCTTTATCCGCATGCCAAGTTCTGGGTAGGGCCGGTTATCGAAGAAGGATTCTACTACGATATGGATCTTGGTGATGATGTCATCAAGGATGAAGATATTGAAAGAATCGAAAAGGAAATGAAGAAGATCTCCAAAGATGGAAAGAGGATCGTCAGAAGAGAATTAACTCGTGAAGAAGCTCTGGAGATGTTCAAGGATGATGAATACAAGATAGATCTGATCAATCACATGGATGATTCTACAGTAATTTCCTGTTATTCACAGGGAGACTTCACAGATCTTTGCCGTGGCCCGCACGTTGAATCAGTTAAAGAGATCAAGTTCTTTAAGTTGCTTAAGTATTCAGGAGCTTACTGGAAAAACGATGCAAACAACAAGATGCTTCAGCGTATCTATGGTGTAGCTTTCTATACACAAGAAGACCTTGATCAGTGTCTGCAGGAGATCGAAGAAGCCAAACAGCGAGACCATCGCAAGATCGGTAAGGAACAGGAACTGTTCATGTCTCATGTGTTGGTCGGTTCCGGTATGCCGATGTGGTTGCCAAATGGTGCGATCATCCGTAAACAGTTAGAGAATTATATCTACGAAAAAGAACAGAAGCTCGGTTATGAACATGTCTACACGCCATGTGTTGGTACTGTTGATCTCTATAAGACTTCCGGCCACTGGGATCATTATAAAGACAACATGTTCCCAATGATGAAAGTCGACAATGAAGAATTCGTCTTAAGACCGATGAACTGTCCTCATCATATGCTGATCTATAAGAACAAGTTACATTCATATAGAGATCTGCCGGTAAGAATCGGTGAATTCGCTACCGACTTCCGTTATGAAGCATCCGGTGCCGTTAAAGGTCTTGAAAGAGTCCGCTGCATGTGCCAGAATGATGCGCATTTATTCGTCAGACCTGATCAGATCGCTGATGAATTCCGTAAGGTTGTTACTCTGATCCTTGATGTATATCGTGATTTCGGTATCAAGAACTACAAGTTCAGACTATCCTTGAGAGATCCGTCTGATAAAGAAAAATATTTTGACGATGATGATATGTGGAATGAAGCCGAAGCTAAGCTTCGTGAAGTCCTGAATTCCTTAGATGTCGAATACTTTGAAGCGATAGGGGAAGCAGCTTTCTATGGACCAAAGCTTGACGTAGAAGTCAAACCGGCTATCGGTCCGGAAATCACTTTATCTACCTGCCAGCTGGACTTCTTGCTTCCTAGAAGATTTGAACTCAGCTATATCGATTCAAACGGTGAAAAACAGACACCGGTCGTTTTACACCGTGCTATATTCGGTACATTCGACAGATTCACGGCTTACCTTATCGAGGAAACAAAGGGTGCATTCCCGGTATGGCTCTCTCCGAAACAGGTCGTTATCATTCCTGTTCACTTTGAAAGACATGAAGATTATGCCTGCAAGGTAAATAATGCTTTGAAAGAAGCTGGTGCCAGAGTCCATGTCGATAACAGAAATGAAAAACTCGGCTACAGGATCAGAGAAGCGCAGATGAACAAGATTCCTTACCAGATCGTTGTCGGTGACAGTGAAGTTGAAAACGGAACTGTCAATGTCAGATGTTACGGCAAGGAAGGTTCTGAATCAATGAGCTTGGAAGATTTCGTTGCCAAGATTGCCGATGAGATCAAAAACAGAAAATAAGAATTAAGAAAAACCGCTTACGTTATGATCGTAAGCGGTTCTTTTATCTAGTTACTGTTTGATCTTGGCCAAGAGTTCATCGATTGTGATTTCTTGAGCTTTTTCATCGGTGCGGTGTTTGAATTCGACGATACCTTCGCCAGCTTTCTTGCCGACAGTGATACGATATGGAATACCGATCAGTTCAGCATCATTGAATTTGACGCCCGGTCTTTCATCTCTGTCATCAAGTATGACTTCTTCACCAAGTTCATTAAATTTATTATATAAATCATTGGCGACTTTGATCTGAGTCTCATCCTTACTGTTCATGAGTAAGATGATATATTTGTATGGCGCGATATTGTCCGGCCAGACGATACCTTTATCATCATGGGATTGTTCGACGATCGCTGCCATTGTACGACCAATACCGATGCCGTATGATCCCATCCAGACATCCTGAAGTTTGTTTTCTTCATCGGCGTACTGTAAATTCATGGCTTTGGAGTATTTTGTACCGAGTTTGAAAGTGTTGCCGACTTCGATGCCTTTAGTGAATTTTAATGGCTTACCACAAAGCGGACATAAATCACCGTCTTTGGTATTGACTATATCTCCGACCAGGTCATATTTAATGTCCTCCGGATTTACGTTGATGTAGTGATAACCTTTCCGATTGGCTCCGCAGACGAAATTGCGCATTTCCAGAACTTCTTTATCAATCACGACTTTGCAGTTGAGGTCAATTGGTCCGCAATAACCCGGAACCGCATTGGAAGTTGCGATCAGTTCGTCGCCCGCAAAATTAAGTTCATTTCCTTTAAGAAGTTTTAAAACTTTGGATTCATTGAGATCTCTTTCACCATTGATGAAGAAGATGACCAGTTCACCATCAACATTCATGATCAATGCTTTGACGGTATCAGCCATATCTTTCTTCAGAAACTTGGCAACATCTTCTATAGTTTCGCAATGCGGTGTTTCTACGAGTTCTTTTTCTTTTTTATCTTCTGTATATTCTCTTACAGGTCTGATTGTTTCACCGACTTCCAGATTTGAAGAATATGAACAGTAATCGCAATAGACTACTGTATCTTCACCAAGTGGGGCAATAGCCTGGAATTCTTCCGATAACAACCCACCCATTACACCTGTATCGGCTTTGACGATCCGGTAATTGATGCCCATTTCATCAAATGATTTCTTATAGGCATCAAACATCTTCTGATAGGATACATCAAGACCTTTTTCATCTGTATCAAAAGAGTAGGCGTCTTTCATTACAAATTCCTTGACTCTGACTAAGCCGAATCGGGCTCTTGGTTCATCTCTGTATTTGGTCTGGAACTGATAAAGATTGAAAGGCAGATCTTTATAGGATCTGATCTTGTTTTTGGCCGCAAAAGCGAATAATTCTTCATGGGTCGGACCTAAGACCATATCCTTACCGGAACGGTCTTTGAGCTTAAAGATCGAAGGACCAAAGCCTTTCATACGTCCTGAATCCTCATAGTATTCAGCCGCAATTAAGGCCGGCATCTTGACTTCCTGGGCTCCGGCTTCATTCATATACTTTCTGATGATGTTTTCGATCTTATTCTGAACTCTTAAGCCCAGAGGCAACATCATGTATACACCGGCAGAGGTTTTCTTTATATAGCCGGCTTTGACCAGGAGATTACCGCTCAATGAATCTTCATCACGCACATCTTCTCTTAAAGTGTAGAAAAATGAACTCTTTAATTTCATATTTATTCTCCAATCTGACTTAGTTATTATAACTCATCGGTAATTATCGAAATTCTTGAAATGAAGTTTGGCAACTTCATTTAATCGTTGTTTTCCATATCTGGATATAAACAACTCTGTATCAGCTTTGATCCCTTCAAGATCTGAAGATCCTTTATGGAAACGGATCGCATATTTCTGTTCCAGTCTGTCCATATAGTCTAAGAAAGCGTAACGTGAGATCATCGATCCTATTGCCACGGCATGGTATTTGCTTTCAGCTTTGGTTTCAAAAATAAGGTCACGGTAGATCTCTTTTTCATCAAAGAGATAACGGAAATAATCATTTACGGAACAAAACTGATCGATATAGGCGGCTTTGGGGATGTCATAGCCCTTAGCTTTCATATTCAGAAAAGCTTTGTTATGCATCTTGGCTTTTATAGCATTGAGATTATTGGTCTCATGAACGCGGTTATAGGTCACATTGTCCAATATGAGAAGGGAATGTTTGAACTTTTTCATCAGTTCAGGACCTAAAGTTCTTATATAGTTATCATCCAATTGTTTTGAATCAGTGATGTGTTTTTCAGTTATATAAGGATAATCATCCTCTTCGACGATCGCTGCACACACGATGACCGGTCCGAAAGCATCGCCTGTTCCTACTTCATCAGAGCCGGCTTGTCTGTTTTGTTTTGATTCAAGATATGCCTGGGCATAAAAGAAGGCATCATTGCCTTGAAAGACGACCTTATTGCTGGTATAGATAGAAATCGTCAGATCTTCTTTCTGAATGAAAGTATCGATATACTCATTAGGACTCTTTTTGATATATTCCTTGAAAGTATCTTTGAGGATCGCGATCTTTTCATCAGTCAGTTTTACAGAGAACGTAGCCATATAATTAGTATATCAAACTTGGATATTTAGTATTGTTGCGTTAAAATTTAGCCATGCAAATACCAGAACAATATTTTTTGTACATTTCCATCTTTATCGGTCTTATCTATGTCGCAATGATGTTTATCGGTTATAAACATGGATTTCTCTATGAACTGGTTAATCTCCTCTATACTGCTGCCTCATTGGCATTAGCATATTTTGCTTCACCGGTCTTAGCCTCTTTATTTCCGATAATCGATCTATCAAAGACCCAGGGACAGTATTATGCCTTAAATGAACTGTTCAATCTTAATAAGATCATCAACACAGTTGCTTATTTCATTATCGTCTTCCTGATCTTAAAAGTTCTTTATATCTTTATTTCTTTGTTCGTTAAATCTTTGAATAAGATTCCTGTTATCGGCAAGTTCAATCAGTTTTTAGGCCTGGTCTTCGGTGTTCTCAATGCCACCTTGATCGTTCTGGCATTATCAATGTTATTAAGTCTTCCTTTGATCAAAAACGGTAAGGAGATAAGAGATAAAACGATCTTACGCTATATCACGAAATATTCCGATCAGGCTCTGACTTTCCTTGTCGCCAAAGCTGGTGAACAGAATCTCAAGGATACAATTACCGGTTTCGATATCGATTCCTACCGTGAGGATTTCAAAAACTGGATCATCTCCATAACTAAGACCAATGAATAGCTACAACAATCTTGATCTTGATATCATAAAAAACACAATCGGCGAGTATACGCCGATTTTAGAAGCCAAAGAATACATTAATGACGAAGAAGTTGTCTTCAATCCTTTACTTATACGCAAAAAACTTCAGGAGACTTCCGAAGCTTTAAAGCTGCTCAATGAGAATAATGATATCTCTTTTGACGGAATATATAACTGTAATGATCTTTTGATAAAAGCCGATAAAGGTTTTTTACTAAATGGTATCGAATTAAGGAATCTTTTAGTCTTCCATAATCATTGTGAAAGGATCGTCAAGATCTTCAATAAGCTTGAAGGGGAGATGTCGATCAGAGATTACACTGATTCGATAAATCTCAATAACCGAGTGTTTGATAAGGTATCTCAGTGTATCGACAATTCAGGCGAAGTCAAAGATGATGCCTCAGATCGTTTAGCTGAATTGAACAGACAGATCACTTCCGCCGAGACAGATCTGTATAATCGGGCCCATCGTTTCATCGATAAACATGGCGCTTCCTTACAGGAACCATCATTCTATATCCGAAATGACAGACTCACATTTCTTATTAAAAACTCCGATAAAAACAAATATCAGGGTTATACCTATGGTTCATCGGCTTCCGGTCTGGCTTATTATGTAGAACCGGCCAGCTTTATTGAAGCCAACAATCACCTTCTTAATCTTAAAGGTGAAAAAGCTGATGAGATCGAAAGGATCTTAAGAGAACTGTCTTATCAGATCGCTTCGATCGCTGAAGATTATTCTTTAAATTTCGATTCCTTACTGAAGTTAAGTGTTATTTTCGCGAAAGCCCGATATGGTTTCTATAAACAAGGGATCTGCGCTTCTTTAAATGATACTAAGTATTTTGCATTCAAAGATCTTTGTCATCCTCTGATCGATCCTGAAAAAGTCGTATCCAATTCCTATCGTTTATATCCGCCATATCAGGGAATCGTTATTTCCGGTTCCAATACCGGTGGCAAGACCGTTTCCTTAAAAGCGATCGGTTTATCTATTCTTATGTCTTATTTAGGGATCCCGATCATCGCCTCGGACGCAAGTTTGCCTTTATATGACCAGATCTATGTCGATATCGATGATAATCAATCGATTCAGGATTCCTTATCGACTTTTTCAGCACATATCTCCAATATCAATCACATCTTGAATAACGCTGATGAAAAATCACTGATCCTGATCGATGAACTGATCTCGGGAACCGATCCTAAAGAAGCCCAGGCTATCTCTTTAGCGATCCTGGATAAGATCAAACAGTTGCGTTCGATCTTTATCATTACGACTCATTTCGATGATATAAAGAACTATTCCTATAATGATCCGGAGATCTTATTATCTTCCGTAGGTTTTAATATGGATACGTTGACTCCTACCTATAGGTATCTTGAAGACTCTATCGGTTCTTCCAATGCGATCGAGATCGCTTCGAGGTATTTTGATGATCAGGCAATAGTTGAATCAGCTAAGAGATATATCAATCTAAATCGAACTAAGGAAGAAGAACTATTAGAGAAACTTTCAAGACAGATCGAAGAGAATGAAACAATCAAGGAAGATCTGAATTCCGAAAAACAGAAATTCAATTATCTGAAGAATGAATATGATCAGAAAATCAAATCTTTCGAAGAAGAAAAGAATAAGTTAAAAGATAAATATCTGAAAGAACTCAATGAATATATAGAAGAGATCAAATACCAGGCAGAAGAGAAACTGGAAAAACTGAATGAAAAAGACAGTGATGAAGTGATCCGGGAATTTGATTCTTTTAAGCAGGAAAAAGAAGTTAAGAAAGAAGAGAAAGTTGAATTCAAAGTCAATGACAATGTCAGGATCAAGGATAATGAACAGATAGGTGTCATCAGTGAGATAAATAAAGACACAGCTATCGTCGATGTCAGAGGTTTAAGAGTTAAGACTAAACTTAAAGATCTTATCCTGATGCCTAAGATCAAGAAACAGGAGACCAAGGTCGTAGCCAAGGCATATAAGCGTATTCCTTCTGAACTCAATATCGTCGGGGAAAGAGTGGAAGATGGTTTAGTCATGATGGAAGAATATCTGGATAAGGCAAATGCGGCTCATATGTCAAATGTCAAGATCATTCATGGTATAGGAACAGGCACTTTGAGATCGGCGATCAGAAGCAGGTTAAAGAAGCTTTCTTATGTTAAAGAGTTCAAAGACGGGGATTACTATGACGGCGGTTCGGCGGTAACGATGGTGGAGTTCAAGTAATGGAACTGAAAGAAAAACTCAAAACTCTACCTAAGAAGCCAGGTGTCTATCTTCACAAAGATTCAAACGGTACAGTCATCTATGTAGGTAAGGCCATTAATCTATATAATCGCGTAAATTCCTATTTTAAAGGCGCTCATGATTACAAAACGACGAAGCTGGTAAGTAATATCGTCGATTTTGATTATATCGTCACAAAGTCCGAAAAAGAGGCACTGATCCTTGAATACAATCTGATCAAGGAATATGATCCCAAATACAATATTGTCTTTAAAGATGATAAATCATATCCCTATATTCTCTTGAAAGACTGTAAGGAACCTTTTGTGGATGTCGTAAGACTGAAAAAGAAATCCCGTTATAAAGGTAAACTCTATGGTCCTTTTCCTGATGTCGGGGCCGCCAGGAATATGGTCCAGCTTATTAATAAACTATATCCGACCAGAAAGTGTTCATCTTTAAAAAACGATCTTTGTCTTTATTATCATCTTGGACAATGCCCCGGATACTGCAAGATCGATGTTCCTGAAGAAGAATGTAATAAAACTAAAGAAGATATCATTTCTTTTCTGAATGGTGACAGTAAAGATATCATCAATGATCTAAAGAAAAGAATGGATGAAGCTGTTGAGAAACTTGATTATGAAAATGCGGCTTATTACAGGGATCTGATCTACGATGTTAAACAGACCAATCAGAAACAGGATGTCCAGAAGAATAACCGTGAAACATTCGATGTCTTCAATTACTACGTGGAAGATGGTTATATCGCCATTACCGGATTATTTGTAAAGAATGGCAGATTACTGTCTTCAGATAAGTTCATTGATTATCTGGTAGGTGATGCGGAGAACTTTGTATCAGCTTATATCTATCAGTTCTATGAGATAAATGAAAAACCTAAGAAGCTTTATCTGCCAGAAGAGCTTTTAAGCTATTTTGAAGGCGTTTATGACGCTTTTACAGTTAACAGGGGATACAAGTATCAGTTACTTAAACAAGCCAAGACAAACTCTATAGAACTTCTGAATCAGAATAAGAAAGTTATAACCAATAAAGAAGAATACAACGAACAGCTTGATTCAGAATTCAAAAGAATATTCAATAAAGAAATCAAAAGGATTGAATTATTCGATAACTCTCATACCGGTGGCACCAATACCGTAGGCGCGATGGTCGTCTATAAAAATTTCAAACCCTCCAAGAAAGATTATCGTCTCTATAAACTTGAAGAATCAGCTGATGATCTGAGCTCTATGAAAGAGATGCTGTATAGAAGGTATTTCAGAGTACTTAAAGATAATCTTCAAAGACCTGATCTATTGATCGTTGATGGCGGAAGAATCCAGATCGATATCGCCAAAGAGGTATTGGGATCTTTAATGATGGATATTACGATCGCCGGTTTAGGCAAGGATGATCATCACAATACTTCATATATGATGAATTCCGATTATGACATCATTGAAATACAGAAGGATTCCAATCTCTTCTTTTTCCTTACCAATATGCAGGATGAAGTCCATCGCTTTGCGATTACTTATCATAAGAAACTGAGACAGAAGGCTGTCTATAAATCCGTACTCGATGATGTGAAGGGTTTAGGACCTAAATCAAGGGTCAAACTGTTAAGGAAATATAAATCGATTTCCAATATCAGGACATTGTCTTTAGAAGAATTAGAGACCGTTTTAAACAAGAATACGGCCGAAGAATTGTATAATAAATTAAGAGCTGAAGAAAATGCTTAAAAACGTATCTGACTATTTATCTTTACTTACACTCATCGTAGCGAATATGTATGCGTTACATGTCTTCATACTGTCTATCATCAGACGTAAGGATTATGATGAAGACCGCTCTGCGACCAGATTACAGTTATTAAAAGACTATCTTAACAACATTGACGAATAATGGATAATAATACTTTTCTGCTTATCATGGCGATCCTTTTTGTCGTGACGATCATTCTGATATTGATCATCGTTTTGAATAACGCCAAAAAGACCAATGACCTGAACAACGAACTCAGTAAATCAATTTATGAGATCAGAGCTAATCTTAATAAGGATTTCTTTGATCTGAACAGATCACTTAATGATGAATTCAACAATTTTTCGGAAAGAGTGAATTCCAATCTGATCCAATCAAACAGATCTGGCAATGAAATCATGACTTCTTTAAATGACAGGCTTATCAGGATCGATGAGACACAGAAGAATCTCGATGATCTGTCCAAAGAGATCCTGAATTTACAAAGTATCCTTAAAGATAAGAAAAGCAGGGGCTCATTTGGGGAAGTTGAGCTATATGCGATCCTTGAAGCGGCCTATGGCACGAATTATGAACTCTATGATCGTCAATACCATCTGCCAAACGGATCGATCGCTGATGCGGTTATCTTGGGTGGAGATAATATCGGTATACTTTGTATTGATTCCAAATTTCCATTAGAGAATTATCGGAAAATGTATGATGATTCCCTGGATGAGAAATCCAAAGCCGCTTATCGTAAACAGTTTACGATTGACGTCAAGAAACACCTCGATGACATCCATAATAAATATCTGATCCCGGGTGTAACGGCTGATCTTGCTTACATGTTTATCCCGGCCGAAGCGATCTTTGCGGATCTGTATGCTTCATTCCCGGATCTGATCGATTATTCCTATAAACAGAAAGTCTATATCGTTTCGCCTACTACCCTGATGGCTTATATAACAGCTATCAAATCTATCTATCTTCGACACAAGAAAGATGAAAAAGCCAGAGAAATAGAAATTTTACTTAATGACCTGGCAATTGAGTTTGCAAGATTTCAGAAAAGAAGTGAAGAACTTTATAAAGATTATGAGAATCTATCCAAAGCTTTTGCGGCTATGAATATCTCTTCAAACAAGATCGTCAAACGTTTTGATCGTCTGAACAGCGGTGAAATAGAATCTAAAGAAAATGGAAACTGAACGTTTCCATTTTTACTGATATTTGATCTCCAAGCCGATCTTTTTAACGGCTTTGTCCAGAGTCTTATTAGCGATCGCAGAAGCTTTCTGAGCTCCTTCTTCCAGTACTTTTTCGATCTGCCGTGATTCAATGATCTCTTTATATCTGCCCTGGATCTTCTCCAGAGTATCACAGACAACATCAGCGACATAGCCTTTGAGTTTTCCATAACCCTGGCCTTTGAATTCTTCAACGATATCTTCCATACTTCTTCCTGATAAGGCTGAAGCTATTTCGATCAGATTATATAAACCAGGCTGATTCTCTTTATCAAGTTTGATGTCATTGAGTGAATCTGTAACAGCCGACATGATCTTCTTTCTGGCAACCTTAGGATCATCTAACAGATAGATGCAGCCTTTATTGGTCTCATCGGATTTGGACATCTTTTTTGATGGATCGGTAAGGGACATGATCCTGGCGCCGACTTTAGCGATCAAAGGTTCCGGAACGACGAATGTTTCGCCATATTTGTTGTTGAAGCGCTGCGCGATATCTCTGGTCAGTTCAACGTGCTGTTTCTGATCCTCACCGACCGGTACATAGTTGGCGTCATAAAGCAAGATATCCGCAGCCATCAGACAAGGGTAGGTATATAGACCGGCGGTCAAATTCTTTTCACCTTTGGCGCTCTTATCCTTGAACTGGGTCATTCTGTTGAGTTCACCTAAATAGGTGTTACAGGCCATGATATAACCGAGCTGCGCATGAGCCGGAACATCAGTCTGAAGGAAGATCGTTGCCTTATTCGGATCAAGACCGCAAGCCAGGTATAAAGCTACCGCATCGGTCAGATTTTTCTTGAGATCTTCCGGATCCTGATATTCGGTAATACAGTGCAGGTTCGCAATAAAGACGATCATCTCATAATCGTCCTGATAATTGACGAAGTTTCTTAAAGCACCGATATAATTGCCTAAGGTAAGCTGTCCTGTCGGTTTGATGCCCGACAACATTCTCTTTTTCATAAGTTGCCTCCATTCAAAATAAAAAGGTGATATAAAGGGCGCTGATAGCGCGGTACCACCTTTGTTTATAACTTTTTTCCTTAACGCGGAAGACGTAAATGACTGATGCCATTTAGTTAACAGGTCCCAATTCATTCAGCCAGTACCATCTGTTTTCACCATTCCAGACTCTCTTTCGGTTCACTTAACTGAACTACTAATTCCTTTATTTATAATATCCTAATTTAAAGACTAAAATCAACGGAATGATGATGTATAATAACATTATGATTGTTATCTACACATCACCGGGATGTTCATCATGCCGCAAGGTCAAAAGCTATCTTAAAGACAACAATCTCAAATTTATTGAGAAGAATATATTCAATACTCTGCTGAACAGAGAAGAGATCCGTTATCTTATTTCGCGAACCGACAATGGCACGGATGATATCATTTCCAAACGTTCGAAGATCATTCAGGAAAACAGAGTCGATATCGAATCAATGTCACTTAATGAACTGTGTGATTTCATCGTCAACAATCCTTCTGTTCTGAAACGTCCGATCATCATCGACGACAAGAACATGCAGATCGGCTATGACGAAGAAGAGATCGAGCTGTTTGCGAAACTCAAGAATATCTCCAAATGCGATAACGGTTGTCCTCACTATGTAAATTGCGGTGAGATCAGAAAAGCTTGATGAAGGTATTAGTTGGACTTTCAGGCGGCGTTGACAGCGCTATAGCAGCATATCTATTGAAACAGGCAGGTTACGAAGTTACCTGCTGTTTTATGCGTAACTGGGATTCTGCTTTAAATAATGACATTTTAGGCAATAATACCTTAGGAAACGATATCTGCCCGCAGGAAGAAGATTACAATGACGCCAAAGCCGTGGCTGATAAACTGGGTCTAGAGCTATTAAGAAGTGATTATATCGAAGAATACTGGAATTATGTTTTCAAGAACTTCATTGACGAATACCAGAAGGGCAGAACGCCTAATCCCGATATTCTGTGCAACAAATACATTAAATTCGATTATTTCTTAAGATTTGCGGAAGAAAATGGTTTTGACAAGATCGCGACCGGTCATTATTTCAAATCAATTGAAACTGATGAAGGAATCAGATACTACAAGGCTGCCGATCTTAATAAGGATCAGTCTTATTTTCTCGCTCAGGTCGATAAAAAAGCTTTGGATAAGTGTTTATTTCCATTAGGAGATATCGATAAGACCGAGGTCAGAAGCCTGGCTCATGAGCTGGATCTGGTAATTGCGGATAAAAAGGATTCGACCGGGATCTGTTTTATCGGTGAAAGAAATTTCAGAGAATTCCTTAAAAACTATATTCCTATGAAACCTGGAAAGATCATCGATATCGATACTCTGGAAGAGATCGGAGAACACGAAGGCGTCTATTACTATACGATCGGACAGCGAAAAGGTTTCGGTGTCGGTGGCAACAGGGGGCCTTATTTCTGTGTCGGAAAAGATGTGGTTAAGAATGAACTTTATCTGACTTCGATCAATAATGAAGATTATCTGTATTCAGATAGCGCCTTAATAAAAGATATCAACTGGATAGGCGAACTTAATTCAGAAGATATTCAATGTAAATTCAGATATCGCCAGGCTGATAATGAAGTCAATATTCAGAAGCTAGATGAAACAAGTGCCGTATTGACTTATCCTGATAAGATCAGATCAGTTACACCGGGGCAACAGGCTGTTTTCTATAAAGATGGTGAACTGTTAGGCGGTGGCGTTATAGAGACTGTCTATCGTGATGGGACCGATGTCAATAAATGGTTATACGACAGGGTAAATAATGGCAGATAATACTTTTGACAGTTTAAACGGATATTTCGTTCATACATTATTCAAGGCCGAGAATTATATGGTCGCCAAGTTCAAAACGGAAGAAGGCACCATTATTGTTACCGGCCCTGCTTTTGATTATGACCCGAAAAGTGAATATGTACTCAGCGGCAATTATGTTGAACATCCCAAATACGGTCTGCAGTTCAAGATGGCGACGATCGAAAGAGCCTTACCATCCAGAAAAAGCGACATCATCTCTTTTCTTTCCTCAAAATCTTTTAAAGGCATAGGAAAGAAAGCTGCTCAGAAGATCTATGAAGCCTATGGTGATGATACTTTTGCGATCCTTAAAAGTGATCCGGATCTGATCTTTTCTCTGGATCTTACCGATAAACAGATCAATTCCTTACTTGAAGGATTAAAACAACTCGATGATCCACATAATGAGATCATTTTTCATCTGATCTCTCATGGCTTTACCAATTCCGAAGCAGGAAGGATCTTCAACCGTTTTGAACTCGCAACCTTGGAAGTAGGACAGAATAATCCGTTCTCTTTCTACAATGATGTTTATGGCATCTCTTTTGAAAAAGTAAAAGAATATGCGAAAACGATCGATTTCAACGATCCCGATCTCAAATACAAGGAATCATTTCTGATCTATCTGCTGACGGATTATTTCTTCAATACCGGTGATACCTATATCGTATTTGAAAAGTTTATTGAACTTTTAAAGAGATATGGTCCTTATGAAGAATTTATTCCGGCTTTTGAAAAATGTATCAGTGATGAATATCTTACTAAAGACGGTGAGAATATCTATCTGACTTCCGATTTCAATGATGAAAAATATATCGCACATTTCCTCTGTAAGGAAAAAGGAGAACTTCTTTTAACAGATGAATCTATTGAAGAAGGTATTATTTCAAATGAAAACGCCTTAGGGATCGAATATGATGAAAACCAGAAACAGGCGATCAGATCATTCTTCAGGAATGATATCTCGATCATCATCGGCGGTCCCGGCACAGGTAAAACTACGATCGTCAAGACGATGGTCAATATCTTCAAGGAGTATTTCCCGTTTTCCAACCTGATCGTTGTTGCCCCGACCGGCAGAGCAGCTAAACGTATCAATGAGATCTGTGATTGTGAATCAAAAACTATCCATTCTCTGCTTAAATGGGATAAGGAATCAAATACATTTGTTCATAACGAAGATGAACCGATAATTTATGATGCGGTCATTATCGATGAATTCTCAATGGTGGATAATTCCTTGTTTGCGTCTTTATTAAAAGCGGGAAACAACATCAAGAAGATCTGCATCATCGGTGATAATAATCAGCTTCCTTCGATCAGACCGGGAAACCTTTTAAGCGATCTTATTGATTGTGGCATATTTGAAACTATCACCTTAAAAGCCAATTACAGGCAGAATAAGGGCTCGGAAATAATCGAACTGGCTAGCGATATCATCAATGGAGAAATCGATCTCAATCGCTTTAAAAAAGATGTCTTCTATTATGATCATTTAAACAGTGAAAATGAATTACTGGATTTTATTAAAGAAGATCTGAATAATGGATATACTCTTGGTGATATACAGGTCTTATCACCGATGTATAGAGGACCATTGGGTATCGATAATCTAAATTTAATGTTACAGAACGCCTTTAATCCACCCGGTTATGGCAAAGCTCAGAAGAAGATAGGGCAGGTAATTTATCGTTTGGATGATAAGATCCTGCAGCTTAAGAATCGTCCTTCTGATGATGTCTATAATGGCGATATCGGTATCCTGGAAGATATTGATGATAAAGAAAATTCTCTGATGGTCAACTTTGATGGAAATTATGTCTTCTATACTTCGGAGGAATATCAGGAGATATCTTTAGCCTATGCAATGTCAGTCCATAAAGCACAGGGCTCAGAGTATCCGATCGTCTATTTTGTGATCAATCCTAACAATTTTAGGATGCTTAACAGAAATTTAATTTACACTGCCATCTCGCGCGGTAAGAATAAACTTGTTATAATTGGAAATGGTTCTTTATTCATTTCCGGAACCAAGAATATGATGGAAAGAAGAAAAACCGGTCTTAAGGAGAAACTTCAACATGAGAGATAACAAGAAAAATGTTGTGATAGCGATCTTTGCGGCGATAGTAATCGTATTACAGCTTGTCGCTACTTTTATAAATTTCGGATCTTTTCCGATCACTTTGACTCTGATCCCGATCATCGTTGCCGGTGCGGTATTCGGACCGGGTGTAGGTGCTTTAATGGGAACAGTATTTGGTGTGATCGTGGCTTTAATGGTCATTACCGGAGCCGATCCTTCCGGTGCGACCATGCTGGCGATCCATCCGATCATTACGATCAGCGTCTGTATCATAAAGGGAACGCTTTGCGGATTCTGTTCGGCTTTGGTTTATAAGGCTTTAAGAGGCAAAAACGAGAAGCTGGCGATCGTATTAGCTTCTGCCGTAGCTCCGATCGTCAATACAGGAACCTTATTCCTTTGCCTGATCTTATTCTTTGAATCAACTTTTGCGGCGATGGTTTCCGCCTTCATGTCGATCAACTTCATCGTTGAGCTGCTGACAAATATCTTACTTGCGCCGGGATTGTTAGGAATTATACATTCTTGGCAAAATAGAGAATAAACTGTGCTAAAATTGTAGAGAAGATGAGTAGTTATTTATAGCAGTATAGAGAGTATCTGGGCGGTGAAAAGATATCTGTGAGAATAATGAAGCTACTTCTTGCTATTCGGGGTAATGCCTGACGTAGATCTGCGTTAAAGATGAGAGTTATAAATTAAGGTGGTACCGCGCAATAAGCGCCCTTGGTGATCACCTTTTTTGTTTGAACAGGAGGCTAATATGAATTATCTGAGTGGAAATGAAGTTAGAAAAAAATTCCTTGATTACTTTGTGTCCAAAGGACATATGATCGAACCGGGTGTATCGCTTGTTCCGATCAATGATCCGACTTTGTTATGGATCAATGCGGGTGTTGCCGGTTTAAAGAAATATTTTGATGGTCGTGAGAAGCCAAGATGTAACCGCATCACTAATGCCCAGAAGTGTATCCGTACCAACGATATCGAAAACGTCGGTAAGACTGCGAGACATCACACTTTCTTTGAGATGCTCGGAAATTTCTCGATAGGTGATTACTTCAAGGAAGAAGCTTTACAGTTTGCCTATGAATTTCTGACTTCACCGGAATGGATCGGATTTGACCCGGACCGTTTATATGTAACGATCTATCCGGATGATACGGAAGCTTATCGTATCTGGACCGAAGTCATCGGTTTCAATCCTAAGCATATCCTGAAATCATATGATAACTACTGGGAGATCGGTGAAGGCCCAAGCGGACCGGACTCAGAGATTTATTATGACCGTGGTGAAAAATATGATCCGCAGGGTCTGGGCGAAAGAGCCTTCTTTGAAGAACTGGAAAATGACCGTTATATCGAAGTCTGGAACGTCGTTTTCTCCCAATATGACGCCAAAGAAGGTGTAGACAGGAAAGACTACAAGGAACTTCCGCAGAAGAATATCGATACCGGTATGGGTCTTGAAAGACTGACAGCCCTGATTCAGGATGGTGAGACCAACTTTGATACCGATTTATTCCTCCCTTATATCAAAGAAGCGGAAAAATATGCGAACAAGTCATATGCTGAAGAAAAGATGGCCTATCGAGTTATCGCTGACCACATCAGGACCTGTGTCTTTGCTTTAGCAGACGGTGCCTTATTCTCCAACGAAGGAAGAGGCTATGTCTTAAGAAGGGTTTTACGTCGTGCTATGCGCTATGGAAGAAATATCGGCATTGAAAAACCGTTCCTATATGAACTGGTCGATGTTGTATGTGAGAATATGAAAGATTTCTATCCATATCTGATGGATAAGAAAGATTTCGTCAAGAAACTGATCCTGAAGGAAGAAGAATCATTCATCCAGACTCTGGCTAACGGTGAAAAACTCTTGGCTGAAGAGATCTCTAAGGCAAAAGACGGAACATTAAGTGGCGAAGTTATCTTCAAACTTTATGATACCTATGGTTTCCCGAAAGAAATGACGATCGAAACAGCCGAAGAAAAGGGTCTTAAATGTGATCTTGAAGGTTTCCAGAAATGTATGGACAGACAAAGAGAAATGGCGAGAAACGCCAGGGATGTTGAAGAATCCATGCATAATCAGTCTGAAGACCTGCTCAACTTCAAACAGAAGTTCTTCTTCTCCGGATATACGATGACCAAAGATTGTGGCACAGTTACCGGTTTATTCAAAAATGGTACATCTGTTAATGAGATCGATGATGAAGGTGAAGTAGCCTTGGATCGTTCCTGTTTCTACGCTGAATCAGGTGGCCAATGTGCCGATACAGGTATTCTGTATAACTATTCAGTTAAGGCTGATGTTGTTGACGTAAAGAAAGCTCCAAATGGGCAATTCTTACATCATGTCAAAGTAAAAGAAGGAACAATTACTCTTGATGATGTCCTGAAAGAAGAAATAAATGCTGAAGACAGATTGAAGATCAGAGCCAATCACTCATCTGTGCACCTTTTGCAGGCAGCTTTATTAAAAGTACTAGGATCGCATGTTGCGCAGGCTGGTTCTTATGTCTGCAAAGATTATGCGAGATTTGATTTTACACATTTTGAGAAAGTCACACCTCAACAGCTCGATGAAGTAGAAAGACTGGTCAACAGCTATATCTGTGAACAGTTACCTGTTGATACGGAAGTCTTATCGATCGACGATGCCAAAAAGACCGGTGCGATCGCCTTATTCGATGAAAAGTACGGCGATACCGTTAGAGTCGTTTCTATGGGTGATGTTTCCAAGGAATTCTGCGGTGGTACGCACGTATCCAACACAGCCGATATCGGCAGCTTCAAGATCAACTACGAAGAATCCATCGGTTCCGGTATCAGACGTATCGAATCCTGCACGAAAATGAGATCATATGAAGGCTTCAAGGATTATGAGAATCGTCTCAATCAGCTCAAGAACGAACTGAAATTAAAGAATATAGACATGCTGTATGATCGAATAGTTCAGATGAAGAACGAAAATGCGGATCTGAATGCGCAGTTAAAGACGATCAAAGAAAAACTGCTCAATGAAGAAGCCAATTCGCTGATATCTAAGGCAATAGATAACGGCAAGTTCAGATATCTGTTATTGAGTCTGGATAAATATGAAGGCAATATCAAGGATTATGCCAACGGTATCCGTAACAAGCTTGATGGCGGTTTCGTCTTTGTGATCAATCAAAACGAAGATAAATTATCGATGGTCGCTTCCGCCGGAAACAAGGCAACAGAGGCCGGAATCAACTGTGGAAAGCTTATTTCTGCGATCTGTGCTCAGGCAAATGGCAAGGGCGGAGGTCGTCCGGACCTGGCACAGGGCGGAGGCAGTAACGCTGATCCTCAGACATTGCTTAAAGAAGTTGAAAAGATGATCTTATAGGGACTTGTTAGTGTATAATAAGTTCAAAGGAGGATTTGGCCATGGCTTATAATTCTAATTCAAGAACGATGCTTTTTACTTCCGAAGAAATCAAAAGAGAGAATTTGAAGCAGCTTCTTAAGGAAGTTTCGGAAGCGTTGGAAGAAAGAGGCTATAATGCCGTTAACCAGATCTCCGGTTATCTGATCAGTAATGATCCGGCTTATATCTCATCACACAAGAATGCCCGCAATAATATTCAGCAGGTCGAAAGATATGAAATAATCGAGGAACTTGTCAGATATTATCTTGAGAGCAAGTAAATATGATGAAGAAAACTTTATAAAACTGAATTGACATAATAGTACTCTCCTTAATAAGGAGAGTCTATTTCGTTAATAGAAGGATGCAAGATGAAAGAAAATTCGATTTTTATTATGGATGATGAAGGCAAAGAAGTGGAGATGAAGATCTATCTCACTTTTGATGCTAATGATAAACAGTATGTAGTAGTTTATGAAGAGGATCATGATGATGAATTGTTTGCTCTGATCTATGATGATGAGGGCAACCTTTATCCTGTTGATGATCCGGAAGAACTGGAAATGATTGATGAGGTCGTATCGGCATATGAAGAAGAGAACTAAGATCCTGATTTTAATATTTGTTATACTGTTTATAATCATCGGCATCATTGCCGGAATTATAATCTATGTTAATTCCTGTCTGAAACTGACCAATAAGTTCCTGGACGGTCAGATCTGTGAAAATGACAATGTGCCATGTGAAACCACACCTTTTATCGTCGATGAAGGTGCTTATGGAAAATCCACTTTGGATAAACTTGAACAGGCAGGTATCATCAAGGATTCCGATATCGTCTATTACTATAACCGTGTCTTTACCGGTTACAGTTTTGCGGCCGGTTATTTTGAACTTCCGCACACGATGACTGATGAATACGGAAACAGTCATAAGACTACCCTGGATGAATTGATGGGATTCCTGGCTGACCCGAGGAACGCCCATCAGGATACGGTGATGCTTTCATTTGATGACGGCGATTTTGCCAGATCCTATGCGGAAAAGATCGGTGAATATACGACTGTCCATGCTGAAGAATTATTTGCCTACTGGAATAATGAAGATGTGATCAGAGGGTATATGAAGGAATATCCGTTCCTGACAGAAGAACTGTTCAAGGCCAACCCTAATAAGGACGAAAAGAAATGTTACCTGGAAGGCTATCTCTTCCCGGATACCTACGAGTTCTTTGAGTTCACCAATTGTGATGAAGTGACCAGAAGGTTCTTGGACAGAACTTTAGAAGTCTACAACAATCATAAAGCTGAATTTGATAATTCCCGTTTCAGTATTCACGAAGTCTTCACTTTAGCTTCGATCGTTCAATGGGAATCAGGAGACGAAGAAGATTCCAAGAAGATCGCCGGCGTCTTTGTCAACAGGCTTGATGAACCGGAGATCTTAGGTTCTACCGTTACCGCCTGTTACGCATTCGACCTGACAAAAGATGAATGCTACCATGTAGGTGATACGCTTGATTACACCTGGAGAGATGATCCATACAACACATATACCAATCAGGGGCTTCCTCCTGGAGCGGTATGCAATCCTAATGAAATCGCAATCGTAGCTGCATTGAATCCGGATACGACTGATGGCTATTTCTTCTTCTGTGCCGATATGTGCAACGGCGGAACTGCTTTTGCCAAAACAGCCGAGGAACATCAGTACAATATTGATAACTATTATTTAGCCTGCGCTTATTAAGGAGATATCATGACAGATAAAAGACCTCTCGTTATCGGCATTGCCGGTGGTACATGCTCGGGAAAATCATCGATCGCCAAGATCCTGATCAAGGAATTCGACAACAAGAAATCAGTAAACATCATCAGAGAAGATGATTACTACAAGGATCAGTCCAATCTTTCGATGGAAGAAAGAGCCAAGACCAATTATGACCATCCTCTGGCTTTTGATTTCGATCTTATGATCGAACACCTTCATAAGCTAATCAATGGTGAATCGATCGAAAAACCGACTTATGATTATACCGTTCATAACCGTTCCGATGTTACCGAGATCGTTCATCCAAGTGATGTATTGATCATTGAAGGTCTTTTCGCACTTTATACACAGGAAATAAGAGAACTGGAGGGTATTAAGATCTTTGTCGATACACCAGCCGATGAGCGTTTTATAAGACGTTTAAGAAGAGATGTCAAAGAAAGAGCCCGTACTGTTGAATCGATAACCGAACAGTATCTGACTACCGTTAAGCCGATGCATGATCAGTTTATCGAACCGACGAAAAAATATGCGGATATCATCATTCCGCAAGGTAAATCAAATATCGTTGCCATAGATCTTATTAAAACTAAAATTCATAGTATTCTATAGGACAAAATGTTATAATCGTGAAGTTGGAGGACTTATAAATGGAAGAGAAATTCTATGTCACCGAAGAAGGTCTTAATGACCTGAAAGAAGAGCTTGATACGCTCGTACATGTAACAAGAGAAGAAGTAATTGAAGAATTAAAAGCTGCCCGTGCACAGGGCGACTTATCAGAAAACGCTGATTATGATGCAGCCAGAGACCATCAGGCTAAAGTCGAATCTCGTATCAAAGAACTCGAACATCTGATCAAGAATGCAGAACTGATCAGTGAAAAGAAGTCTAATTTCGTTAGAATCGGTTCTACCGTTGATATTCAGGAGCTTGATACCAAAAACAAGATCACTTACAAGATCGTAGGATCCGTTGAGGCAGACCCTTTGAACGGCTTCTTATCTAATGTGACTCCGTTAGCAGTGGCTATTATGGGCCACAGAGTCAATGATGTGGTCACCGTTATGGTCGATCAGCCATATGATGTCAAAATTCTGAAGATAAGTTAAGGATTTTATACAATTTAAAGCAATAATGAGTAGGATAACTACTCATTTTTTATGCGAAAAATTCTTATTATTTTGTTCTTGCTGATCATCAATATTCTGTCATTTGAATATCTGAAAGAAGTGATTTATGAAAAGAAAGCCTATGATCTGAAGCTCAATCATAATGTTTTTATTTTGCCAAAAAAGGAAATACTGCTCAATGATACAGATGAATTCAGGCCTGAAGATTATTTTGAATTTTATTCTTTCAGTGATTTTTCTTATCGCTATTATTTTGATGAAAAATCACTTTATCTGGAAGTCGATGAAAACAATTACGTTTTTCCTTATGCGATCAGGGAAAAAGAAGTAGAAATAGTTGAAACAGTCGTAATTCAGGAGGTATATATCAGGGAAGAAAATGAGGCCACTCAACCTGTTTATGTCGAAGAAGAAAACGATCAGAATCATGATTTTGAATACGAAGATAAATACTTCAATCTGACCAGGGATCATTTTAACTATGTCAGAGGTTCATCTGTATCTTCTATCATCGCTGATATCCAGAATTACATCCAGACAAACAAGAGGGTTACGATCGATTATTCTTCATTAAACCCCAATGACAGCGGGGAATATTCCGTATTTCTGATAACAGATGATAATACTTATACGGTTTTTGTGAAAATCGATTAGGTTTTTTCGTTTTTTCCGGCAATAAAGATATGGAGGGAGAAAATGAAAAAAATAGTTTTAAAAATACTGATATTACTGCTTCTTACATCATCTTTTGTATATATCGCTGCCGAAGATGAATACGAAGACATGAAACCGTGGCAATTGAAGATCCTATTACAGAACTGTGATCAGAAACAGGAGATCAAAGTTGTAAGGTACTACAACAACGTTACCGACAAGGTAGGATTCTGTATTGAACCGGAAGTAAACTACAACCGTTTTGATTATGTCTATACCAAGGATTCCTATCCGGAAAACGAAGTATTCAATATCGTTAGAGCCTATAACGAATATAACGATGAAGAACATTTTATTTCTGCTCAACTGATGATCTGGGAAGCTGTTAGTGGCAATGTCTATACCTTTGAAGGAAAAGATGCCTCAGATTTTGGTAAAGACGATCTGCTTACTTTAATTGAGGGATACAAACAGGATGATAATACGATAAATGAAAAAATCGATGTAAAGGCTGGTCAGGAGAATACTTATTCTTTTGAAGATCTGAGCTCCTATACGATTGAAAGTAATGATGTTACTATCACAGACAAATCTGACACTTCATTTGCTTTTACAATCAATGATCCTGATAAAAAAGATAATCACATCTTTTTAAGATCCAGGATCAGAAGAGGAAACGGTGCTTTTATCTATCATTCAGAAGGATCACAGGATCTTTATTCCTATGAAGGTGATTATTCTAACAAGAAAGATATCGATCTGAAACTTGATGTTTCAAAAGAGGAATATGTAACTTTGAACTTCAGCAAAAAAGATACTTCGGGTAATTGTATAGCCGAAGCTGAGTTTACACTATTTGATCTGGAATCAGATTCTGCCAATGAAACAATGTATATCCTGCAGAAAGACAAAAATGTCGATCTGTTCAGAATGCTGGTGGAAGATTATCCCAATTATGATCTCAATAAAGTTGAAATCAGTTTATCAGAAAGATTTGAAAAGTATCTTGATGGCACGATCATCAAAGCCTCGGAAACCGGTGTCTTTCCATTCACGATCAGATATAACGGCAATATTCTCAAAGAAGGCAAAGTTTTCGTCTTTGAAGATCCGAATCAGACCATGGGTGAATATCGAAAATTAAAAGTCAGAAAAATAACTTCAGTTTTAACAGCTAATGATGAGATCAATCATATCAGTGATGTTAAAAAGGGGCATAAGTATTATCTTTGTGAAACGAGGCCTTCAAACGGCTATGAATATGCATCCGATCCCTGCAAGATTATCAATACGGCTGATAACAGTTATGAAACACCGGTGAATTTTATAAATTCCATCAGAAACTATACTTTGAAACTGGTAAAAAACGATCCTGATCATATCTATAAACTTAACGGAGCCAGATTTGAAATGGAATATGAAGACGGAAAAGAACTAAAGAGAATCGAATTTGTTACAGGGGCTTTGAACATAACGCAGACAAAGGATCGCAAATACGTAATCTATCGCTATGAAGGTTCTGATGAAGTCAATGTTGAAGAGTTCAAAAATGCTTATTTCATCAAAGAAAATGTTCCATACGGCAGATATTACTACTATCTGGCTAATGAGCCTGATATTGACTTAAACAAGCTTAAAAACAAATATATCGATGTATCTGAAGGATCCTATACGATCCAGAATATTCCTTATGACAGTGCAGTAACCATAAAAGAACTTAAAGCTCCTAACGGTTATATTATCGATCCTAATGTATATAAACTTGTACCGGATATTTCATATGATGAAGTAACCTATAAGAACTCCCGAGTCAATACGGCACTGATCATTCCGGAAAACAGACGCAAGATCCCTAAGACATGTATAGAAGACTGATCGCAGTTTTACTGATCATAGGCGCGATCTTTTATCTTTCATTCAGTCTTGATTTCAGACAGATCGATGAATCTGAAACAATATCTGTTGAAATAAGAGGCAAGGTGAAAAATCCCGGTGTATACCAACTGCCTTTGGGATCGACGATCGAAGATATTTTGAATTTGGCCAAACCAACAGAAGAAGCCAATCTTGATGTCCTGTCTTATCAGAGTGTTCTCTACAACAAGCAGATCATAGTGATCGAAGAAAAAAGTGTAAAGAAACTTGTTTCTATCAACAGCGCATCCTTGGAAGAATTATCTACTTTACCGGGTATTGGCCCATCAACGGCCGCCAAGATAATTGAATATAGAGAAAATATCGGTAGTTTTCAGACTTTGGAAGATCTCATGAAAGTTAAAGGAATAGGTAATGGCAAGTTCAATAAACTTAAAGAATATATCTGTCTTTAGACTGATGTTCCTGTTGGTTTTGAATTGTCATTATTTAAACATATATCTTTTTATCTTCAGCTGTATCTATCTACTGTTTACTGATTATAAAGAAATGATTCTGTTTATTCTTCTTTCAGGATCAGTATATCTTATAGAGAGGTATCGCATTGATTTTATTCCTTTCGGTATCGTTGATCATATCAGTGGCAAGTATTATGTCGTTGATAAAGTTCTTTATAAAGTCAAAGTCATTTCACAATTATCCTTAAATCATGGCGATATCCTTTATTTTCCATTTCAGTTGGAACGGGTAAATGATGATTCTCAGCTGAGTAAAAACATATTATATTCCGGAGAAGCGGGGAAGGTGATATTCAAATTCTTTCCCCGTCTTTTCATTGAAAGGCAGATCGCCAAACTCAATAACGAAAGTTCTTCAATAATAAACAAGCTGTTCTTCAACCAGTATCTGCCATCTGATTTTGACTACAATCTCGGTTATGGATTGATGTCGTATTATCTGTTCCGTTATATCTACGCCAAGAAACCGATAATCGGAATTATTTCAATGACCATTTATTCATTGTTTTTTACTTTCGAAGTGAAGTTTTTACTCCTGTTCCTTGATTTCTTTTTAAAGAAGAAAAGCGATAAAAGTAAAGATCGTTTTGCGATCAAAGTAATAGTATTGTGTCTGTTGAATAAAGATCTGATAAACAATTACTCGATAACGTTGCCTCTACTGTTTAATCTGTTTACTTTTATCAGGAAAGACCTTGATTTCAAGACTTATCTCTTGTTTATAGAATCCTTGTTATTTGGTGAATGCGGGCTGATCTCCGTCTTTCTTTATCATAAGCTGATCATATTGAAGATAATTGTTTTCGTATTCACTATAATAACAATCCTGATACCTTCTTTTGAAAAAATATTTCTTTTAATAATCCAGATCTATTCCTTCATCAATTCCTTTGATATATCTCTACGTGGTTCGATATCGCCTTTATGTATTCTTATCTTTTTGCTGTTCAGAAAATACGCACATTATAAAAACTTTGATTTGAAATTTGTTTTATTGATCATTCTGATAATTCTTCCGATTAATTTTCCTTTTACACACGTAAGCTTTATTGATGTAGGACAGGGTGATGCGATATTGATCAGAAAAGGTTTTATACCTTCGGCTATAATGATCGATACCGGATCATCATTTAACTATTACAAACTTAGAAGCGAGCTGATGAAAGAAGGAATATATACGATCGATCATCTGATCGTTACGCATGAAGATTCCGATCATTCAGGAAATGTTGAAGCACTAAAGAAAGATTTCAGAGTAAAGGAAGTAATAACTGAAGGAAAAGATTTTAATTGGCATGGTCTTTATTTTGATCATCTTGATCTGGGTACTTATGATAACGACAATGATAATTCCCTGGTCTATTATCTCAATATCGATAATAAAGGATTCTTATTTACCGGAGATATATCCAAGCAGATCGATGATATACTGGTAAGAGATTTCGGACAGCTTGATATCGATTTCCTTAAAGTAGCTCATCATGGTTCGGTAACAGGGACAAGTGAAAAGCTTATTTCGTATTTCCTGCCTGATTTTGCGATCATTTCCACCAACGGATTATATGGTCATCCTCATGAATCTGTACTAAAGACATTAAAAAAATATCTGGTCAGATATTATGTGACTAAATACTCTTCAACGGTCAGTATTTACTTTACAAAGTACTACGATCTGCTTAAAACCGGGAAGGGCGAATTTGTTATAATTAAGTCGTGATTTACGTAATTGAAGGCAATGAAGAATTTTTTATCAGGGAAAGGATAAGCAGGATCATTTCCGAAAGTGAAGGGGAAGTAACCAGGTTTGATGGCTCTGATAAAGCTTTTTCTATTGATATCATGTTAGAAGCCTGTGAGGTTAATTCTTTATTTTCGGAAGGTTCGATTGTTTTAGTCAATGAACCTTATTTTCTTATCAGGAAGATCGAAGACAATGAATATATTCTTTTAGAAAAATATATCAATAATCCTATCTATGAATGTCAGCTGGTTTTATATACCTTTGCCAATAACTTCAGCAGCAGGTTAAAAGCTTATAAGCTGGTTTCACATAATGCGGAGAATATCGTTTTGAATTCCATGGATTATAAGAACTTCAATTCCTATGTCAAAAGCAGAATAAACGAAGAAAAACTCAATATCTCTTCTGATGCTGTATATCTTTTGAATAATATCTGTAAAAGAAGTGCGACTTTATTTGAACACAATCTTGAAGTTCTCAAACTATATCCTGAACAGATCACGCCGACAGTTGTATCAAAGCTCTGTTCCCGATCGGATGATAACGAATCGTTTGATCTGATCAACGCCTTAACTGATAAGGATCTTTCTAAAGCCATTGCACTGGAAAGAAAGATGCTGTCGGATAGTGATTCTGCTTTAAGTGTTATTTCCTTGTTAGCTGGTCAATTGCGTTTTCTTTATCAGATCGCTTATTATAATTCTCTCGGCATGAAAAAGAGAGATATTATTTCTGAAAACAACATCAATGAATATCGTTATGACAAGGCTTTAACAGCATTAAACAAACTTGATATGAAACAGATCATTTATCTGCTTAAGCAGCTGTCGGATCTGGATATTGCTGCCAAATCTGATTATTCATTAAAAGATAATGAACGTTTTGAAATGTTTATCGTAAGGATGTGCAGGAAGGAAAGATATGCAGGCAATTAAAGGTTTATACAGGATCGGCTATGGTCCCTCAAGTTCTCATACGATAGCTCCTTATCGCATCGCCAGTTACTATAAGGAACATTTTAAAGACTGTGAACGCTATGAGATAGTTTTAGGCGGATCTTTAGCTTTAACAGCCATGGGACATGGCACACTTGATATCATCAGAAGAGCTTTGGGAACTGATGAGATTTCTTTTGTTTATGATCGCACCACTAAGGAAAACATCATGAACATTACAGGTTATAAAAATGATGAAGTTTATAAAACCTGGCATGGAAAATCTTTGGGTGGCGGTGCTGTTTCAATTGAAGAATATGATTGTCATGATCTTGATGATATCTATAAGGAAAACAATTTTACGGAAATAAAGGAATACCTGAAAAAACATAATGTTACTCTGATTGAATACGCTGAAACTCACGAACCTGATCTTAAGGATCATCTGAAAAAATGTCTGGAAGTGATGTTTGATACGGTTAACAGAGGTTTAAATTCAGAAGGACTGATAAATAAAGAGCTGAATTACTATAGAGTTGCGAAAAACCTGTATAAAAAAGCCGAAAACAAAAACGATTATATCCTTGCTTATTCTTACGCAACATGTGAAGAGAATGCCGCGGGAGGTCTCATGTGTACGGCACCGACTTTGGGAGCCTGCGGTATCCTTACTTCCTTAATGTATTACCTGCGTTTCAATGAAGATTTATCGATTGATACATTATGTGATCTGCTGATCGTTGCCGGTGTCTTTGGCAACTGTATCAAGAAGAATGCCTCGATCGCGGGATCGGAAGGCGGATGTCAGGCAGAAGTTGGCACGGCCTGTGCCATGGCGGCTGCGGCAATTGCCTGCCATAACAAACAATCGCTTCCGACGATCGAATATGCGGCAGAAATGGGTATCGAACACTGTCTGGGTCTGACTTGTGATCCGATACTCGGTTATGTGATCATTCCGTGTATTGAAAGAAATGCAATATATATCTTGCGAGCCTTTGATTGCGCAGATCTGGCTGCTTCGCTTTGTAATGTAAAAGAAAACTATGTGAGTTTTGACAACGTTGTTCATGCGATGAACTATACCGGAAA
>JAFRJA010000092.1 GCA_017432545.1 Erysipelotrichaceae bacterium
AAGCGATGATATCTGTCATATCCCGATGCCCATCGATGTGTATGAAGTCTACAAAGAATACGGTTATACTGACAATATCGATATTTCAAAGAACAGTTTAAGTGAAAACAGTTTACATCAACCTATTTCATGAACATAGCGTTAATTTTATAGATCTTTCAATAGCCTACACCCTGTGTGTGTTTTTTCCTCAAGATGAAAAGTGGACTCTATTGATGTGTTTCTGAACTTTAATGAGATGTCGGAAACATCAATAGAGCCTAGCTGTGTGAATTCTTTTGCAATCAATCAAAAAGACCCTGTTTAAGAAAGGAGGGTAAGCAGGGTCCTCTTTTTGTACTATGATTATTTGTTCAGAATTTCCAGAGCTTTATCAACAATGTCCTCGGTAGTCAGATTATAGAGCTTCAGGAGTTCCCGGTCAAGTCCGGAATGCCCATAGCGATCCAGAACGCCGACTCTGCCTAAACGGCATGGATGATTCTCGCAAAGAGCTTCTGCAACAGCGCTGCCCAAACCTCCTAATACCGAGTTTCCTTCTGCCGTTACGACATGATTTGTTTTTCTGGCAGAATTGATGATCGTTTCAACATCCAGCGGTTTGATCGTCGAGACGTTGATGACTTCTGCGGAGATTCCCTGTTCCGCCAGCTTTTCAGCAGCTTCCTTACAACGGGCAACCATGATACCGGAACCAACCAGAGAAACATCAGTGCCTTCTTTTAATACGGCAGCCTTGCCGACTTCGAAGTGATATCCTTCTGGAGTCTGTCTGACTTCGTATTCCGGTAAATCGGAACGGACTACTCTGATGTAGACCGGGCCTTCTATTTCCGCAGCCTTAAGGATTGCATCATGTAATTCGTCCGGATCACAGGCTTCAATGACCGTCAGATTCGGAACGGTCCTCATGATATTGATATCATTGATCGCCTGATGAGTTGCGCCGACTGAAGCAGCCGTCAGGCCTGCATACCCGCCCATCATTTTGATGTTGGCATTAGGATAGCCGGCATGAACGAAGACCTGGTCAAACGCTCTTCTGGAAATGAAGGAAGCAAACAGCGGAACAAACGGGATGAAACCCATTCTTGCCAGACCGTAGGCAACAGAGATCGCGTTCTGTTCGGCAATACAGGTCGTCAGGAAACGATCTGGGAAAGCCTCTTGGAATGGAGCGATATTTGTCGCAACTGCCGTCTCGGCATCGATCACAACGACACGGTCATTTTTCTGGCCGAGTTCGACCAGAGCATCACCAACAGCACCGCGCATGCCCTGGATTTTTGCACCATAGATAGTTCCTGCCATTATGCCAATTCCTCCATTATTTTCTGATATTTTTCATCATTGAGTTTTGCTGAATGATAAGTGATCGGATCTTCAACCATAAACGAAATCGGATAACCCTTGATCGTATTGGCAATGATTGCACGCGGTTTGCCTGGCGCATAATTCTTATCCTGAGTCTTATCAAGTGCAGCGACGATCTCTTCCATGTTGTGGCCATCAACTGTCTGAACATCGAAACCAAAGGAAGCGAACTTATCGGCGAACGAACCGACATGAATGATGTCTTCAATGTTGCCTGTAATGACATAGTGGTTGAAATCGACGATCGCAGTCAGGTTATCAAGCTTATAACCGTTGGCAAACAATGCTGCTTCCCAGACCTGTCCTTCGGTGCATTCGCCGTCACCCAGGACGACGAAGACGTGGGAATCTCTGCCGTCTTTTTTCTGAGCCCAGGCCATACCGGCACCGGCAGACAAGCCCATACCTAATGAACCGGTTGGTGCTTCAATACCCGGGATACTCGGACAGCTGTGCTCCTGCAGCAGAGAAGTAGACTTGTTCATTTCATTTAACAGCGTTTCTCTGCTGATGACATCACGGAACGCTAATGCAGCGTATTGCACACCGGAGTTATGTCCTTTAGACAGAATCATGATGTCTCTGTCAGGATCTCTTAAGTTTTTCGGATCCAGTCTAATATATCTTCCATATAAAGCCGCCATGACATCAGCAATTGAGAATTCACCGCCGAGATGTCCGGAACGCGTTCCAGCGAAATTGGTCAGATCTGTCGTGTCCCTTCTGAGTTGAAGAGCCAAAGATTTCAGCTCTTCAACACTCATGTTCTCATGATAGCGGACAAGCGGTTCATAGTATGAGCGATTCATTAACGTTGTCCTCCTAAATATTATTCAGCTTCTTTAGCTTCTTCAGTAACGTCCTTCTTCAGGAAATTGACAAGCAGCGCAGTCACTAAGGAACCTGCAGCAACTCCGACCAGATAGCCTAATTTACCGGTAATCGCCGGAAGAACGATCAGACCACCGTGCGGGCAGTAGTTGATACAGCCAAACAGAGCGACGATCGCACAGCCCAGTGCACCACCGATACAGATGGAAGGAATGACTCTGAGGGGATCCGGTACAGCCAAAGGGATCGCGCCTTCGGTAAGACCCATGCAGCCCATGATCAGGGAAGTCAGACCGGCTGTTCTTTCGTTTTCTGTATATTTCCTCTTGTTCAGGAATGTTGCCAAGCCCATGCCGATGGCCGGGATACATGCACCAGCTGCTAAGAAAGCAAAGAATTCATATCTGCCTGCATCAGCCATGAGATATAAGAATACAGTACAGGTCTTGTTGATCGGACCACCCATATCAGCAGCAAGGCAGACACCGACTAACATTGCACAGATGACAAGGCTCGTATTGGACATGCTGGTTAAGAAGTTGACCAGTGAACCAACAGCCAAGCCGATCGGATAAGCAAATACTTCAATGTAGAGAATACCGACGACACCGACCGTCAATAACGGAATGATGATAACCGGAACGATCGGTTTGATGACATCCGGCCATTTAACGCCTTTAAGATAAGAAACCAGAATACCTGCACAAGTACCTAAGATCATTGCTCCCAAGAAACCGGTCTTGGTTTCTGTTGCACCAACGGCCCCATTTGCCAGATAACCCAGAATGAAACCTGGAGCCAGAGCCGGCTTGCCTGCGATCGCATATGCGATGTAAGCAGCCAATACCGGAGGCATCATATTGAAGCCTGCCAGACCAATGGTCTGAACATCTCTCCAGAACTGCGAATCAATCACGAAGCCACCTGCACTGGTATGACCACCGATACCGATGGAAAGCGCGAAGAACATACCGCCCACGATACAGCACGGGATCATGTAGGAGATGCCCGTCATCATGTAATCTTTCAATTTCTTAATATCAAATTTCCCCATTTTTTCTCCTTATAATGACTCTAATTTGTCAAACACTCTCTCCGGTGACTTGATGACTTCCGACGGATCAAGCTGTAAAACCTTACCCTCATCCGCCTTTTCCTCAAATCTTTCCGTACCTTCGATTGCAACACTGATTGCCAGCAGGACGACATCGGCATCCCGAACATCCTTTTCACTCAGTTCATTTTCAATACCGATCGCTCCCTGTGTTTCGATCTTCAGGCTATGGCCTCTTTTGGCGCATTCCTGTTCGATGGCACCCTTTGCCATGTAAGTATGGGCAACACCCAGTGTGCAAGCTGCTACAGCAACAACTTTCATCTTTTTCTCCCTTTTCTTAATCCTCGATCGTGGCTACGACATCGAAGAATTCTTTTTCATCCTTTGCCTGATACAGGCTCTCTCTGAACTGTTCAACCATGAAGTTGGAACAGAGCTTTGCCAATATCTTGATCTGTTCAGTATTCCTGTCTTTGAGCGGAATACCGATATTGAACACATACTGAACATCTTCCTTATCCCATCTGATCGGTTCTTTCAGTTTCAGACAGGCGACGAAGCTTTCATTGACGCATTCGCTTTCCCCGTGCGGGACAGCGATCGCATGTCCGACTTCGGTCGGGATGACGTCTTCTCTTCTTCTTACGGCAGCAACATATTCTTCCTTATCGGTGATACGTCCATTTTCGTAAAGAAGATCTGCAAGATAATCAAATACTTCATATTTGTTTTTGAAATCTTGTGTGCAGTACTTCACGATACCAGGATCAATCATTGAACTCGTCCTCCTTTCTTTTCTTTACAACTTCATGATAGATTCGCTCGAAAATTTCCAAAATACCATGCAAATTCAAGTTTTTTTGAATTTTGAAATAGACCATTTCTTTCAAAAATTTTTGTAAAAGAGATAAACATCAAGACAGAATGCTGATCATTTTTTCAAAGGTATCTGAGGCTTTCAATGCCTCGATCAGTTCCTTATCAGAAATGATGCTGTACAGTTCTTCCAGCACTTTCTTGCTGGCAGAAACATTGGAAAAATTGATCGCCAGTAAGAAAATCACCGAAACCGGACCCTTGCCCCAGGAGATCGGTCTTTTCGTCGTGATGATGCAGATCCGATTCTTCAACACATATTTGTCCATGCCGTGGGGAATGGCGACACTTTCGACAATATTGGTTGGCGAGATCATCTCCCGCTTCATCACCGATTCAAAGAAGTTTTCATCGACACAGCCTTCTTTATACAGAAAGGAACAGATCGTTTTGAGACAATCATATTCATTGTCGGTATCCATTTTCAGAAACACAGAGTCCCTATTGATGCAATCTTTGATGAACGTAAACTTTTCATTATCTCTTCTGCTGAAATGTTCCTGATAGGCTTTTTCAACCGCCTTAAGATCCACATTGGACAAGACGGAAGAAAGTTTGATGAAGGGGATACTGATCCCTTCCACATCGCAAGTCAGAACTGCAAAATCAAATTCATTGATGTATTCCACTTTCGCTTTTTTGTGCTCAATGGTCTCCACAACATCGAACAGGACGAAACTCTTGCGGATATTGCTCTCAAGGATGGTCGTGTAAGGATCCTTGTTTTCCACAACAACAACGATTTTCTTACTCATATCCGCTCGTTCCACTGCTGCCTGGAAGTGTATCAGGATGAAACTGATCTCATCTTCCGAAAGAGCACTGTCAAAGTGGTTTTCGATCTTGGAACAGGCCAGGGAAACAACAGTAAACAAAGCGTTGTATTGCTTCTTG
The DNA here is from genome assembly GCA_017432545.1 of Erysipelotrichaceae bacterium. Classification (GTDB taxonomy): domain Bacteria; phylum Bacillota_I; class Bacilli_A; order Erysipelotrichales; family Erysipelotrichaceae; genus Colivicinus. Next base: position 5,033 of record JAFRJA010000092.1, read on the forward strand.
ATCTGCTCAAGATAAGGATTGGTCACTGAGATGTTGCTGCTGATGCGGTTGCACAAGGAAGCGACGTGTATCCGTAATCCGTTGATCAGCAGATTGTCCTTGGAGATATCTCCGGGAAAGATATCCTTCACCGAAGTGATCATCTCATTGACGATTGAATCGACTTCAAGAGAACGCTTGATCGATCGGACATCGTTGTCGTCTTTATAAACGGCATTGATCAGGCTGTTGATATAATCTACATCCAGCTGAGAGATCTCCCGATTCAGGTCAGCTGAGACAAATTCGCATACCTGTTTGGCGATCGGATAGGTCTTCAGTTCATGAAAACCGATGGAAAAAGGACGTTCATAAATCTCTGTGATCGGATGTTTCTTGAAGATTCTGTCCAAGAATACCGCAAACGAGATCAGGGTCTGCAGATAATAGATGATATTCATATCGAAAGACAGTTCGTTTTTCAGATAGGTGATCATCTGGTCCGCCAGATCGATGATCGACTCATCGATGTATTCCTCCAGCCGCTCATGAACAAACGCTGTGATGATGTCGTCCGTCAGCAACAGCTTGTTTTCCATCTGCTCATAGATATAAGCGATCTTAGCCCTTCGGATATGCGTCTCTTCACCATCAAGACAGGTTCCGCTCTTGCTTTTTGATAAAAATAGCTTGTATTTCTTCAACCTGTTTTCGGCATCTTCAAAATCATTGACGATCGAAGAACGGCTCACATAGTATTTATCCGCCAGCTTGTTGATGGAAAGAACCTTATCCTGCATCAGCAGGTCTTCATAGATCAGTCTTCTTCGTTCCTCGCTTGACAGATCGTCTCCATGTAATAATTTGTTCAGTAGTTCGTTTTTCTTCTCTCTGTTTCCCTCGATATAAACGCCTTTTCCCGATCTTCTTACCGTTTTCAGATCATATTCCTTCAGATACGGATCTAATTCGGAAAGATAGTTATAGACTGACTTCAGGGATACGTTCAGCCGTTTGCCATATTCTTCCGGCTTGCAGAAGTCATCTGCTTGAAGAATCAGGGAGAGGAACCGTTCCCAGCCTTTTGCCATCTTATTCCTTTCTATTTCAAATTTTCCTTAAAGAATCTGCCCAGAGTATCAAACGGGATCTTGTCCTTCTGATCGTACAGATCGCAGTGATCCGCGCCGGGAACGATCACCAGCTCTTTCGGGTCACCGAGCCTTGCATAGACGTCCTCGGAATAGTAGCGGGAGTGGGCGTTCTCTCCGGCGATCA
>JAFRJA010000010.1 GCA_017432545.1 Erysipelotrichaceae bacterium
AAAACTGCTGGAGAATCACTTTGAGGGCATTGTAGCCTACTCCAGATACCGCATTTCTACCAGCAAGCTTGAGGGAATCAACAATATGATAAAAACAGAAAGACGTTTAGGCTATGGCTATCCTGATGATGAATACTTCTTTCTAAGGATCATCGACAGATCACATAGGAAAGATTCGGATTCTTAGGGCCTATACACAGAAAAAAGGAAAGGACCTTTAAAAATATAATATAATTTAAGTAGAATATTCCAAAATGTTGATATAAGATACATTTTAGTATTCTAAAATGTTGATGAAACATACATTTTGGTATTCTAAAATGTTGGTATAAGAAAGGGAAGAGTGCTGTTTATGCTGAAAAGAAAAGCAGAAACATTATTAAAAGAATGGAAAAACAAAAAAGATAGAAAGTGTCTGATCGTTCAGGGTGCCAGACAGGTTGGTAAGACTTTTCTTATAGAGCACTTTGGTGAGGAAAATTATGGAGAAGTTCTGGAAATCAATTTTAAACAGCTGATTTCAGCAGCTGACCTTTTTAACGGGGATCTGAATATTGAAACGATAGTTAATGGCCTTAAATTCCGTTTTCCTGAAAAAAAAATAATACCGGGAAGGACCCTGATCTTTCTTGACGAAATACAGGAGTGCCCGGAAGCGATCAGTTCTTTGAAGTTCTGGGCTATTGATAACCGTTACGATGTGATCGCTTCAGGTTCTCTGCCGGGTATCGACTATAAAAGAGCTTCTTCCTATCCGGTCGGATATGTTGATTATATTCATATGCATGCTCTTGATTTTGAGGAATTTTTATGGGGCCTTGGTATCTCAGAAGATATGATCGGTTCTTTAAAAGACTGTTTTGAAAGTCGAAGATCCGTTCCTGATCCGATCAACCGACAGATGATGAATTATTACCGGGAATATATCGCAGTCGGGGGAATGCCTGAAGTGGTCGGTGAATATGTAAGATCCAAAGATTTCAGAGAGGTCGATCGGATTCAGAGGGCTTTACTTCAGGGCTATCAGTATGACATCGTCCACTATGCAACGGCAGAAGAAAAAATAAAGGCCGAAAAATGTTATCTTTCCTTGTCAAGACAGCTTCTTGATAAGGAGAATCACAAATTTCAATATAAAGAACTTGAACACGGCGGAAGAGCACAGAAGTATTATTCAAGCATAGAATGGCTGCTTAAAGCAGATATAATCCAGCTTTGCAGATTCGTCAGTGCCGTTCGCTATGACCTGGATGATTATGCGAGAGATGATTTTTTCCGAGCGTATACAACTGATCTGTCGCTTCTGATCTCAATGAAAGATCTTTCATTAAAGCAACATATAATTGAAAATACCTTATCAGGAAACACAAAAGGCGGACTTTATGAGTGCGCAGTAGCTGATGCTTTGTATAAGAAAGATTATTCGCTTTATTTCTATAAAAACGATAGTACGAAGAAAGAAATAGATTTTCTGATTCAGAAGCAGGGGAATGTTGTTCCGATCGAAGTAAAAAGCAGCAATACACGCGCCAGTTCACTTAATTCATTAATTAAGAACAATCCGGAAATATCGCTGGCTTATAAGCTTATTGACGGTAATGTCGGAATAAATGAGGAAGGAATTGTTACAATTCCGTTATATATGGGAATGTTCATTTAAAGGTCTATAAATATTTATATATAAATAAAATGACAATTCCGAGAAAACCAGGCAGAAACACACGCAACAGAATTTCGATCTTTTTGAGTTTTATTCTGCTCTTTTTTGTATCTGTACAAAGTTTTAATAGTTTGAGGGATAAATAATATGAGAAAATTTATAATTTTCATTATTTTTTTTTGACAGTTTTGCTGCTTTGCGGCTGTGATTCCAAAAAGGAATATACTGCTCGGGATGTAGCTGACAGCATTTCTGATATCAGCACCGATATAAAGATTCCAAGATCCGTATCATGCCCGATGTTCATGCCGGAGCCGGCTGCACGATCGGTATGACCATGACCCTTACAGATGCTGTCACTCCCAATATGGTCGGAGTTGATATCGGCTGCGGTATGGAAACAATCATGATCAAAGAAAAAGAAATAGATTTCATCAGACTTGACTCATTGATCAGATATAATATTCCCTCGGGAATGAATATCCGCAGCAGAAAACACATAAACGCTGATAAAACCAGAGTATCTGAGTTAAGATTCATCAACAGAATTGAACACCTTGAAAAAGAACTCAAGTCTATTGGATCTTTAGGTGGCGGTAATCATTTCATTGAAGTCGATAAAGAAGAAGGAAATCTCTATATCGTCATCCATTCCGGTTCCAGACACTTAGGTAAAGAAGTTGCGGACATCTATCAGGATCTGGCCTATAAACAGGTCAATGGTAAGACCAGAGAAGAGATCCAGAAAAAGATCAATGATCTCAAATCTCAGGGCCGACAGAAGGAAATATCCGAAGTCATCATGAAGATGAAAGAAAGCATCACCATAATTGATAGTTTCACTGGCTTATTTTGAGAAATATACTATATTGAGAATAGAAAGGGCAGACAGAAAAGGAGAATGAATATATGAGAGAAAATCTAAAGAATTATAATGTGCCGGTTCTGATAGCTGCTCTGCTGTTCATAATCGGAGTGTGCGGTTATATCGCATATGACTATAAGTCACTGTTTGCAAGTAAGTCTCAGGAAAAAGAGATAGTAAAGGAACCTGAAAAAGCCGAGCCGATAAATACAGTAGTTGAAGTAAAAGAGCCAGATCATTCCAATATCAATGGTTATTGGGAGTCAGAACCGACAAAAGAGGGAGCATACCTTCACTTCGATATCAGTTATCCTGATGTCGTCAATTTCGATGACAACAAAGGCTATATTGAAAGATCAGATAATTCAAGGTTTATATATGTTGTGAACAGCAAGGTCATCCATCATCTACTATGCAAGTAGAGATATCTGAGCCATACTGGCACAACGTAGACTATCGTACCGTTCACCATGATGCAGTATATGAAACAAGATGTGAACCAGATGTATATGAAACCGTTCATCACGATGCTGTTTATGAAACTCAGAAAGTCTGGGTAGAAGACTAAACAATATTGATATATGTTTATACATGGTATATACTTACGATATAAGGAGATTATCTAATATGACCATGAAAATATTGAAGTGGGGCAACTCTCAGGGGATCAGGTTTTCCAAGGAACTGCTTGAAAGAGCAGGGCTTTCAGTTGATGATCCTGTTGATATCAGACTGAATGAAAATGATGAAATTGTGATATCCAAGTCAAAAAAGGAAAAGCTTACATTTGAGATGCTGATGAAAGACTGGGATGGCACATATCCTGAAATCGGCGATACCGACTGGGGCGATCCTGTAGGTGAGGAAATATGGTAAAGCAGGGAGAAATCATTAAGATCAATCTAAGTCCCAGAAAAGGCCATGAACAGAACGGTTATCGCCCGGCTCTTGTTGTCAGCAGTGACAAATTCAATGCCATATCAAAAAACATTGCCGTTGTCTGCCCGATAACGACCACGAGCAAGCCTTATCCGTTTCATGTAAGCCTGGACGACAGCACAAAAACATACGGAACAATACTATGTGACCATGTTGTTTCACTGGATATCAAAGAGCGGGGATATTCTGTTATTGAAAAAGTTCCTGATGATATTCTAAATGATGTATTAGACAGATTGAACATACTGTTTGAAAGATAATAGCCGTTTATAAAAGACGGCTTTTCTTTTGTAATCACACACCCTGATCAGGTGTGTTTTTTATAAATCAAGATTTGAGAGAAAAAATATTAGGGCGACAGAGGCTATTTTTTGAATCGTCAATAAAAAATAATTACTGTATGGGTAGAAAGGGCAGACAAATCATACTAGCTTCACTTGGTTCGGCAATGAATTCATCCTTCGCCTTAAGATCTAAAGTTAAACTGATTGAAAACTTCATTGCGACACTGGGAACAGATAATGTCAGAAAATCATGGCAATCATACATTGAACAAAAGATCGTAGATGATCTGGAAGAAATCATTCAGGATGAAAGTCTTAATGCAACAGAAACTTATAGGTTTGCCCATGACTTCTTGGAAAATGGCAGATTTGATACTTCAGGTACAGCTTTGAACAGCATCATGCCACCTATATCCCGTTTTAATAAAAGCAGAACAACTATAAAAGAAAGAGTTCCTGTATCTGTTTAATAGTTATGCCTTTTTCCTTACGCATACGGGATATGTTGTGGCCCGTAGCGATCATATTAATTTGTATAGTCGAACACATTTCGATCACAGCCTTTCAAACAAAAACCGCCTGTCTTTTACATTTCTGCATCAGACAAGCGGTCGTTATTATCCGGAATAATTCAGGATCTGTTATTTAATAAACCTAAAGCACTCTGAAGCAGAAAGCACATCAAAATATCTATCACTATTCGTTTCGATAGATGCTTGTAAACGTTTCTGCCATGACAAGCCATTCATGATAAACATTTCTGCATTCATAGTGGTTTTATCTCCTCCGAGATTAATATAACAAATGTTTTTAAGAATTGTAAGTATAACAGTAGTATAGGTTTCTACTGATATGAGATTAATGCTAAAGATAAGCATTATAAGATATAATTTAGTTAACAAAATGTTGCATACAGACGATAATTTGTGCGGAAAAGCTGAATTGTTTTTTATTTTATGTTTGAGGAGGCGTCTATTTATGAAGTATTGTCAAAGTTGCGGTAAACAGCTGCCTGATGAGGCTGCATTCTGTGATGAGTGCGGAACCAGAGTCGGACAGTTTAAAAATGCCAGACCTGAGAGCAAGACCAGCTCAGTAACAGAAAGGCGGTCTGCGAAGAAAAGAGGTTCTTTTTTCGGCTTCCTTTTCAAGCTGCTTATTCTCGGCGGCATTATCGCCGGAGGGTATTACTGGGTCAATGAAAACTATCCTGAGCTGTTTCATAAGAAGCCAAATATAAATATACCGTCTGTTCCGTCTCTGATCTCAAACAATGATGATAATAACAGCAGCAGTAGCAGCAACAATAGCAATTCCGATATATTTGGGATCATTCCTGATAGCGACCCTTCACCAAGCAATAACCAGACACAGGGCAGTCAGACACAAAACAATCAGACAGATTTCAATGTGAGTTTTGCGGATTTCAATTTCTATGAAGACGTCAGGTATGACGGTGTTCCGGAAGGAGCGGTCTATTTGGAAGGAGGCTATGCTAACGGAGACTGGAAATATGAGTTACTGATCCAATATGACACAGCTGATGGTTATTTCTATGATGAGATCGGAAAAGCTTTTGTGGATGTAGAAGGCGAGTCGATGAAAATCGAACTGTATCCGGAATATGCAGATAACGGTTCTGAGATCCTTGAGTTACATGGTGAAAAGAAATATCAGCCGTTTACGGGAGGCTATAATGCCAGTGAGGGAAATGTCAAACTCGTAGGTAATGAGACTGTCATTTATATAAAACAGTATTATGGATACGAAGGAAGAGAATACATGATCGGTACCGCCTGGTTCTCGGAAGAGGATTTTGGTGTATTTCTGATGACAAGGGGTCAGAACTAAATGGCTAAATACTGTATCAAGTGCGGAGCAGAACTTCGACCTGATTCCAAATTCTGTCTTAAATGCGGAGCACCGGTTTCAGGCAAGAAAATAGATATAAGTCAGAACGGCAAAGACGGGCTCAATTCTGATGTGCCTGAAGTTTTGAATAAGGATCAGACAGTCAGTAAAAAAGGGAAAGGCGGCTTTACTAAGTTTGTCATAATCGTCTTAGTTGCAGCGATCGGCTTTACCGGTTTTGTGAAACCTGGATATATACTGAAATGGATCAAAAACAAACCGACAGGGAAACCTCCTATCGAAGAAAATGTCATAAGTGATGATGGCTTAGTTGAACTGTCTCAATACAGCAATCCAAACCTTTCAAACGAGATTCCGGAGCTGCCGGATGAGATCGGAAACAGTGCCGCGCTTTCTTATTCACCGCTTTCCGGTTTTAAGATCGAAGCACAGGCAAACGCCTTCTATGAAGATACGACCATCAGCATGAAGCCTTTAGAAAAGCTGGATCAGACGGCAGTAAAGGCCGTGAGTGAGATCAGCGATGAGGGCTATTGGCCGATCGGTCTTTATGAAATTGATGGCGGTCTGGATGATCAGGAAATGATTCCCGGTGAATACACAGTCAGTGTTGATCCATCGGTCTTTGATGTAGACCCTGCTTTATATGAGTACATCAGAGTATACAGGATCGGGGATGATGGGGTCTATTATGAATGTTCGAGCTACATCGATGATGGCAAGATCATTTACCGTGCTGATCAGAACTGTATCACGGCTTATGTCATAAGTGTTATCGCGATCATTTCTACGATCGGTATCGGCGTATATCTGGAAAATGGCCGGCCGGTCCAGTATTTCTATGATGCGAACAGGAAGAAAATAACTTATAGCGAGACTTACAAGGGTATTAACTTCAAGATCCATTATGCCTTGGAGGATATCGGGGAAAGTGTTGATGCGGAAACAAAGAGGATGCAGGAGATCTGTGAAGCCTATGCCAGAAGAGCCAATGAGCTCTATAACACCTATAAAGAAGAACATTATTTTGATGCCTCAAAGCCTCTTGATTACTATACCGCCAGCAAATCGGCAGCTGAAGTCGTGCTCGAGGCCGTAAACAATGATGCGGAATACAAGAAACTGAAAGAGAAGGTCGATAAGCCGGGTGTGATCGATCTGATCGTCAATTATACGAAAAAGTCTTTTGATTATCTGAAAGATCACGAATATGTAAAGATGCCGACGGGAACGGTAGAGATAACCTGTCTGAATATGGGTGGGAATCTGGCAGAAGCATCGACCAGAAATTACCATGAAGGATATATAGAACTGCATCTGGCTGATGTACTCAAAGGCGACAAGGCCAAGAAGTTCAATCTACTGCTTACCATGGCTCATGAGATCCTTCATGTCTGTCAGCAGAAATACCGGGCCTGGTTTGCGGACTCCAACCGTTATGATGAAATGGTAGCCGTAGACATGGAAAAAAGAGCCTGGGACTATTTTATCTATACCGGCGATATTGAAGACGGTGTACAGCTTGAACTCTCACCGACCTCTTACTGGTCGACTCTGAAACTTCCGCTTGATAAAACCGCGGATAATAAAGATGTGCTGAAACATCAGGGCTATCTGCTTTCCCAGTTTGTTTCTTATCTGAAGGATAGGACCAAAGCGACCATCTGGGCCGGAAAGCTGATGAATGCCCGCAGCTATTATTTTGAGCCGGGTATCTCTAAACCACTGATGGCGGTATTCAAAATTCCGGAAGTGGAGTTTGAAGCCTATTATCGTAATTTTGTCCGTAAAAACAGGATAAATCTGGCTAATCAGTACAACAAGAAAGAAAGAGAATACAAGGGTAACGATCCTATTCCGATCAGCAAAGGTGAAAAACGCTTTGTCAGAGTTGATCCTCAAGGATCTTACTCTTCGGAGATCAGAGGCTTCATGCAAAGCGATGCTTCAGCGATGACCCTGTTATGGATTCCTGATGATCGTCTGTTCAGCGATTCATATGAATTGCAGATCTTCCCGATCGACGGATATGAGGCGATACCTAAAGGAGCCTATATCCATCCGATCGCTTCTAAAGATGGTCTGATCGATGTCAATTACAACCGTAACTTTCTGGAAATTCACGGCAAGATCGCCGGTGTAGAAGAAAACAGTGTCGGCACTGAACTATCACCTAGAGTATGGGGCTACACTGTATATGTTTTCGACAAGACGAAAACTCCTTCTTTTGGTGAAAACGATGATGAACTGATCGTTAAACTGCCGGAAAACAGTAAGGTTGCCGAAGATAAAGTCATCGATGGCTATCTGCTGAAACTGGAGACCGAGGAAGGAAAGAAACTGGAATATGAGATCTCTTCGGATTATTTTGAAAAGGAATTCAGTATCAAAAAGAAAGAGCTGTTTGATAAAAAAGAAAAGACTGATGAACTGCTGATATATGCCACGATGGTCGAGTATGTCAAGAATAAGAACGGTGATAAGTTATTCGGTGAAGAATCGGATAATGTTTCCTATGTGATCAATACCGATCAGAGTCTGAGGCTGAATGATTTCAGTGCCTGCTGGATACCGATAGAAGACAAAAATCCGACCGGTGACAGTTTTGTTTTGGGTCTGATCTATGTAAAGGACTATGACGAATTCGGTTATTTTGAAAGTCAGTACAAGTATTGGATCAATGAAGGCAGATGGTCTGAGATGCCTTACAGATATGATGAAAAGACCGGAATCCTGACCATGAGTTTTGACAGGGGTGAAGCTACATTTGAACTTCTGGATAGGAACACTCTGTTGATGACAAATTACGGCGGATCATATAAGTTCTACCGTCTGGAAGAATAAAAGTGGAATCGTGGATTGCTATAATTTAACCAGAAAAAAAGATAACGAAAAGTCAGAGTTTGACGAGGATAGAGCAGTTATGACCAAAGTTGAAATACTCGGTGCAAATCGCTTTAAAACCTATACCAAGACCAGAGGAGCAAGCAGAGCCATCATAGTGCGGGATGGGATGATTCTGCTTATTTATGAAGCTGGTTCAGACTTGTGGATCATTCCCGGTGGAGGAATCGAAAAAGATGAAACACCGGAAAAATGCTGTGTTCGGGAAACAGAAGAAGAAACAGGGTATCTTGTCCTGCCGCTGCAGGAGTTTACCACTCTGTTTGAATATTATGAAGAATACTGCTATATCACCCATTATTTCATCTGCGAAGTGACAGGCTCTGGCCGGATGCATCTTACGCAAGCAGAAGTCCATCGGGGTGTCAAACCCAAATGGATTCCGTTTAATGAAGCTATGGATATCTTTTCCCATCATCAGTCGTACGCGGACGTCAGTGAAGAAAAACGCGGGATCTACTTGCGGGAATACACCGCCCTTAAAGAGTATCTGAAAACTCCGTAACAAGAGTAAAAAGAAGACATTTGTTGATATTTAAAAAGGTGATTTTGGCAAAAGTGATGATTCGTCTTTGCCCTTAGATATTAAATACGTATAATAATGAAAAAAACGTTGGCGGAAATACAACGTGAATTAAGAGGAAGCGTTAAGACAATGAATGATAAGAATAAACTGAATATTGAAGATATGAAAGATGTTAACGGCGGTTCGATCTGGGTGAGTGAAGACAGGGCTAAAGCTATCGGTGTTGAGCTTAGAAACGAAGATGGCACCCCTGGCGAATTCGGCTATCTGTGGAACAGCGGTGATTATTATTTCAATGGACAGAAACTTGATTAGTCTGATGTAGCAAGGCTTTTGGATTACTATGGCATGACCGGTAAAGCAGTGTCTTCACTGGAAGAAGCCATGGAATACATACATAAGAGATTGTCAGATACTTTCTGAAACGGCTGACAGCTCATAGGTATTAAAAATACCAATCCCAATGACAAATAATAATCTTAATAAACTCTTTCCTTAAGATTAAACACAGGAAGCAGATCCATATTTCGGGTCTGCTTCTTTTATATATTGATGTTAAATTGATACAGTAACCGCCCAATAATCCGTACCTTGAATCAATAATAAAAAGACGTTAAAATCCGAATCTGCTTATTCTGATTGTCAGATCTATGCGTTTTTGTTTTTCTCAAGGAATCAGGGAATTCATCAGACCATGGTA
>JAFRJA010000093.1 GCA_017432545.1 Erysipelotrichaceae bacterium
AATCGAACCCGGGACCCTCTGATTAAAAGTCAGATGCTCTACCGCCTGAGCTACCGAGTCATGATCGTGGCTGGGATGGCTGGGATCGAACCAGCGAAATGACAGGGTCAAAGTCTGTTGCCTTACCACTTGGCTACATCCCAAAGTGGTGGAGAGGGGCAGATTCGAACTGTCGAACTCGTAGAGAGCTGATTTACAGTCAGCCGCGTTTAGCCACTTCGCTACCTCTCCACAGGCTTTTACTACGCTCACTATCATCAGTGAACGCTTTAAAATATTAACATAAATAAACCATTTATGCAATAGCGCGAAAGCGAAAAAGAAGCCCTTTCAGAGGCTTCAGAGCTTTTCGATCTTCTGCAGATCGAGATAGAGGTTGGCTCTTGATTTGCTGGCTACCTTATTGGCTTTTTTGAACAGTTTTATTTTCTCATGAGGTTCATAATGATTACTGTTTTCCGTAATAAGATAAGCCAGGACCTGTAAACAGGTCAGCTTGTATAAAGGCGATACCAGTGGATCGCTTTCAGAATCGGTTGTAAAGCGATGAGATTGGTCAAACGATTGATCATTGCTTAAGACATAGACCTTATCAGAGACATCTTTTAGAGCTTTGGCGATAGCGATCATCCTTTGAGAACTTGGATGATCGTTGTTGTCGACGATGATAAACAGATCTTCAGGCGTTGAAGGGTATAAAGGACCGTGTAAGAACTCTTCTGCTTCAAAAGCCTGACCACTGATGCAGCAGGTCTCCGATATCTTAAGAGCTCCTTCGGTTATTGTTCCGAAATTAGGACCACTGGATAGAAGGATGATGCGTTTTAAGCCAAGGAAATCGTTCCTGTTGTTTTCAAATACGCTGATCGTATTATCAAGCAGCTGTGGCTGTATCTTCTGGGTCTTTCTCATTTCATCAAGATAATAGTGATAGTCATCATTATTGATGATCTTGTCTTCTTTGGCCAGATTCAAAGAAAAGCACATCAGGAAACAGGCAAGGGAACTCACGCCTTTGGTGACAAAGCCGATCTTCTCTTCGCCAACCTGCCAGTTGATCGTGATATCGGCGATCTTTTCGGCGTCTGAATCCTCTCTGCCGACTAAACACGCACATTGATTGGCATTCTCTTTAAGTTTTGTCATCGCACTTAAGATATTGGTGGAACAGCCTGATTGGGAGACAAAGATATACATCGTATCTTTGTGATACAGTTCATGATTCTCAAAACTGAAAGGAGTCGTAAGACTGATTTCGGTCTTTAATATCTGTTTCATGAAAGGAAGGGCACACAGCGTTCCGTTATAGGATGATCCGGAAGCTATGAAGTGGATCCTGTCATAGTTATTATCCTTATAGAAGCTAATAAGTTGTTTTGTATAATCTTCGTTATTGTTGATGATGTTCAATAAAACAGAAGGTGTTTCTTTAATATAATTCAACATTGTTTCCATAGTTTTCACTCCATTAAAAAATGAGACCTAGATCTCATCTTCTTCTATATCTTTTATCATCTGCACACGTTTCTTGTGTCTTTCGCCATTGGAAAACGGCGTGGTCAGGAAAGTATCGACGATATCATTGGCCAGTTCGGTGGAAACTACTCTCGCTCCGAAACAGATGATATTGGCATCATTGTGTTCTCTGGTCAGCCTGGCTGAAGTTGCTTCCGAGCAGCAGCAGGCCCTGATGCCTTTGTGCTTGTTGCAGGCGATCGAGATACCTACGCCTGTACCGCAGATCGCGATCCCGAGATCGACTTCCTTGTTCTGAATGGCTTTAGCCAGTCTTGCGCCGGCTACAGGATAATCGTATGATTCATGAGAATCCGTGCCGTAATTGATGACATCATAGCCTTTTTCCTGCAAATGCTGAAGAACACTCATCTTGAGTTCTACAGCTGCATGATCATTAGAAATTCCTACTTTCATATTTGCTTCCTCTTTTTAAATAATACCATATTTTTAATGTATAATATGTTGTATGGGTTTTGAGGTCGAAACACTGAAATTTGAAGGTCCGCTGGACCTGATGCTTCATCTGATCCATGAACAGCAGCTGGATATTTTTGATCTGGATATGTCAGCTCTTACTGATCAGTACATCAATTATCTTCATCAGATGGAAGAGCTGCATCTGGAGGTCGAGAGCGAATATCTGGTCGAACTCTCTACGCTCATCGAATATAAATCCAAGAAGCTTCTGCCGAAAAAGGCTGATGAACCGGATGATGATTTTGAAGATCCGAAGGATAAACTGGTCAGAAGACTTCTGGAATATCAGAAGTATAAAGAAGTGACCAAGACCCTGTATGATTCCTTTGTGGAAAGACAGGATCAGCTTGCTAAACCGGTCTCCTTTGATGAGATCGTCAAGATGAATAACGATGAGGAACAGAAGATCGAAGGTGATCCTTACGATCTGCTCAAGGCCATGAATAAAGTCCTTCGCAGACTGCAGCTGTCCAGACCTTTGGATATCAAATTCACCCAGAAAGAATTGTCACCGGAAGATCGGATCCTGGAGATCAAAGCCCGGCTCAAGGATTTACCCGAGACTTTCAGTTTCGATACACTCATTGAAGACTGCGATAATATTCATGAGTATGTTATAACGTTTATCGCTATACTGGATATGGCCAAGGATCATTATCTGACTTTTGCGATCGATGACAATGACAATATCTGGTTCTCGAGAGGTACTAATAATGATTGAAGAATTTGAAATAGGACAGGAAATGAGCGAAGAAGAAAAACAGACCTGGCACGATGTGCAGGATCGCATCAGCCGTGTCGAGTCGGAAGAAAGAGAAGATGTCGCTCAGCCAACCAATATGGAAGCCATCGTGGAAGGCTTGCTTTATATCGTCGGTGAAGACGGTGCCAAACTTGAACAGCTCGCTGCTGCGATCGATCGTTCTCTGGAAGATACCAGGACGATCTTGGATAATATCCGCATCAAGTATGCGGCCGAGACTTTCGGTATCGAACTGGTCGGATATGGTTCCGTATACAAGTTTATCTCCAAGAAAGCCGTTTTCCCTTATGCTCAGGAATTATTTGGTGCTTCCAAGCCGAACACTTTATCGCAGGCGGCCTTAGAGACTTTGGCGATCATCGCCTACAAACAGCCGATCACCAGGATCGAGATCGAAGAACTGCGTGGTGTAAGCGCCGAGGTCATGTTGAGAAAACTTCTGGCCCGCAATCTGATCAGAGAGGCAGGACGTTCCGAAGCAGTCGGAAGACCTATCCTTTATGAAGTGACTGAGGAATTCATGGATTCCTTCAAATTATATACTTTGAACGAATTACCAGATCTGCCTGAATACAACAAAGAAGAAGGTAATGACAATCTGTTTGAATAAGATCAGATCGGTTATCTGCGATATCGATGGGACTTTGACCCATGATCGCAGTGTTCATCCTTCTGCTTATACGATAGATGTTCTGGAAAGACTGCATAAGAAAGGCTTCGGTTTTTCGCTGGCTTCCGGTCGCTCGCTCGACCAGCTGCTGGAACTGAAAGACGAATGGGGCCTTTCTTTTGATTTTGAGCTGGTCATCGGATTAAACGGTTCAGAATACTATGACGGTAAAAACAGAAAAGCCAAAACGCTCTATATCTTACAAAGAAAAGATATAAAAGAGATCATCACGAAAATGCTTAATGAATTCCCTGATCTTAACTGTTCTATATACAGTGATGGGATGAGGATGCTTCGTTATGAAGATAAGGAAGCGATCGAATCAAAAAAGCGTACCGGTATCAATAACTATATGGTCAAGGATCTATCGGAGATGTGGGACAGACCATGTTCGAAAGTGATGTTCAGAGTCGATGAAGAGACGATGAAAAAGATCGAACCTCTGGCCATCAGAATTTCAAATGACCGTTTCCGCTGCTGCAAGACCCAGACGACGATGATGGAATTCGTCCATGCGGAATCTAATAAGGGCAACGCTTTAAAAGATTACTGCAGCAGTAATGATATCGATATCGAATCTTTTATGGCGTTTGGCGATATGAGTAATGACCTCGAACTGATCGAAGCTGCCGGTATCGGTGTCTGTATGATCAATGGTTCAAGTGACTGTAAAGCCGTTGCCGACTATATAACGGAAAAAGATAATAATGAAGACGGCTGTGCTGATTTCATCGATCGCTATCTGTTTGGCTGAGACGTTTTCTTATTTCTTCTATCTGTAATTCATTGAATACTTCGATTCCGTTTTCAAGACAAAGTCCGGTGAAGACACCGTTTCCTTTAATAAGTATTCCTTTAAAAGAACCATCATAGATAAGCCCATACCCGCAGGATGGTGACTTGGCCTTGAGGATGACGAAGTTACAGTCTTTGATCTGATCAATACATTTTCTGCTTCCTTTGTATAGCTGCTCAGTTACATCGATTCCGCTTTTTGTATATACCTTATCATCTTTGATCTCTAATGGTTCATGAGGCAGTGAAAAACAGGAACTTACTTCCGGACAGATCTTTATCACTTCGTGTCCTTTAAGCAGTTCAATGATCGTATCATTTCTTTTGTCGGTCTGATCGTAGCGTACCTTATCGCCAAAGAGACACGCGGAGATGCCTATTTTCATAAGATTATTCTATCTTATGTTATGATATTTTAGGAGGTTTAAGAAAATGTCTGAATGTAATGGAAACTGTTCAGGTTGTGCTCAGGATTGTTCCTCAAGAACACAGGAACCGATCTTGCCAACTTCTGATACAAAAATAAAAAAAATCGTCGGTGTCCTCTCCGGCAAGGGTGGGGTAGGCAAATCGATGGTCACTTCTTTACTGGCGATCGAACTGGTTGAGAAAGGCTATAAAGTAGGTATCATGGATGCGGATATCACCGGTCCGAGTATTCCGAAGATGTTCGGTCTCAATACACAGCTTTATGGTGATGAAGAAGGAATCTTCCCGGCGGTCACAACTTTAGGTATCAAGGTCGTTTCGATCAATATGATGTTAGAGAACGAAGATGATGCCGTATTATGGAGAGGGCCGATCTTGGGTGGATTGATCAAACAGTTCTATACGGAAGTCCACTGGGGCGAACTGGACTATTTATTGATCGATATGCCTCCAGGAACATCTGATGTGGCTATTTCAATTATTCAGCAGATCCCGGTCGATGATTTCGTCATGGTGACTACACCTTCAAAACTGGTTTCCATGGTCGTCGGCAAGGCTATCAATATGGCCAAGCAGGTAAACAAGCCGATCGCCGGTCTTGTCGAAAACCTGGCTTATGTCAAGTGTGATGAATGCGGTCATGAGATAAACATCTATACGAATGATGAAACAGCTGCTACCGCAGAGAAATATGGTCTTGAGGTCCTGGCCAAACTGCCGATCGATCCTATACTCGCCAATCTGGCGGATGAAGGTCAGATCGAAAGCTACCAGGTCGGAGCTTTAGCTAAACTCGTTGAAAAGATAAGCCTCTAGAGCTTATCTTTTTTGACTTTAATTTTTTTAATCCTATAAAATCTCTATTTGATGAGTGAAATACAGGCAAATACGATCGGTAAGGATTTTACTTTACCGGAGCTTATAAAATTCGTAGCACCACCGGTTCTGACAAGACTGCTGGTGTCTTTTTTGTCGACCCTGGATGATTCGCTTTTTGTCTCCCGTTATTGCGGCCCTAATGCGCTGGCGGCTTTTACGGTCGCGCTTCCCTGGTTCATGTTCGTGGATGCGATAGGGATGCTGGTAGGGGCGACGGCAACGATCTGTTCGATCAAGATGGGCGAAAAGAAAAATGAGGAAGCCAAGAGTGATTTCACGACGATGGTCCTGGTCACTTTCGGTATCGGTCTGATTTTTACCCTGGCTATAACTTTCTTTCTTGATCAGATCCTGATGATCTTAGGAGAGACGTTAGCTCTGATCCCTTATGCCAAGAGCTACATGACGATCTCAAAATTCTATGAGCCAATGATCCTGGCCAGTTATATTTTCGGCAGTTTCTATGTCATCGCCGGTAAGTCTAAATGGTCGATGTATTCCTCAGCGCTTAATACTTTCTGCCAGTTCTTCTTTGACTGGCTGTTTATCGTAAAACTCAATACCGGCATCGTAGGAGCAGCCTATGCCAATCTGATCGGCAGCAGCTGTACGACTTTACTTGCGATATTTTTCTACAGCAATCAGAGTCGTGAGATCTGTTTCACAAGACCTGACAGCCCTGTCTATCCCTTACTTAAGAAGGTCGTTCGCTATGGAAGAGTCCAGTTCATCACTTCAGTAGCTGTTGCGGTAAGCAGCTATGTAAATAATAGAGTACATCTGGCGATCGGCGGAGAAAGCGTAGTCGCTGCCTATACCATCGTCAGTAATGTGACCTTCATGTTTATGATGTCGGAGTTTGGACTGATCGGTTCGCTTTCACCGATTGCCGCTTATGCCTTCGGAGAAAAGAACGCGAAGAAGTTCTCCCGTATCTGTAAGCAGTCTGTACTGTTGGTTGAGTCTTTATCAATTATTATCATCTGTCTGATCTTTGTGGGTCGCAACGCCATATTATTCCTTTATCTGGCAGAAAATAGCGAACCGTTTATCAGGCAGCTTGCTTCAAAGGGCCTGATGATATATCCTTTGTCTTTACTGTTTTTCGGTTTCAATATTCTGGTTCAGGATTTTTCCAATGTCGTAGGTCGCCATAAAGTATCGACTTTCTTATCAATAATGGAAAACATTGTTATCCAGATCTCGTTATGTCTTATATTGCCGAGGATCTTCGGGATCGATGGTATCTGGTTTGTATTCCTGAGCAGTGAGATCCTGACGTTCTTCTTATCATCATACTTTGTCTATACCAACAAAGATGTCTATGGTTATGGCAGGGATGGTATTGCGACTTTTGTGGAAAGTTAGAAGAAGATCGTTCATTAGTTTTTTAGTCGTGATAAAATCAGGAATGGATATTATCTGCTGTACTCGTAATTAAGCATGATCAGAAAACAGATCGGAGGTAATTGTTTATGAGGATTATATTGAACCTGTTATGGATCATCTTCGGAGGTTTTTTCTCTGCTTTAGGCTGGATCCTGGCCGGCTGTTTCTGGTGCATCACTATCATCGGTATTCCAATTGGTTTACAATGCTTCAAATTATCGTCGCTTTCTTTTAATCCTTTCGGTAAGGAAGTTTATTATGAAGGCGGGGCCGTTTCCTTTCTCGTCAACGTACTGTGGTTTCTCATATCCGGTGTAGAACTGGCTTTGGCCAATTTCTTACTGGGCTGTATCCTGTGCATTACCATTATCGGTATCCCTTGGGGCAAGCAGTTCTTCAAGATCGCCAAACTGGCTTTGGCACCATTCGGAGCGGTTGTTGAAAGAGTACATTATTTATAACCGTTAATTAGATAAAGTAAAATAGAAAGTACAGTACAACAGCTGTACTTTTATTGTGGAAGGAGGATCATATGGCTTCTAGCAGATCATACCTGGATTTTATTCTTGAACAGCTTAGGGATCTCGATGATATCTCCTATAAACCGATGATGGGTGAGTTCATTATTTACTATCGGGGTAAGATCGTAGGCGGGATCTATGATGACCGCTTTCTGGTGAAAGACATCAAGTCAGCCAGAAGGATTATGCCGGAAGCAGAACTGACTCTTCCTTATGAAGGCGCAAAAAAGATGCTGGTGGTAGATAATGTCGATAATCCCGAATTCCTTAAGGAACTGTTCAATGCAACGTATGATGAATTACCGAAGCCGAAAAAAAGATGACTCTTGAAAAAATAAGAAAAGGATTATTTGTCGTGATAGGAAAAGAAGGCTCCACTAAGGATGGAGATGGTTTCATTAAGAAACTGTGGGATGATGCCAATGCACATTTTGATGAAGTAGCTCATCTGGCTAAGAAAGATGAACAGGGAAACCTCGTTGGAGTCTGGGGTGCGATGTCTGATTTCTCACGCTCATTCAAGCCTTGGGAAGGTTTCTTTCAGGGATTATATCTGGCCGGTGTGGAGTGTAATGATGAGACAGATGCTCCTGAAGGATGGAACAGATGGGTCATCCCCGCTTATGAATATCTGAAAGTTGAAGTTGAGGGAAATGATACTTTTATGAAGATGTTACAGTATCTGAAGGATAATGATCTGACTCTGGCCGGGGCCGTCCATGATTTCACTGATCCCAGGACCCGCAAGAACTACATGTTCTTCCCGATTCATAAACTATAAGGCAAAAGAAAAAGTACAGGCGAACTGTACTTTAGTTTTTAATGGCAGGGGAGGTAGGGGTTGAACCCACACCAACGGTTTTGGAGACCGGTATACTACCGCTATACTACTCCCCTGTGTGCTTTATTATTTTATCTTAAAGGATGTATTTACGCAAGATTAATAATAGTTAATATAATGTAGTTATGTCAGATTATGTATTGAAAAGAATAAACGAAGATATGTATGAAAAGATCGCTGCTTTCAGAAAGGAAATGTTAAAAGCAGGAAGCAGTTTTGATGGCTGTGTACAGCTGCAGGACTATGAGGATATAGAGAAGTGGGATCTCAATAATAAACTCTTTGAAAATTTTGAGACCTGTCCACCCGGTTATTCTCTTGGTTTTGTCTATGCCTATATGAAAGATGACGAGCTGGTGGGGATGGTCAATATCAGGCCTCTGGCAGAAACGCATGTCTATCTTAAAGAATATGGTGGTCATATCGGTTATGCGGTAAGACCGTCATACAGAAACAAAGGTGTTGCCAAACAGATGCTAAGAGATACCTTGAAGATCTGTAAGGAAGAATTCGGATTAGACAGAGTCATGATTACCTGTTTGGAAGATAATATCGCGTCACAAAAGGTTATAATTAGTAACGGTGGAGTGTTTGAAAAAGAAGTGTATTATCCGCCGGAAAACAAAAACTTGAAGAGGTATTGGATAAGATTATGAAGATAGGTGAATTTTCCGATTCCTTCCTGCCCATCGTTGATGGTGTCGGAAGAGTTGTCTACAACTATTGTGAGACTATTGCCAAAAAAGGATATGAAGTAACGGCCGTCGTTCCTTTGGATAAATTCGGTTATCGGGGCAGATTTCCTTTTGAGATCATTGACTATTATTCAAGGTCAGTGCCTTTGTTCAGACAATATGATGCGGGCATGCCGGCGTTTGACTTGCACTATAATGCCCGGATGAAGATGACGGAGTTTGATATCGCTCATGTCCATACCCCGTTTATTGCGGGATATGAAGGAATCAAATACGCCAGAGAAAGAGGAATACCTTTAGTCGGCACTTTCCATTCGAAATATTATGATGATTTCTTACAGATAACCGGATCACGTCATGTGGCAGGTCTTGGCACTGATATCATCGTCAGCTTCTACAACCACTGTGATGAAGTGTGGGCGGTATCAGAAAATTCGGCTGATACTTTGCGTTCATACGGTTATAACGGTCCTCTGGAGATCATGCCTAATGGTATGATGATCAAGGAGCTCAATCCTGATTGGAAGCCATTAGCCAAGGAGTATTTCAAGATCGATGATGATCCGTGTTTACTGTATGTCGGGCAGATGAACTGGAAGAAGAATATTGCCAAGATCCTTGAAGCCTGCAAGATCTTAAAAGACAAGGGCATGGAGTTCAATCTGATCATGGCGGGTAAGGGTCCGCATGAAGATGAGATCAAGGCCAAGATCAAAGAACTGGGTATTGAAGAAGAAAGTCATTTGGTCGGCCATATCCTGAAAGAAGAACTTTTGACCGGATTGTATATGCTGGCAGACCTGTTTGTCTTCCCGTCCGTCTATGACAATGCACCGATGGTCGTACGTGAAGCAGCCAATGCCGGCACACCTTCGATCGTGACTGCCGGTTCTAGTTCAGCCGAGACCATTGATGACGGCGTGAACGGTTTCCTTTGTGAGGACAGTGCCGAAAGCATCGCCGAAGTCATTGAGAAAGCGATGGCTGATCGCAAGAAAACGGAGAGGATAGGTTTACAGGCCAAGGATTCAATCCCGGTCGCCTGGGATGAAATAATTGATGTGGTTTTAGACCGCTATCAGTATCTGATCGATAAGAAGAAGGGGAGCTAATCCTCTTTTTTTGTATGCTATAATTTTGTTAGTGAAATAAGGAGATAAATCATTTATGTCAACACCTCATATATCTGCTAATAACGGCGATATCGCCAAAATAGTATTAATGCCTGGTGATCCATTAAGAGCGAAATTCATCGCTGATAACTTCCTGGAGAACCCTGTTCTTTTCAATAAGGTCAGAAACATGTTCGGTTATACCGGAACCTACAATGGAAAGAGAGTGTCTGTCATGGGCTCAGGTATGGGCATCCCTTCAATCAGCCTTTACGCTCATGAACTTTATTCTTTCTATGATGTAGAAGAGATCATCAGGATCGGTTCGACCGGTGCTTTCTCAGCCGATATCAACATTTATGATACGATCTTGGTAACCAAGGCTTTCTCTGATTCTTCTTATGCTTATTGCAAGTTCAAAGATCCTGATCATTTCATGTATCCGGATCCTGAGCTGAATCAGAAACTGCGCGATGCGGCTGCCAGACTGGGCATCAAACTGATCGAAGGAACGATCTGGTCAAGTGATGTCTTCTACTATGAGAAGAACGTTCTGGATGATGTCGCAAGGACGGTAAAGGAAAACGATCTGGTTGCGGCGGAAATGGAATCATTCGGTCTTTTCGCTACAGCTAAAGCTTTAGGCA
The DNA here is from genome assembly GCA_017432545.1 of Erysipelotrichaceae bacterium. Classification (GTDB taxonomy): domain Bacteria; phylum Bacillota_I; class Bacilli_A; order Erysipelotrichales; family Erysipelotrichaceae; genus Colivicinus. The sequence goes on from JAFRJA010000093.1 coordinate 10,737, forward strand.
AGAAGGCCGCCTGCATCCTGACAGTATCTGACAATATCGTTACCCATGTTGAGACGACTTCTGAGGAAAGACAGAAGAAACTGATCGACATGATGAAAGTCGCTTTGGAAGCTGTCAAAGGTGATTAAAAAATGAGAGTGCTATGTTTTGGCTCGCTCAATTATGACCATGTCTATGAAATGGATCATTTTACGGAGCCTAAAGAAACACAGTCTTCATTATCTTATATACGCAATTTCGGTGGAAAAGGTCTGAACCAGTCGATCGCTTTAGCCAAGGCTGGTACAGATGTTTTTCATGCGGGCAGAGTAGGAAGCGACGGCCAGGATTTTATCGATTATCTCAATTCCTACAAAGTCGCAACTGATTATCTTATAAAAGATATGGAACAGGCGACCGGCCATGCGATCATCGAGATCTGTAAAGGCCAGAATCGCATCATCCTTCACGGTGGAGCCAATCAGGCCATTGATGAAAAACAGATCGATGAGACACTTGAACATTTCACCGGCGGTGATCTGCTGCTGATCCAGAATGAGATTTCCAATCTTTCCTATCTGATCAGTAAAGCACATGAAAAAGAGATGTTTATCGTCTTCAATGTGGCCCCGATGAATGAAAAAGTCTTTACTTATCCTCTGGAAAAGGTCGATATGTTTATCGTCAACGAGATCGAAGCGGCGGGACTTGCCAAAGTTGCAACAGACGATATCGATCTGATAATCGATGGTTTGAGAAGAAACTTCCCTGATAAGCAGATCGTTCTGACAGTCGGAGAAAACGGATCCTATTATATCCATGGTGAAACACTGATCGAACAGGAAGCCTTTAAAGTCGAAGCCATTGATACGACGGCAGCCGGCGATACCTTTACCGGTTTCTTCTTGGCTTCCTACCTGAAAGATCACAATGTTCAGGCGGCCTTAAGGCTGGCAGCCAAGGCTTCCAGTATCACCGTTCAGGGTAAAGGAGCTGCCCAATCTATTCCGGATATCAATGAACTGTTATGAAATATGTAGATATGCATTGTGATACCATCACGGTATTACATGATAAACAGAAAAGCTTAAGAGACAATGACCTGCACATCGATCTGCACAAGATGATCAAAGGTGATTGTCTTTTACAGAATTTTGCAGTCTTTACCGATATCATGAAACATGATTCAAGCTATACGCGTGATTGTATCGCTTACTATCATGAACAGCTGAAACAGAATTCGGATCTGATAAGAGGTGTCTATAAGTATTCGGATATTGAAGAAAATTTTAAGAACAACTGTCTCAGTGCAATGCTGACGCTGGAGGATGGCGGAGTCATCGATAATGACCTGAACAATCTCGATAAGTATTATGAACAGGGCGTCAGGATGATCACGCTGACCTGGAATTATCCTAACGGTATCGGTTATCCCAATTTCGTCTATGAAAAAGA
>JAFRJA010000094.1 GCA_017432545.1 Erysipelotrichaceae bacterium
ATCCTTTATTCTGATCAGAAACTTATGATTAGTATGTCTTATATTTTCAACACAGTTGAAGCTGCCATAGAAGCGATCAGCTATAAAGATCGCTTTACCACCTTCATATCTTCTGGCCATTGTAATCATGGCGTTAGTTTCATGTTTCTTTTTTATAGGCTGAACGATATTATCCAGATAGCGGTGATTGAGAATGTCATATAAAGCGTTAATGTGTAATGAATCATGTCCATCCTTACTGGAATCATTACAATGTGTATCGGTATCATTTATGTCAGTAGAAACAGGCAGTTCGCTTCCATCCACCGCCAGTAATCTGTATCCCTTGTATGTTTTATTACAGGGATAGGCTTTATTCATCATCTTCATCAGCTCTTTGAAGGCTTCATCCTTTATCTTGGCTCTGGATTTAATGAAGCCCGGTAGTGATACGGTATTGATGTCATAGTTGAAATAGCGAAAAAGTTCCTTTTTCATCGATGATGATCCAACAGACATCAGGATCTTCATATCTTCAATAAAGCTGAGCTTCCTTTTCTTTCTGGTGAAACAGTTTTTACCGGTAAGCAGATTCTCATCATGCTTGATGTGTTCGAGCTTCATGAGCTTGTGATCCAAGGATGTGAATACACTGCTGGAATAGTTCTTCTTATTCATGAACATTCCCCCAAACCAGCGCTTTCACAAGGCAGAAACAGAATAAATCTCTTGAATCTTAAAAATATTTTCTTCATTTCTGATGAACTCCTTTCACTTTCCTAACGAAAGCGCGGAGTGAAACGGAGCGCCCGATTTTCAGATTTTTGTCAATACTTTTTCATCGAAAAAAACATCTTTTTATCAAAATGTAAAAACAGCTATGATTTTACTCATAGCTGTTCATGATAGATTACTGGTAATGGCTGTTAAGTTAATGACAGTGGGGCACACCCTATGAGGTGTTTTTACATCAAAATGCGCAGTAGACCCTATTGATGTGTTTTAAGCTAAATTTAAACAACTTTGAAAACCTGCAAGATTATATTGATATTTACATGTCATTTTTCATTATCAAAAAATAAAGGTCTAAATCTTGAATACAAATGACGATTTAGACTCCTATTTTCTACATGAACAAATCATCAAGAACAATTTGTTTACCGATCAATCCGCTATATTTATTATCTTTCACTCCATATGTGCTTATCATTACCAGCTGAACTGCCTTATTTGTTCCGGTACTTCTCACAAAAGAATCCATTTTGTTTCTAAGATCTTCATCATAAGACTTATCAATTACGTACTCTTTTACAGAATATTTTATTTCACACAAATTAATCACTCTGTCTCTTCTGTCAATCACCATATCAATTTGAGCTCCAGAAATTCCAAGATCTTCATCACCTCTGATTGACCAGACGGATTCTTCTGTAAGAACATCAGATATTCCGATTTTGTTTTTAATCTGCTGAATATGGTCTTTACACAACTGTTCAAAAGTTAATCCCGCCCAAGCTCTGCGAGATGGATTGTCAATTGCCTTGCTCCAGTAATTCTGATCTACACCATATTTATCTTTAACAAAAGCAAAATAGAAACTGGTGTAATAATCGGATAATTGATATACGGTTTCTTTCTTTTTGTTTCCATAAAACAACGATGCTCTGATAAATCCCGAATCGGACAAATTTTTTAATATCTTTGTCAATTTACCATTGGTTGAAAGCCCTGTTTTATAAGCTATTTCATTACGTGTATACCCGTTTCTTTTTTCGCTAAGCGCTTTTACAACTTTTATATAATTATCACTGCTCGTGAACAGAGTTCTGTATAAATGGTCAAACTCGTCCCACAGTTCACTCCTCTTTTCAAAAAACAGTCTGTCAATATTCTTGGTATAAGACAACTCGGGATCCAATAAACTTAAATAGTATGGTATTCCTCCCATAATCATGTAGCTCTCTGCTATATCATATCTGGACCAACGAATTCCTTTTTTGTTTAAGAATTGCTCAGTTTCTCTTAAGGAGAACGGCTCCAAATATAGTCTGGATGTTTGTCTGTTAAATAATCCGCCTCTGTTGTTGGATATTTTATCAACCATCCACGATGTTGCTGATCCACACACTATAAATATCAGATGTCTTTGCGTGGAAGCCCAATCATTCCAGAACCACTCAAAAGCAGGAAAAAATTTTGATTTGTGTGTATCAAACCATGGCAGTTCATCCAAGAAAACGACTTGTTTCTTTTTTTTGGAAAGTTTTTCAAGATATGATCTCAAAAGATTAAAAGCCTGCAACCAATCTTTTGGTACATCATATTTTTTTCCTGTCTTTCTTTCTAATTCCGAAACAAAATTCTTAAGCTGGTCCTCCTTCGAAAGATTAAATGAACCCGTAAGTTTAAATGCAAATGAGTAATCGAAAAATTCATTGATTAAAAAAGTCTTTCCAACTCTTCTGCGGCCATAAACAATAATTAATTGCGCAGAATCTGCTTTCATACATCTGGAAAGTTTTTCACATTCTTTTTCTCTTCCAATCAAGTATTCATTATTCATGATTAAAGTATATCAATAGACAATCCATAAATCAATTATTAGTGGTCTAAATGCATTTTTAAAAATTAGATTTCGACCCCTAATATTATTTTCTACCTATAATACTCTATTTAAGCTTTATTCAAGTTGGTCATCTTAATTCTCTATGACATGTTATGGTTATTTTCATTGTGTTTAAATTGGAAATTACCACAGCTGTCTGTGATGTATTAACTAATCCGCCTTGTTTTATGTTTAAAGAAGTGACTGTTCCTGAAACAGGTGCTTTGAGCGTGTAATCTGCCAAGGAATCTTTCAGATGCTGCAACTCCAGCTGTGAAGAATAAGTATTGGAATTAGCTCTTGCCTTTTCAAGATTATTGGCATAGGTTTGTAATTGTTGATTCACTTGCATTACAACAGCTTCATAATTTGAGATCGCATTGTCATAACTGGTTTTCGCGCTTTCCATCTGTGATTTCAGAGTATCAAGCTGACTGTTTTGCGCAGAGAGAACAGATTCGTAATTTTGCTTAGCTGACTCATAGTTTGCCTCGGCTGCAGCGTATTCATCCAGAACGTTTTGATATTCTGTTGAAGCCTGATCATATGCATTTTGACAGCTGTCCAGATACTGCCTGGCGGCTATAACATTTGTATCGGTCAAAAGTGAATAATCATTCAAAGCGGCTTCATATGGAGACATATCACCGGTTTCTTCACATTCCTGTTTCAATTTTTCAAGCGCAATATTTACAGCGTTATCATATTGGCTTTGAGCGGTACTGAGATCATTTTCAGATTCATCTAAAACTGTTTTTGCGTTTTCTTTTTTCATACTGCTGTTTAGTTGATCGAGTATTTCCTTAACCTTATTCATCTGCTCTTTTGCACTCACAACAGAAGCGTTGCTTTCGGAATCTTTCACGGCATTTTCATATGCAGTTTTTGCATTCTCATAAGCCTGTTTTGCCGAATCTTTTTGACTTTGAGCATTCATCAAACTTGTGTTTTTTTCCTGCATCCAGCGTCTCTTTAAAATCGTTGTAAGTCTTTTCGGCATCTTTCACATTGTAGGAGTTCTGTGTATTCGATTGGCTTAGTGATGCCTCTTTTAATCTGATATTGTAATCAACCGTTGAATGATCCAGTTCAGCGATGATCTGCCCTTCATAAACAGCATCTCCTTCACTGATATATAACGAAGTATGATTGGATCAATTGTTGCTTTCTTTGTAAGCGATGCGCCGCTAAAACCCATCAATACCATCATGGATGTAACCGATAAAATTGCCGACGGAGATTATTCAGTAAGAATCGGTTTAAAAAGACCTGAATCATTTCAGCAATTAAGCGATAAATTCAATCACATGGCTGAAGAATTAGGGAGCGTTGAAATGCTAAGGAAAGATTTCATAAGCAATTTCTCCCATGAATTTAAAACACCTGTCAGTTCTATCAAAGGATTTGCTAAAGAATTAAGAAAAGACAATTTGACAGCAGATCAAAAAGAAGAATATATCAGCATCATTATTGACGAGTCAGAAAGACTGTCGGCTTTATCAGAAAATGTGCTGTATCTGTCAAAAGTTGAAAATCAGACAATTTTAACGAATAAAACAAATTTTAATGTTACAGAACAAATTCGTTTAGCGGTTTCTTTGCTTGACCATAAATTAGAAGAAAAAAGTCTGGATATCGAATTGAGCGGTAATGATTATTACATTAACGGCAATGAAGAAATGTTGAAACAGGTATGGATAAATATGCTGGATAATGCTATCAAGTTTTCTCCTCAATATGGATGTATAACTATTCGACTGACTAAGGATAAAAATCATCTTATTGCTAGGTTCAAAAACCAAGGTGAACAAATACCCGATGAATCCATTGAACATCTATTTGATCGCTTCTACCAGGCAGACAGATCACATTCGACACAAGGCAATGGACTTGGCTTAACAATTGTTAAAAGAATAATCGACTTACATAACGGCTTCATTGATGTTCAATCTAACGAACGTGAAACAACATTCTCTGTGCACTTACCTCTATAGGTGCATTTGTACAATGACAGATACTTATGTAGCAGTCTTATCTGTACCTGTCGTTGTGGAAATTCATTCAAACGAACGTTCCAACAAGTTGCTGAAGATTTCTCAGACACCTATTTGAACTACACTCTGTGAGGTGTTTTCGCCTCAAAAGCCAAAATCAGACCCTAATGATGTATTTATGAACCCTATTGAGGTGTCAGGAATATCAATACGATCCACTCGTGTGAAGTCGTTGAAAAAACGGATCGAAATACTATCCGCTCATAAGAACTGTTGTTTTGTTGTGATGCTGTCAATCCAGATCTTCACCGTTACTTTCGATCACTTTCTTATACCAGTAGAAAGAATCCTTTCTTTCTCTATGGAAATCGCCATTGTCATCGTTGTCTCAATCGACATAGAGGAAGCCATGCATCGGCGGGCACTGGCCGATCTATACCAGGGAAGCTTTATTGAAACAATTGAAAGATAGTTTAAAAAAATATCTGCGACAGATATTTTTTAATCCAGTGAATCGATCCAGGCAAACAGTTCCTGCAGGTCGTAGTCACCGCTGTGCGGAAGGCCCCATGGAAGATCGAGATCCACATCAAGGCCTTTGTTTTTCAATAACAGAGCCAGAATGACCGGAATGGCCAGAGAAGTATCTCTGTCAAAGGCGCCATGACGTATGTGCCAATGCTTTGCGATATCCGCATTTTCTTTGCAGATGAAGAAGGTCGGATTCATCAGATCGATGATCTTCTGATCGGCCATCTGTGCTCCTGAGACCTCATTGAAACGCATCGAAGTCTTCGTAAAATGCCTGCCGTCGTGGTTTTCATCGCCAAACTCTTCGTTTTCCGGAGAACGCAGATCCAGCGCATCGAAAGCCGGCGCTGCTTTCATACGGGTGATCTTGTCAATATAAGCATCCCAGTCCAGATCTTTCACTCTTCCATCTTCTATTTTCAGATATTCCTGTTCCCGTATCCCGGATCCGTCTGCGGAAAGATAAGAAAGATCGTTCTGCGTATGCAAAGACATATATTCTTTATCTGCGGAAGAAACGACCAGATCTTTGACATATTCCTTGAATGTTCCCTGTCCTTCTTCATCGAGCAACAATCCATTTCCTTCTTCGTCTTTCAGATCCAGGGAATTCAGATAGACCGGGAATTCTTTCTTCAGTTCTTGTGATACAAGGATCTGTTTTTCTGACATTACGCCTTCATCCGGAACACGAATGAAACCGGTCTGTGTCCTCTGATGTTTCGTACGATGATAATCGTTATGACCGCTGAACTGCCATTCATAGGCAGCATCCGCATTTTCCAGATTATGTATAGGGCAATAACAGCTTGCCGCAAAGATATCATCTCTTTCCTTTGCCGCGCCGATCTGTTCAAGATAAGCTTCAAATCCTTCATGATTGCCGCTTGCCCCGGCCAGTGCCGACAGGGCACCGCCGGCACTGGTACCGTTGGTGACGATCTTATCGGTATCGCCGGGAAGCAGATCTTTATTGTGACGCAGGAAACGTACTGCCGCTTTAAGATCGACGATGAACGCCGGCGCTCTGCCGCACATCACTCCCGTTTCTTTTCCCAAAGCGCCCATCACGCTTCCTTCAAAAAACTCAACCGCCTTTTTTCCAGAAGTCCTTCCACGGACACCCGCCGAAACAGCGATGTAACCGTGTTCCAAGGCCAGAAACAGAGAATTGAGACGTTCGTGCCTTTTTTCAATACCCGGTTCTTCACTCGGTCCCGGCATATAGCCTCCTACAGTATTGGGCATAAAATATATGGCATTATGTTTATTATAGATCCCAATACTTTCATTATGATAATAAGCCTCCGGAACAAAAATATTCATCTTCTGTATCTCATCTGCCGGATACAGACAATATCTGATGTTTCTGAAAGCCCGGTACCGGATCGTTCTGCCTTCATGTTCAAATGTGCAGACTTCATAATCATTTTCGTTCAAACGTAATCTATCTTCCATAATTCCTGCCCTTTCTGAAAAACGAGGCAGAGCCAAAGACCCTGCCTCATGCGTTGACTTATTTGCTTAAGATACGAGTTGCTTCTTCGTCATTGTAAGCCATCAGTGTGGCAACGATCGCGAACAGACCGCCTGCCGCAACACCGACACAGTACTTGATGATATCCGCAGAACCGTTACCGCCGGCATAGTTGAAGATACCGAAGAGTCCCGAACCGCCGAACATATACATCTTGGTCTTCAAAGCACCGATGATCGCACCGCCGACACAGCCGCCTAAGATATTGATCGCGAACAGCTTTTTGATCGGAAGCAGGATCGAATACATCAGAGGTTCACCGACACCGCAGATCTGTGAGATCGTAGCCGGAATGGCGAGGTCTCTGACTTTCTGATTCTTACGGCAAGCCCAGCAGATCGCCAGACCCTGGAACATACCGATCATAGGACCGATGCCACCGCAAGCCATGATGTAATCATAACCATTCTGTGCAATGAGAGAAAGCGCCAGACCGATGATGACCCAGTGCATACCGAACATGACCAGAACACCGAAACCGCCACCGATGATCGCACCGGCGATCAGACCGCCTACGACCGGAATATTGAAGAGTGCTTCAATGAGGATCTGAATGCATACTGCGACTGCATTGAGGACAGGTCCGATGACGATGTAGGCAGCAGCCACAGACAGGACCATGGTGATGATCGGCGTAAGGATCCCTTTCAGATTGTCGCCGATGTGCTTTTTGCACCATTTTTCGATCAGTGAGGCAACATAGACTGCTGCGATGACCGGGAAGACGCTGGAAGTGTATCCGGCTCCCGGCATGACGACAGGAATTCCCAAGAACGTATTGTAGTAGGCCATTGCGAACTTGGAACCTTCAAACAGATTGCCTGCTACCGGCAAAGCGGAAGCGATATTGACCATGGAAGGATAGACGAGTGCTGCACCGATCGTAGCGCCGACATATTCGTTGCATCTGAACTTTCTGGCAGCTGAGAAGCCTAACATGATCGGCAGGAAATAAAAGAAACCATCACCTACGGCCATCAGAAGCATGTACAGACCGCTTGTCGGATCCAAAACACCGATATTGTCCAAGGCCAGGAAGGATACCACACCTTTGATGATACCGGCACCGGTCAGAACGCCCAATGTCGGGACAAGGATTCCGGAGATCGTATCCATGAACGTATTGAAGAGACCTTTCTTTTCACTCTGCCCGTCATTTACATCGACTTCACCGCCTCCGGTGATGCCCTGCGTTTCCAGGATCGCATCATAGATGCCATCGACTTTATTGCCGACAACGACCTGTAACTGTTTTCCGACTTCCTGTACCTTGATGACATATTCCGTTTCCGACAAAGCCTTCTGATCAGCCTTCTTCGGATCTTTCAAAACGAAACGAAGTCTGGTAACACAATGTGTCAATGATTCAACATTTTCTTTCCCGCCGACCAGCTCTGTGATCTTTGCGGCAACTGCGTTGTACTTATCAGCCATCTTTAACTCCTCCTTAAATATTTTTTTTAATTAAGATAACTTACATGAATATTATATTCATATTTATGGATAAGTGTCAATAAATATTTTATTTATTTTTCAAATTTCCTTATTTATCGCTATTTATTATACTTTGTTGGACATTTTCCTTATATAATTAGTATATGAATTGAATATTTATTTCAAAGGAGGCCATCATGAATCCTTTCCTGAACATGGAAAAACGCAAAAACGAGTTCACTGCCAACGACAAAAAGATCTACGATGCGATCATCTATCAGCCGGAAAGGGTGATCTCTATGTCTACCAGCGACTTCGCAAAACTCATCGACGTCTCTCAGCCTGCTTTGACCCGCTTTATCCAGATGCTGGGATACAAACGCTATAATGATTTCCGTTCCGACATCACTTCCTGGTCTGCCCAGCTTTCCTATCAGACAAAAGGAGAATCTCTTCCGTATTTTGAAAGAATACGTCTGCTGATCTCGGAAGTTGAAAAAATCCTTACAGATGAATATCTTACCGATCTTTCGTCCTACATCCTCTCATATAAAAGGATCTTTGTGACAGGAATGGGGAAAAGCTTAGAATCCGGTCATCTGCTTCATTCTTTATTGAGAAAGTATGGGATCTTTATCAATATGGTCCCCTATGATGAGATCAAAGAAACGACCGACAACCTCAACGAAGATGACCTGTTGATTGTCTTCTCGGTATCGGCATCCCCGCTCATTATGGACTATGCCGTAAACAGCGAAGCAAAGATCCTGCTGATCTCCGTCAGCTCTGCCGGAAACTATGCTGACAGGATCGATAAACTGGTCCTTCTTCCCTACCTGCCGCCGGATCCGGAGACTTCCAGTATCTCGCCTGTTCTTTTCAGTATGCTGGCGGAACTTATCGACACGTATATCGCCAGACAGATGGCAAAAAAGGTATAAATCATGAGACTGTCTTATAAACGCATATCGATCTATGTGATCGGCATGATCGTTCTGGCTGCCGGACTCACACTCAATTCCAAAGTCACCCTGGGCGTCTCGCCGATCCTCTCGCTTCCCTACACCTTATCCGAGATACTGTCGCTCAGGTATTCGGATGCCGTATTCTTCTGGTATTGTCTGTTCATCGTATTACAGATATTGATCCATCTTCATCTGAAAAAAGAAAAAAGCGTCCTGATCACAGACGTCTTACAGATCCTGGTCTCCCTGTTATTCACCAGGGTCATGAATCTCTATTCGGATCTCATCCCCGTCTTTGAAACGGAATGTCAGGGTTTCCTGTCAACGATCTGGTTTCGTCTGCTTATGCTGGCACTGGCAATCTGTCTGACCGGTACAGGCGCAGCACTGACCCTGTCGATGCATCTGATACCCAATCCCGGGGATGGCATCGTGGCAGCCGTAAGTGATTTGCTTCAAAAGAAAGTCGGTACCTGTAAAAACATCGTGGATATCTCCTGCGTATGTCTTACCGTTCTGATCTCTTTCATTTCTACAAAAAAGATCATCGGTGTAGGCATCGGCACATTGTTTGCGATGCTGGGTGTGGGAAGAGTCATCAATTTCATCAATTCCCATTTCGATCTTACCTATTAAAAAGGAGCTGTCACTCCGGGGTCAAGCAACGATTCGATAAGAATCATCCGTCAGGATTTCGGACAGCTCCTTCGATCAATGGTTCCAGGGATAATCCGGAACTGCTTCCTCTTCTGCAGCAGACGAAACAGATTCAGATCCTGCCGACTCTTCAGCTTTCTTCCAGGAAATAACCTCAACATTTGTCACCGTGTGATAATAATCGGTCTTCCCGTCCTTGCTGATCTGTCTTTCATTAAAAGACACCACAACAACAGAGAACTTTTCAGCATTCACTCTCAGAAACTTTGCGGTTGGACTGTCTGCCTTGACCAGAAAGTTGAAGCACTGGGTAACGTATTTGTTAGTGTCCTTCTCAATATTTAAACGGACTATATGAAGTGTCTATAAAAGAAATAAATCAATTAAAACTGTATTATACTTTAAAATATTTTAAACAGTGATTCCGTTTGTTATTGTTACATAAAAAGAACAATGCAAATATGCCAAGTTTACATTATTTTAACGGATTATTGTCTCATCTTTGACACACCAGCTAAAGTAAAACAGCAGAATCATCAATAACCACTGATGTTTCTGCTGTTTTGACTTATGTGTTAAATCTATTTAATTATTTTTTTCTTGATATTTTTATGATGTTTTTCATTCTTGAAGGAGAAATTATCTCGTGGTATATCCTGAATCCCGATGTCTTATGTGACTTATTAATTAAGTTTAGTTATATTCTTGCTTTAGCTAAAATCGTTCTTTTAAAAATTTTAGTTTTACAGTTTCTAAATATCCGACTTAAACTGCTGCTTTCATCTGAATATTCAGATTACCCAAAGCCGTCGCCTCGATCGGTAAGGCAATTACTTTCTTGCCTGTAGCTTCTTCCGTCAATCTGTTTAAGAATCTGTTCTTCGCTCCGCCACCGACGATATAGAGCTTCTCATAGCTCTTTCCCGTATTGTGCTCAAGTTCTTCAATGGCTTCCTTATAAGATATGGCCAGAGAGCGGTAAGCACAGCGGAAATAGCCATAGATATCTTTCGGTTTTTCAGTCAGCAGCTTGTCAAAAGCTTCCTTCATATCCAAAGGTGATAACAGTGATGGATCATTGGCATCGATGGTCAGATCGAAATCAGATTCTTCTGCCTTATTGACGATCGATTCAAAACTCTCTTTTGGACAATATTGTCTCTGTAACTCGTTGACGATCCACATTCCCATGATGTTCTTCTGATAGCGGTTATATCCTACTCCGCCTTCATTGGAATAATTGGCTTTCATGGAATCAATATCAGTCAGAGGTTTATCTGTCTTTACACCCAACAGCGACCAGGTGCCGGACGAGATATATAATTCGTTGCCTGCCATCGGTATTCCTTCTACTGCAGAACCCGTATCATGCGTAGCACACAGAACCACTTTTATTCCTTCATATTCACCGACGATTTCACCAGGCTGATAAAGATCAGTAAACAGTTGTTTTGGCAAATTCAATTTTTCGATTATTTCTTCATCATATCTGAGTGTTTCGTGGTTGATCAGACCAGTAGTCGTCGCATTGGTGAATTCCTTCTTTTTTACACCCGTTAACTTATACATCAGATATTCCGGGATCATCAGAAAATCAGTTGCTTCATCAAGCCTTCCTTCCTTCTTGTCACAATACAGCTGATAGATACTGTTGAAAGGCTGGAACTGACAACCGGTATGTTCATAGAGTTTTTCAAAAGGGAAAAGCTCATGAACTTCATCAACAACTTTTTGCGTTCTCGTATCTCTGTAGGCATAGACCGGATGGATTCTATGTTCGCCATTCATCAGCACATAATCGACGCCCCAGGTATCGATCGATAAGGATTCGATCTCAAACATTCCTTTCGCAATAGCTATACCCGTCTTGGCTTCTCTGAGCAGATGTTCACTGTCCCAGGTCAGATGTCCGTTTTTTTCTTTTACGCCGTTATGAAAACGATAGACCTCTTCCGTAGAGATCTCATTGTCTTCTTTCCAACCGACAATGTGTCTGCCGCTTGAAGCGCCGATATCGATCGCCAGGAAGTATTTCATTCCGGTTTTTCTCCGATCTCGTAAGTCTTTCTTTCAAAAAGATATTTCTCATCGATCGAAACATTGAAAGCTTCCGCGATATCTCTGAAACCCTGCGGTTCGATCGTATTGATCTTAATATTTGACATCGATCTGACCTTGACTAAGATCTCAGCCGCTTTCTCTACTGTATGCATCAGACCGAAAGCTTCATCAAAGTCGTGCCCTGCCGCAAACATGCCGTGATGATACCAGACCGCGACATTCTGAGTTTCCATGATCTTTGCGGTCTTGACGCCGATCTCTCTTCCTCCCGGGACCATCCATTCCACAACGCCGATACCCTGTGGGAAGACGACCGGACATTCCGTCATGATCTCAAAGATCTCTCTGGTAAACACTACACCATTAACCGGCAAGACAAAGGTCAAGGCGATCGTATTTGCCGGATGGGCATGATAGACGACTCTCATCTCCGGATCTCTGTGTTTAAGTACTTCCAGATTCATCAGATGCGTAGGAAGTTCACTTGTCGGTCTGCCGCCGTTGATCAAGCCATAGACGATCTTATACTTCGTGCCATCTTCATTTACTCTGATGATCGCCACATTATCTTCAAAATCCAGCTGGATATTTCTCATATATTTACCTGAACCGGTAACCATGAAATATTCATTCTTCAGATCGGGAACTGAAGTGCCGATCTCCAGCCATTCAGCTTCTTCATTGAGCTGATCTTTGATCTCTTCAACCTCTTCATCTTTCATGCGATAAGAAAGATTACCGCCATTTCGTTCATGCCAGCCCTGGTTATAACCATCGGTACAGATCTTTGTAAAAGCCCTGACTAATTTTGTATCCATTCTTTTATCCTCTTTTTGAAAGTACTTCTCTTTCATACCTTTCTACTTCATCGAACCATTCACCGTCTTTCGGTTTACCGCATCTTTCACAATACTCATTCCAGACATCACTGAATGGTAAGGTCTTGAATTCTTCCTGGACTACCATCAGCTTGGAGAAATTATGTTCATCCTGTAGTTTCTGTAATTCCTCATTCGGCTGTAACAGGGCATATAATAAAGCCTTTTGTAGATTTCTGTAACCTGTTACCCAGGCACTTATCCTGTTGATCGAAGCATCGAAATAATCCAAAGCGATATTTACTCGGTTAACGCCACACCTGACTATTTCTCTGGCAATTTCTTTAGTCTCATCATCAAATAAGACTACATGATCAGAATCCCATCTGACAGGTCTGGTGACATGTAAAGCGATCTCATCAAAGAAGGTCAGTAAAGCCGGTATCTTATCACTTACGACTTCCGTCGGATGATAGTGACCATTATCCATTAATGGAATACATTTACCTTTGTTGAAGGACGCATAGGAAAGAGTAAATTCAGCGGAACCGGTCGTATATGATTCTACCCCGATACCGAAAGTCTTTGATTCGACACAAGGTTTAACCTTATTGAAATCATAAGGTTCACTCAGGATCTGATCGATACTGTCTCTGTATCTTTCCCTAGGTCCTAAACGATCGCCCGGTATATCCTTGAAACCATCACCGGTCCAGATATTCATGACGCACTTTTCATCCAGCTGTTCTGCCAGATAATTAGATATCCTGATACAGGCCTTGCCATGTTCGATCCAGAATCTTCTGGTCTCTTCGTTGGCTGAAGATAAGGTCAATGGATCACATTTTTCATGCGAGAAGAAGGTTGGATTGAAATCACAGCCTAATCCTCTTTCCTTACAGAAATCGACCCATTTCTGAAAGTGCTCAGGTTCGAGCTTATCACGATCAGCCCATTGCCCATTTTCAAAGATCGCATAGGAAGCGTGAAGATTCATCTTCGGTCTGCCTGGGATCAGCTTAAGTACTTCATCAAGATCTGCCATCAGTTCTTCAGGATTCCTTGCTCGGCCTAGATAATTACCGGTCGTCTGAATACCACCGGTCAAAGGCTTATTCGGATCGGTATCAAAACCTCTGACATCATCACCCTGCCAGCAATGCAAGGAAACGGAAATATTCTTCAGTGTCTGAATTACTTCTTCAGTATCGATGCCGTATCTGGCATACTCTGCTTTTGCGTCTTCATATCTCTGTGCTGTGTTCATGATATTGTTCTCCTTGATTCATATATATTTTATTATGGTTTCTGATTTAATTGCTTTCGATAAACGCAAATGCTTTTGCGATCGTTGTTCTGGCTTCAGGCATATAGGACAGGATAGGATAGGCATGGCAGACGCCATGAGCGATATCCAGCTCCACTTTATGATCTTCATTCCTGAGCTTTTCATAGAGAATTATCGTGTCGTCATACAGTGTTTCGCTGTCACTTACGGAAAGAAAGATCGGTGCGATGTTTTCATAATTACCGTAATATGGCGACACCAGCGGATCACTCAACTCTTCTTCGTTCGCCTCATGATCAAACAGCTGCTTAGCTATTCCTCTGGCGACTCCATCTCTCAACATGCAGTCGATCCTGATCTTTCCTTTATGAGAAGGCAGGTCACGATACTGGTCTGTCAATGGCGAAAAGGCAATGATCCCTTTGGGTTGAGGAAGTCCTCTCTGGCTTGCCAGTAAGGCTAAAGACAAAACCAGTGTGCCACCGGCAGAATCTCCGACAAAGACAAGCTCATCAGCTTTATAACCTTTCTTCAATACTTCTTCATAAGCTTTATAACAGCCTTCGATCTGAGCCGGCCATCTGTTTTCCGGAGCCAGGCGATAATTTATCGCAATACAGTTGTATCCGCAATGGTCTACCGCATAATAAGTAAAGATCCTTCTTTCTTTGGCTGTACCGGTGGTAAAACCTCCACCATGGATGAAAAAGATCGTCCCCTTATCATTACCCTTCTTAAAGATATATTCAGCCGGCTGATCATTATGCAGATCTATGGCTTCAACACTTACGCCCTTGGGAAGTCTTGGTGGTCTGATATCATTCCTTTTTCTTTCAGCCACATAATCATGGACTTCACCCTCTTTGTCATGAGGCATCAGTCTGAACACCAGATTTGTGAACCTTCCTGCTAATGAGACCATCTTTATCCCTTGATCATCGTCAGGATGCCCTTGAGGTAATGACCATTGGCCATCTCGACCATGCCTTTCATGAGACCGCCTTTCATTCCCCCTGATATATGCATGGATCTTATCGGTGATCCGGCTGAAGAAGCCATCATCATGACAAATTCCGGATTGTTGTAGTCAGCTACGCCGCCGAACGGTTTGGCGATCGTCTTTTCAACTTCCTTATACATGATCTTCATGATGAAAGAATGATCCTTCATCTCTTCCACGGTGTTCTCCATTGTGAATTTGCCTTTGATGAGTTTCCTTGCTTCATACTTCCTGCCGATCATTTCTTCCCACTCTTTCTGGTTCGGTTTACCAACTGGATTATCATACCAGCTGTCTTTCTGCCGGGATGGGATATTTGCTTCTTCGCCATCTACACTTATCTGTTTCTTCAAAGAATTATCTGCTGTTCCATCTGTTACTTCGATCTCATACTCACCTTTTATCTTCCTGAAGTGATCATCCCAAACCATGAAGTCTTCGTCAGTCAGTTCAAACTTAACTTCCTTCTTTTCATCTGGTTTAAGTTCAACTTTTTCAAAGTGTTTGAGTTCTCTTAACGGTCTGTATAGTTTACTATCTTTCGGCCAGACATAGAGTTCAACGACTTCACTTCCTTTAACGTCACCTGTGTTGTGCACCGTTACTGTTACTTTATTTCCTTCTACTTTGAGATCTTCAAGCTTAAAGCTTGTATAACTCAAGCCGTAACCAAAAGGCCATCTGACTTTGACCTTGGCTTTATCATAATAGCGATAACCGACATAGATGCCTTCCATATATAAACCATCTCTGGTCTTGCCATAGATATCAGAAGAAACGACATCTTCGTAGTGATATGGCCAGCTCTCGGAGAGTTTGCCTGATGGATTGGCTTTACCAAACAAGAGATCATATACAACTCTGCCAACCCCTTCTCCGGACAGACCGAGATATAATACGGCTTTGACTTTATCCGCCCAGTCACACTCCACGGCTGATCCGCACATCAGTACGACGACCGTATTCGGATTGACCTCAGCTGCTGTTTCGATCATCTTTACGTGTCCTTCCGGCATCTTCATGTTTGTGCGATCATAGCCTTCTGATTCATAGCGATCAGGTAAGCCCGCAAAGATCACGACTTTGTCAGCCTCTTTTGCTTTATCTTTTATCTCGTTCAATAATGTTTCGTTTGTTTCGCCTTCTTCATCACAACCCGTTAAATAATCAAACTGTCTGAAATGGTCCAAAGGCTGTTCAAGCTCGACTGGATTGATATGCGAAGAACCGGCACCCTGATAACGGGCCTTGGCCGCCATGCTTCCGACCACCAGGATCCTTTCATCTTCCTTAAGTGGTAAGACCTTGTCTTCATTCTTGAGCAAGACCGCACCGTCTTCAGCGATCTTAACCGCTGCCTCATGATGAGAATGATAGTCGGCTTTATATTCTTCCTTGAGCACTTCCGCTACCTTTAAGGCTAAAGAAATGATCCTTTCACAGCATTTATCAATATCCTCTTCTTCGAGTTTTCCTTCCTCAACGGCTCTCATTACATCTTTTTCCATATAGTCGGAACCACCAGGCATCATCAGATCATTACCGGCTTTGAACGCTTCGATACGATCATTCATGCCGCCCCAGTCCGTCATGACGATCCCGTCAAAACCCCATTCATCTCTTAGGATGTCAGTTAAAAGTTTTTTATTGTCGGAACAGTGTATACCGTTGATCTTGTTGTAGGCCGACATGACGGTTTCAGGTCCGCCATTTCTGACGGCGATCTCAAAAGCCTTGAGATAGATCTCTCTTAAGGTCCTTTCATCAAGAACGGAATCAGAACTCAAACGGTCTTTCTCCTGCGAGTTGCAGGCGAAATGTTTGAGACTGCAGCCGACTTTCTGTGATTGTAAGCCTTTAATAAAGTTTGCGGCCATGTTACCGGCTTGCACCGGGTCTTCGGAATAGTATTCAAAATTTCTCCCACATAAAGGATTGCGCTTGATATTGGCACCGGGTCCTAAGACCACGGATACTTTCTGATCACGTGCTTCTTCACCGATCGCCTTGCCCATTTTGTAGGCCAGAGATTTATCCCAGGTGTTTGCCACAGTAACAGCTGATGGAAAACAGGTGGCTTTTCTTGAATTGTATATGCCTAAGATATCGGACGCATTTTCCATCTCCTGTTTTCTCAAGCCGGTAGGGCCATCACACATGAAGAAAGAAGGTATACCGTATTCTTCATAAGCTTTTGTCTCCCAGAAATTGATACCGGCACATAACTGGATCTTCTCTAATAAACTCATCTTTGCGATCATTTCTCTGATTTCCATTTTTCGCTCTCCTTATGCTTTATATTGTTTTATACCCGCTTCCTGAAGGTAATGCTTTCCATCAGGAAGGATCACTTCGGCTGTACAGTTCGCCGGTATTTCTATCGTGTATTCATAAACGTCATTATTTTTGTGCCACATCGATACTACATTTCCAAATACACTGTTGTATTCAGCTTTCGCGTAAGTAAAGTGTCCGCCCGGTAAAGGTCTGATCACAAAGTGATTGTGATCTTTTACATTGATACCGCACATCACCATGAACAGCCACTCGCAAGCTGCGCCTTTGGAATAGTTATTGAGACTGCCGATGCCGCCCTGGGCGTTAGTACCTTCCCAGGATTCCCAAATACTGGTTGCCCCGTTTTTAGGCATGGCCAGCCAGCCCGGTATCTCTTCGTTTTCCAGCAGGCGATAGGCACATTCAGGGTCGATGTCACTTAAGACATAAAGGATCATCGGTG
>JAFRJA010000095.1 GCA_017432545.1 Erysipelotrichaceae bacterium
ACTCAATATGACCTTCAACGGAACTATCTTCTTCGGCAAACTCGGAATATATAAGCCGCTTTCACTATAGGAAAGAGAAATCAGCTTCTTAAAAAGAAACCTGAAAAAGGACAATGATGGAATATATCATATCAACTCCGATATGAAAGGATATCTGATCAGACACTATGACAATGAGTGGCTTAGAAAGACAAAGCAGATATAACTGATATCAATGCCGGAGACAACTCCGGCATTGGTTTTACTTACAGAAACTTCAAATAAAAAACTGATCAGTTTTCAATTACGAAAGTGGTCAGAATTCAGTTGACAAATACATCTATTGTATATGAGTTCTACAGATCATGGAATATCGGAACCATATGGTCGAACGTGCAGAACTGTTCAAAACCGATCTCATCCTTCAGTATTCTTCTGGTATCATCGATATGATCACCGATATAAGTGGTACTATGAGCATCCGATCCGATCGTGATGATCTTCCCTCCCAGATCCTTGTATAGTCTCAGGATATCTCTTGATGGCTGCGTATCCTTTAATCCGTAATGCCAGGAAGAGGTATTGACCTCGATGCCCTTGCCATCGGCAATGGCTGTCTTGAGAATCTCTGCGATTAGATCTTGTACTTCTTCAAAAGGATAGATACCGTTTTTGTCGTAGCGGACGATCAGGTCAAGATGTGCCAGGACGCTATAGTGTTTAAACTCTTTCATGACTTTTAAGATTTCCCGATAATACTCCTCATTGTATTCTTTCTGGGTCTTTCCTTTCTGAAAATCTTGTGTCCAGAATTCCAGATTGTTTACCTGATGCATGGAAAGGGGTACAAAATCAAGTTCGCTGCCCCATTTGGTCCAAAGGTCTTCATACCGGGGGATCGTAATGCTCTGAACACCGAATTCTAGACCACTTCTGATCTGTATCTTTCCTTTATATGTTTCCCTCATCCGCAAGATCTTTCCGAAGTATTCAGGATAATTGACATTGGCCAAAGGATCCATCTCGGAAGCAGAGGAACTCATTCCGTCTCCGCCTCTCCATTCGATGTCTCCTTCATCCCAGTCTTTCTTGATCCCATAGTCGACATGATCGGTAAAGCAGAGCTCATCAAAGCCCAGTTCGATCGCTCTTTCAATCTGTTTTTCCATCGTTTCTCTTGAATCATCAGAGAACTCACTGTGTACGTGATAATCAGCTAACATTTTATCTCCTTTCAGTTTCCTGTCTTTTCTTTATCTGTTCCTCTTATCAGTATTTCATGAAATATCACCATGATCGCAAGGATCAGAATCAGATAAAACGGAAATGCAGAAATATCTATCATTTTTACGATCACTCCGAATAACGGAGCCATCAGACTTGTTCCGACATAGGCGGAAGCCATCTGCACGCCGATGACTGCCTGTGAATTATCTTGACCGAAGCGTTCCGGAACCGAGTGAATGAGCGAGGGATATACCGGCGCGCAACCCAGACCGATCAGAACCAGTCCAATCAGACAAACTTTATCCGACAGGCTCTGCAGCAGACAAAACAGCCCGCAGCAAATGATCGCGAATCCCAGATGGACCATCTGCCTGTCATTGAACCGGAATGTGATGAAGCCGCTGATTGCCCTGCCGAGGGTGATGCCGGTGAAAAACAAAGAGGCAAATCTGGCAGCTGTATCGGGATCGATCCCTTTGCAGTTAACAAGCCAGGAAGATGCCCAGAGTCCCGTGCTTTGTTCCAGAGCGCAGTAGCAGAAGAATGTCACCATCATCTCGATGACACCTTTGATCCGCAAAACCTCAGACAGAGAAAGTGAGACTCCGGATCGTTCGGGATCCTGCTTCCTTTCTTTCCACAGAGGAAGGCTCAAAAACAGAACGGTCATCAGGGCAAACTGGATCAGTCCGACATAGCGATAGCCAAGATGCCAGTCGTGAGAACTTGTCAATGCGAAGGACATGATCACAGGCCCTATCGTTGCTCCGACCCCCCACATACAATGCAGCCAGCTCATGTGTCTGGAAGCGTAATGCAAAGCTACGTAATTATTTAGTGCCGCATCGATGCTCCCGGCGCCCAGGCCATACGGGATTGCCCAGAAGCACATGGAAATAAAGTTGCGGGAAAAAGAGAATCCCATCAGAGCGATCACCGTCGTCAGCGTTGAAAACGCCGTCACTTTTCCGGTCCCGATCTTTCTGATGAGCCGATCGGAATTCAAACTGGAAACGACCGTTCCAAAGGAAATGATCATGAAAACGATTCCCGAGTAAGACAGTGGGACACTGATATTTGTATGAATGACCGGCCATGCCAAACCAAGCAGGGAATCCGGGAGACCCAGCGAGATGAATGCCAGATAGATGATGAAAATAAGAATACTAGTCATTTTCCCCTCTTTTTCCTCTTCTAATAGGATTTTATCAGCTTTCTTATATTCACAAATAGGAAAATTACGTCTATAATGGGTACTATTATAAGATAATATCGTCATATTTTGAATTTATGGCTATTTCCATTTCCACAGACAAGACAGATGAGACAGGCAAGGAGATCCTTAACTACGGAACGACCGATTTTCCAATCGCCTTTTTTAACGATGATCTGGGCAAAGTGAAAGTCCCCTGGCACTGGCATGATGAGGCGGAAATCATCGTGATACTCAAGGGAGAAGTAATCGTCCGTTTTCATGACCGGGAATATCTTCTTCAAAAGGGCGAAGGATATTTCGCCAACTGTGGAGTGCTTCACAGCGCTGAACTGAAATCGGAAAACGGCTGGCAGCACGCCATGGTGTTTGATCCCGGGCTCATCGCCGGGAAGACTGCATTGATCGAAAAGACCTATCTGACCCCGCTCATCGGTAACGAGGAACTTCCTTTTGTCATTTTAAAGAATAACAACTCTTGGCAACAAGAGATCGTCCGACTTGCGGAAGATGCCTGGAATACCGGCGCTTATGAAATGACTGATTATGCTTTGGAGGTGCCATATGCTTTGGGAAAGATTTGCAGCCTGATCCTGAACCATTATTCTGAAGCACATGATGAAGTATCAGATTTGAAGAAACTGAAGAAAGACGAGATCAGAATGAAAAGGATTCTGAACTATATCGGAAAACACTATGCAGAGAATATCGGGATCGATGATATCGCAGGCAGTTGCAACATCAGCGTGAGCACCTTGCTCAGATTATGCAGAAACAGTCTTCATTCGACACCGATCCAGTATCTGCTCAATTATCGGCTGGAAGAGATCCGCAAGAGATTACTGCATGGTCCTCAAACGACGATATCTGAGATCGCCTATTCATGCGGATTCAATGATATAAGTTATTTCAACAGATGTTTTCTGCATAAATACGGAGTGACTCCGTCCTTTTACAGATCAGAAAATCGGCATTGATAGAATCATCATCGTTTAGTTTCATATAAGAAAAAGAACCTATTCACTTGAAATAGGTTCTTGAAAAATGCTCTGGTGCCTTAGGGGGGATTGTTGCTAAATTTACCCCTGTTTTATACAACTCAAAAAGAAGAATCGCTTGTTCAACCTCATAATATCATAAATGTATGTATTTGCAATATCTCCTGGATACTCTTTTCGTGTCTTGTAAAGCGTTCGTAAATGTCCCTGCGAACCAGAATCTGTCAGTTAGAAAAATGAATCATCTGGTCTGTATAAAGTTCGTTATGTAGGATCTCCG
Organism: Erysipelotrichaceae bacterium; assembly: GCA_017432545.1. Classification (GTDB taxonomy): domain Bacteria; phylum Bacillota_I; class Bacilli_A; order Erysipelotrichales; family Erysipelotrichaceae; genus Colivicinus. The sequence goes on from JAFRJA010000095.1 coordinate 3,698, forward strand.
GGTTTACACCAAAGAAAGCTTTTCCTGCCTCTTCATCCCCTTGCAGATAATACATGAACCAGGCAGTGATATAGCCGTCAGGTTTATAGAGAATCTCATTATGCGAAGTGGATTTTCTTCTTACAGCAATCTTGTTGTCAGGAATATCTTCATAGATTTCAACAAGCTGTTCACCGGTCACGACCCAGTCATCTCCGCCACCTTCTCCTGAAATCAATAATATCGGAACATTTACCTGAGATGCATCATAATCCCAGAAGAGATTGTGTGCCAGTGTCTTATTGGTAGGAGACAAGGATACAGCTGTCTTGTAGATGTCCTTATGCTTTGTATCGGTAATCGCACTGATGACACCAACACCTCCTTGGGAATGGCCGACGATACCGACATTATCGAAGTCGACTTTCTGATAGAAGATGCTTTCTGTATCTTCGATCTTCTGGTTCTCATTCATTCTCTCAAGATAACGGATGCTCATCTCAGCTCCAAAGGCATTCCAGGAATTCGTTTCTTCCGTACCGATGACGATAAAGCCCCAGGAGGCATAGTGCTTTGCAACCGTAGGATACTTGGATAATGGTGTTCCGCTTCCGTTACAGATGACGATAACGGGATATTTCTTATCTGTTTCTGGTAATTCCGAAGGATAATAGATCCAGAACTTTCCGAAATCCAAGAGTGTTCCTTCTTCTTTTACAGATGCTTCATACGGGCCGTTAGCCATGTACTTCGCTTCGATCTCGCCACCTATTTTCGTCTTTGTCTGATAATCCGTAGGAACGGCAGGCCTGTTTCCCATATATTTCAGGACTGCGAATACTGCAATAATTACTACGATCAGAATAATTCCCAATACTTTCAACACTTTTTTCATTACCTTATCCTTCTTGTCAGCTGATATGCGAGTTGATCCACTCACCAATGTATTTTTCAGCATCTCTTGCCATAGCTTCCTGCTCAAAAGATTTACTGGCAGCTTTTAATATTTCATATTCCGGATTATTCTCTTCAATGAAGCCGTGCTTGGAACCTTCATATTTCTTGACAGTAGTATCTATGTCAT
>JAFRJA010000011.1 GCA_017432545.1 Erysipelotrichaceae bacterium
CACGAGCCTTCCGCATAAAGAAGTATTATGACAAATTCGGTGTAACCTTAGGGTCATGCCGTTTTTGTTTGTTGTGTTTGATAGTAGCCGCTACACCAGATCATCACAGGTGAATATCATTTTCACTTTCTGTGTCCTGTGACCGTCCACCTTCTCAGGTGCGGATACGATGATCCTGCTTACCAAGTCACTGAGCGCTTTCGGTGTGACTTTCTCTAATTCGGTGTAGCTTTTCGCTTTGCTGATAAAGGCATCGAGCTTATCAGCGTTTGTTTCCTGTGCTTCCAGTTTCTTTATGGAAATCGTTAACTTGCTTTGTAAATCAGATTGTTCCTTTCGGTAGGAGTTTGCCAGAAGATCGAATTCTTCGTCAGAGATCTTGCCGGATGCGTTATCTTCATAGACCTTACGGAAAAGATTTCCTAATTCAGATAGCCTTCTCTCTGATAAGGATATATCCTTCCTTAAGGTCTTGATCTCTTCATTTCTGAGAGTTTTCTGCTTTGAATGATAGTTATCACGGAATTCTCTTTCGTGACACTTTACCAGATTAAGAGTATCATTTATGGCTTTGAGTACGATCTGTTCTAATACTACCGCCCTGATGTAATGTGCAGTACAGGTTCCCTTGTTGCTACGGTATTGGGAGCAGCAGAAGAAATCCTGCCTTTCTTCAAACTTGCTGGTAGTGCAGTAATAGAGCTTAGAACCGCAATCGGCACAGTACACATATCCGGAAAACATATTGGTCTTTCCTGTTTTGGCAGGTCTTCTCTTGTTCTTTCGGAATTCCTGTACTCTTCTGAAATCTTCTTCAGAGATGATGGGAGAATGGGTATTCTCAAATATCATCCAGTCCTTCTGATTCCTGTTAACTGTCTTATTGCTCTTGTAGTTCAGCTTCTCTGTCCTGAAGTTGACGGTATGGCCGAGATACTCGATACGGTCAAGAATGTCCGCTACAGAATCTGCGTTCCAGTGATACGGATCATCTTGTACCTTTGCCGGATGATTGATACCCATATTACGGAAATGGACTGAAGGTGTTTCTACCTTTTCTCTGTGAAGTATATCCGCGATCTGTGATGGACCGTAACCGTCTAAACATAAGCGGAAGATATGTCTTACTGTGTTTGCCGCTTCTTCATCAATGATCCATTTCCCGGGATCAGCAGGATCCTTCCTGTATCCGTAAGGAGCGTTGGTGGTAAGATGTTCACCGGACTTGCCTTTTGCCTTCATAGACGCTCTGATCTTCTTGGAAATATCCCTTACATACCATTCATTGAATAAGTCCCTGAAGGGCAACAGTTCATCCAATCCGTCCAGGGAATCGATATGATCATTAATGGCGATATATCGTACTCCTTTTTCGGCTAAGGTCTTCTCTAACAGATCTCCGACTACTATTCTGTCTCGGCCGATTCTCGAATGATCTTTGACGATGATCGTTCCGATCCTTCCTTTATCGACTAACTCCATCATCTTTCTGTATCCGGGCCTGTCGAAGTTAGTTCCGGAATAACCGTCATCAATGAAGAACTCGATATTGAAGAAGTGATTCTCTTCCGCATATGCTTGAAGAATTCTTTTCTGATTTACAATGCTGTTTGATTCTCCCTGTAATTCGTCGTCTCTACTTAAGCGGCAATACAGGGCAGTGATCTTGTCTGACTGTCTTATCAATTTCATTTACCTCCTGTTGTTTCATATGCTTTTCTACAGTCAGACACACAACAGTGCTGAGAGTAGTATACCATTTCAGCTATCATCAATTACATCATCCGTTATCTTCTTCCAAGAGATATTTGTTCCAAATGGATGGCAGGGAATGGATTCCTTCATAATCGGTTTCTATCTCATAGATGGTATTGCAGATCTGCTCATAGATCTTCTGCTTCGGTAAGAAATGTGATGAGAAGTTTTTAACTGTGATCGTTCCGTTTTCATCGATCGAATAGTTATGTTTTCTGGTATCTATCTCTGACATTCCACAGCTCCTTTCATCTAATATCCCTCACTTAATAGTGGGGGTGTTTTCAGGATCTTTTGGCTCAAAAATCTTCAAACTTTTTGAAAAATCTTCTCTCAGCACATCAAGTTCCCTTCACTTATTTTTAGGGGACGGAAATGAACGGAGTTGTGCACTTCAAGCGAAAAAAATCCGCAATCTTTTTACGATCACGGATCTGATGAAACTATTCTGTTTTCCTTCGCCTGCGAGGACTGTGAATGACAATGAGCCGAGTGAAACGGCAGAGGGTTCGGGGAGCTGAATCCCCGACAAGTTGCCTGCTATCAAAAATCATGAAAATGAATTTTTGTTATACAAGGCGAATCTTGCTCTAATCAATTGAAAGCTGTCATATATGCGATAATAGCTGATCATTCAGTCACATTGATCATGATATCCTGATAAAACTCATTTGCTGATATTTCCGGGTTATCACCAAAGAAAGCTTTTCCTGCTTCTTCATCTCCCTGAAGAAAATACATGAACCAGGCAGTTACGTATCCGTCTGCATAGTAAAGCATTTCTCCGTGGTCACAGTCATTTCTTCTTGCCAGAACCTTTATAACATCATCTGTTATATTTTCATAGGTTTTCTGCATACTTTCCAGCGGGGAAATAGCGGAGTCTGTCTGTCCGGATGAACCGATCATCATTGTATTCGCATGGATAAGAGAAGAATCGGAATCCCATAAAAAGGCTTTTGCCATATCTGTTTCTGTTGAACTTAACATGACTGCTGCTTTGATCATATCGGAATGCGGATGGATCGTAATACCGTTAATGACTCCAATACCGCCCTGGGAATGTCCTGTTACACCAATATTATCAAAATCAATATGTCCCTTTAGTGGGCTTTCATCGTCATTTGAACTGTAGGTATCCGCAAACAGCAAATATCTAATCGACAATTCCACTCCTTCTCCATAGAACGAGTTGTTTTCTTCATTGGCGATCGTGATAAATCCCCATGATGCTAAATGTTCCTGAAGCGCAGGGTACTTGGAGGCCGGGGTTCCTGTTCCGTTCAAGAATATCACAACAGGTACTTTGCCCAAATTGTAAATATCTTTCGGATAGTACACTTCAAACTTTTCCAAAGACGAAACTGTGGCACTTTCTAAATGTTCAACTTCATAGCTG
>JAFRJA010000096.1 GCA_017432545.1 Erysipelotrichaceae bacterium
ACAACGAGGGTGAGCTTGTCGGAGAATGGGTTTCCTTCCCGGTATCTGCTGATGAAATGAAAGCGGTCCTGGACAGGATTCAGATCGGCCATCCAGATGATTTCGGAATACCTTATGAAGAAATCTTTATTACCGATTATGATACCGACATCTACGGTCTGCAGAATCTGCTTGGCGAGTTCACCAATCTGGAGGAGCTGAACTATCTTGCCAGAAGGCTTGACGAGATGAACACATATGAGATCGATAAGTTCAAGGCTATTCTGGAATCGGGGATTGACATTGAAGAGAGCGGACTCTCCGGTATCATCAACCTCACGTACAGCCTTGACAAGTACGAGATCATGTCGGACATCTCTGACGAGTACGATCTCGGTTATTACTGGGTCCATGACAGCGGTGTTTATGATATCAAAAGCATGGGTCCGCTTGCTGATTATATCGACTATCAGGCCTTTGGAGAATCGATCGTTGATGAAGAGTTCGGGATGTTCTGCGAAGCAGGATATGTAAGAGACAATGGTGATTCCTGGAATTATGAGTATGCCGGTGACAGGGACGATATTCCAAGTGAGTATCGTCTTTTCAATTCAGAAGAAGAACCCGAAATGACAGTCCTTCTTGTAGAACCCGGAAAGGAACCTAAAGTCATCACAATGGGGACGGATCTTGAGTCCCTGCAGCATGCAGTAAACGGATATATTCAGGCAGTGTATCCGTTTGAAGACAGAGTGGCCGTTATATGTAATGATGAAGGCAAGATCAACGGTATGGAGCTCAACCGAGCTTTATATACTCCGGAAGGAGAAATGTACGATATCCTTGCCGGACCGTTTATCGTAGCCGGACTTACCGAAGATAACTTCGGATCGCTGACACAGGAACAGATCGAAAAGTTTTCTGAACTGTTCAGAACACCGGAAATGTTTCTGATGGAAAACGGCAGAATCAAGGCTGTGCCGGTGAAGGGATCAGATACGTTTGAGATCTTCCAGATAGACAGAAATCTCCCTGAATCAAGAGACATATCTTTCGTTTCATATGAAGGGTTAAGGAAGATGGGAAAGACTCCAAACAAGGCAGATTATTCCCAAGTCTACACCGGCAATTACGCTGGAGAATCACTGGACGCGATCTATGAAAGATTCAATCTGTATCACCCTGCAGATTTCCGCGGTCACTCTCTTTCAGTCAGTGATGTGATCGTTCTGCACCAGGACGGTGTTGATACTGCCTATTATGTCGATTCCTTCGGCTTCAGACAGATTCCGGAGTTCTTTGCCAGCAACCCTTTGGAAAAGGTCGAAGAGCTTATGGAAGACGATTATGGCATGATCGATGGCATCATCAATAACGGAAGCAGAAAAGATGATGACCCTTCCAGGAAGCCTTCAGTCCTTGAGAAACTGGAGGAGAAAAAACAGGAAGCAGCACTGCTTCAGCAGAATGCAGCAAAGCCCGAGAAGAGCAGATCCAAAGAGGTTGATTTAGGCTAAAAAACGGCACAGATACTGGTCAGGATTGGCTGGTATCTGTGCCGTATTTTTGTTTTCTCAAAAAGTAATAATCTCAAATAATAGCTTACTTGACAAACGTGGTTTATTCGAATAAACTAAAAGTGTAGTTTATCTGAATAAACCAAATGAGAGGTGTGTTGTCATGATCGATGTTGAACTCGGCGCTGTTCAGGAGCGTTTTGCAGATATTGTTTGGGATAATGAACCGATTGCTTCCGGTGAATTGGTAAAGCTTTGTGAGAAGGAACTGAGATGGAAGAAGCCGACAACATACACGGTACTTCGCAAGTTATGTGAAAAAGGACTTCTCAAAAACGAAAACGGTATCGTTACGTCTTTGATTTCCAAAGAAGATTTCTATTCAGCAAAAAGCGAACAGATCGTTGTGGATTCCTATCGTGGATCTCTGCCTGCCTTTATAGCGGCATTTATATCCCGTAAAGAGATCTCTGCTGAGGAAGCGGAGGAAATCCAGAAAATGATAGACACCTTCAAGAAGGAGGGCTGATCATGAGCGCTGTTTTTCTCAAAATACTGAACATGAGCATAACGGCAAGCTGGCTGATTCTTGCAGTCATTGTATCCAGACCTTTGCTGAAAAAAGCTCCAAAATGGATCGTGTGCCTTCTTTGGGCTCTTGTTGCAATCAGGCTTGTTTGTCCTTTTTCTTTCAAAAGTGTTCTCAGTCTTGTGCCCAGCAGTGAAACGATTCCGGCAAATATAGCATTACAACCAGAACCTGCGATCAACTCCGGAATAAAAATTGTTAATCAGACCATCAATCCGGTAATCGCAGAATCGTTCACTCCTTCAATAGGAGACAGCGTGAATCCGCTTCAGATCATCATTCCCGTAATGGCGATGATATGGATTGCTGGTGTAATCATTATGTTGATATATGCATTTATCAGTTGGATGCACCTGAAGAGAACGGTCTCTGCATGTGTGCCTGTCGGTGAACAGATTCTTGCCTGCGATGAAGTCAAAACACCGTTTATTCTGGGTGTATTCAATCCTGTCATTTATGTACCGTCTTCGATGTCCGGAGAGACACTTGATTATGTGATTCGCCATGAAAAAGCTCATTTACAGCGTCATGATCACTGGTGGAAGCCGTTCGGATATCTTCTGCTTGCAGTTTACTGGTTCAATCCCCTGTGCTGGGCTGCGTATATTCTGCTCTGCAGGGATATCGAGATGGCCTGTGATGAAAAGGTCATCCGTAATATGGATAAGGACAATATTGCAGCTTACTCACAGGCTCTTCTGGATTGCAGTTTTTCAAGGAGAACAATTGCTGCCTGCCCGCTCGCTTTCGGTGAAGTAGGAGTGAAAGAAAGAGTTAAAGGTGTTCTGAATTATAGAAAGCCCGCGTTTTGGATCATTTCTCTTGCTGTGGTTGCCTGCATCGGTATTGCCGCATGTCTAATGACAGATCCTTTTTCAAACAAGGACCTGTCTGAGAAACTGAGCGTTTCTATGGATATGGCGGTTGCTGAACATAATCGTTCATCAAAGTCCGAGGGACATTTTGCTGCAGCTGATTACGATATTATGTTGGTAAAACAATCAGGAAATGAAACAACCGTATATGCATGGGTGCTTTATGAAGAATACAGTTTTGACGGTAAGGATGTTAAGCTGGAATCCGGCTCTCATATTCCGACAGCGATCACCTTTGACACTTCCAACAATAGTGGTGATTCATCAACTTATGATCTAATCGAGTATTGGCAGCCAAGGGATGGAAGTTATTATGCAGAAGATATTAAAGCGAAGTTCCCGTGGTATATCAGAAGGAAGGCGATGGATATTGCCGGATCAAATGCCCAGCATGAAAACTGTCTGCGTGCTGCAAGGGAGTATTACGGAGTGAATACTATGAATGGTGAACCTGATCTTTCTTTTCTGAATTATGAAAATGCAATGTCACTTGTAGCTGATATTTCGGATGTACAGA
>JAFRJA010000097.1 GCA_017432545.1 Erysipelotrichaceae bacterium
AGCGCCACTCAGCACGAGTGGTACAACTGGTCTTCCAACGCTTCGGAATTATCGTTACAGGGTGGCATGCTGGAAACAGCGATGGGACAGTATTTTCGCAAATGGCTGGAAAAAGAAGGTCTTATCGAAGAGAATTACCGTGGTGAAAACGAAGAAGTCAGATTCTATGCCAATGCCAAACAGCGAACGATCGCGACCAGTAATTATTTCATCGGCGGTTTTTTACCGGTCAATGATCTGGATGTTGTGACCAAGGCCGATTATGATACGATGGATCCCGTCTTCAATCCGGTACTAACTTTCGTCAACGACAAATACAGAGAAGATGCCAGCAAGACCATCCTTGCGGCGATCCCGGATCTGAGCAAGGAATATGAACTGCTGATGGATGTACTGGATTTCAAAGATTCTGACGATTATAAAAGCGGCAGTCAGAGCGAATTCAAAAACGGTGATGATGAAGCTGTTGTTGAGGTCAATAAGGAACCGGGTTTAAAAGGTTCACTCAAAAACGCCACTTCATTAGCCGATGCCCTGGTATTGCAGTACTATGAAGAAGAAGATGATCTGAAAGCGGCTTTCGGTCATGAACTGACTCTTGAAGACTGGCAAGCCATCAGCCGGATCAAAGACGTCTATGGCGACGTGCTGTTTGCAGACAAGCTTATCAGCACCAATGTCGCTCATCCTTTATTGCAGGAGATCAGAAGCGAACTGAAGAATAAAGACAGAAAGTTCGGCTTCCTGTGTGGTCATGATTCAAATATCGTCTCTGTCCTGTCTGCTCTTGATGTGGAGGAATACAAACTTGAAGATGCGATCGAGGCCAAGACGCCGATCGGCTGCAAATTCGTAATTGAAAAGCTGAAGAAAAACAATGAGGAATTCGTCAGGCTGTCACTGTGCTATAACAGTATCGATCAGCTCAGGCATCTCTCTTTACTCTCGGATGAGAACCCGCCGAAATTCTGTCAACTGAAAATCAAAGGTTTACAAGCCAACGAAGATGGTCTCTACCGTCTCGATGATTTCATGAAACAGCTCGATAAAGCGATCGATGCCTATGATGAAATGATCCGTAAATATGAACCATCCTCAGCACAGTTACCAAAGACCGGTATAGATTAAAAAGAAAGGCAAGGAAGCAGTCATAAAAAAGCCTGTAAAGAATCATCTGAATCCTTTATATTTAATAATATTGACTCTGCTTCTTGCGGCTTTCTTTTTTCTGATTTATCTGGATCATCGCGCAAATAATTACCTTGTTTTAACGGAAACATCGCCGGATCAGAAATACAATCTGAAGCTATATCAGATCGCACAGCCGGACAAACCTTACGGAGACACCAAGGTGGAGGTATTTTTATATGAAGTTGAAAAGAATATAAATCATCATAAATACTTTGTTTCTTGTGACGGAAAACTGCTGAATTCGGAATCATTTATGATAACGTGGAAAAACGATCATGTTGAGGTAGTAAACTCAGGCACAGGAAGAACACCTACTACTCTGAAAATAGGATATAATGGGGAAATTTCGATCAGTTACGGAATAAACCCGAGCGAAGACGTACAGGAAAATCCCTGATATATAATAATTAATTAATGAAATGAAAAACTATAAAACCCTCTACTTTCTGATATTTGGGACAATGGTACTGATTTGTACAATTTTTCTGTATTATGTAGAGGCTCATTCAAATAACTATCTGGCATATTCGGAGACATCAAAAGACAACAGGTATATTTTGGAAATCTATCAGATAGACTATGCGCAGAAACCATATGGCCCGACCCCTTTTAAAGCCTGTCTGTATGATAAAGAGAAGGATCGGCAGATCGGTGAGTTTGAAAGCATGATGTACCTAGATGGCAGACTGCTGACAAAAGACGTAATGGATATAGAATGGAACGATGATCATGTTGTGATAATTTCGGGCACTGTCACAGGCGGGATTGCGAGATTTGTCATCAGTTTCAATGGTGATACGATCACCGAATTTACCAGTTGAACCAGATAAGAAAAGATAACGACGAGGAGCAAGATCCCTGTCGTTTTTATAGAGAAAAAAGGAGAAAAAATGGTAAGTGAAAAAATGTATGACAAGCTGGCGAAGCTTGTGGCTGTAAAGGGTGTCAATGTCCAAAAGGATCAGCCGGTAGTTATCAGGGCAAACGTGCAGGATCTTGAGTTTGTCAAAAAGCTGACACGTTATACCTATGAAGCAGGAGCGGGATCAGTAGAATACGAATGGCGGGATAATGATCTGAATAAGATGTCATATCAGTATATGAGCGATGAGACTCTGGCGGAAGTTCCGCAATGGAAATATGACAAGATGAAGTATCAGCAGGATAAAGGAGCCTGTTATATCTCGATCGTTTCGGATAAACCGGGTGTTTTAGCGGATGTCGACAGCAACAAGATCAATATCGCCAATATGGCTTATTACTCCAAGATGGATGATCTGATGGCCTACACCATGAACAACGAAGGACAATGGTGTGTGGTAGGTGTTCCGTCTGTTGAATGGGCCAAGGTCGTTTTCCCTGATCTCAGCGATGAAGAAGCATTCGAGAAACTGGGTGACGCGATCTTTAAAGTGACCAGAGTCAGTGAAGATAATGATCCGATCAAGGAATGGGAAGATCACGATAAAGAAATGATGGATCACGCAAACAAGCTAAATGAATTTAATTTCAAGAAGCTGCACTTTACCAGTGAACTTGGTACCGATCTCTATGTCGAACTGGTAAAAGATCATAACTGGGGCGGTGGAGGCAATACAACACCGAAAGGAGTCTTCTTTGATCCGAATATGCCGACCGAAGAATGTTTCACTATGCCTTTAAAAACCGGCACTAACGGCATCGTCTATGCCTCAAAACCATTGAGCTATAACGGCAAGGTCATTGAAGATTTCTGGTTCAGATTTGAGAATGGAAAAGTCGTTGACTTTGATGCGAAGAAAGAAAAAGAATCTCTGAAACAGCTGCTGGATTTTGATGAAGGATCAAGATATCTCGGCGAAGTGGCCCTGGTGCCATATGATTCACCGGTATCCTTATCAGGTATACTGTTCTTCAATACGCTCTATGATGAGAACGCTGCCTGCCATCTGGCCTTAGGCAGACCATATCCGGAAAACATCAAAGGCGGTGTTGATATGGACAAAGAAGAACTTCTGAAACACGGAGCCAATGATTCGATGCAGCACGAAGACTTCATGTTCGGTACCAGAGAGATGAGTGTTGATGGAATCAAGGAAGACGGAACCATCGTTCCGATCTTCAGACACGGCAATTTTGTATTCTAATTCTGCGACCTGACATGATCATCAAATTCTCTGGTATATGACCAGTACCTGATGCCCCAGTTTTCAAAATTCCACTCGGGCATATAGTCGTTACATTTATAGTCGATATACCATAGCAGATCATTATTGATCACAAAGTTGGTCGGGAAGTAATCGATATTGAGGCCGGCTTTATAAGCCAGATCAGCCATATATCTGATCTGTTCAAGATAAGGATCTGTTGATTTATGATTTAAAACAAGTTCAAAGATCGTCTGGCCTTCTATACACTGCTTGACGATCCTTTCTTTTTCTCTATCTATGCGTAACATTTCCGGAATTCTTATCCCGAGTTCTTTTAAGCGGTAATAATCTCTTTCTTCCGCTTCGATCTTATTGCCAAAGGAATAATAATCACATGGTTCATGGTGAATGGCTTTGACCACGACAAAACCATCATCAGCCTGAGCCAGATAGGAATATCCGCCTTTGCCATGACCGAGCAGTTTAATGATCCTGTAGTTTTTATCAGAGATTTCTAAATATTCGGGTAACATTAAATTCTTAACGCAACTTCCAAAGCGATCAGAAGTTTGTATATGTTGTGGTTGGCGCCTTTAAGTCCTTCCGCTTCATAAGAGTCTTCACTCAAGACATCACCGGCTTCCAGGAAATCATAAAGCGTAAGCTTAAAGAAGTCACAAAGCGCCTCAACACCCGCCAGCTCCATTTCCACCGCAATACAGCCCTCTGCTTTTCGCCTGGTAACCAGGCCTTTAGTCTCTCTGATCATTGAATCGGTCGTCCAGACTCTTCCTTTGACATATGGGACTTTAAGTTCGTCGAAGATCTCGCAAAGGCGATCGGCGGTCTTTATGGTGATATAGTCAGAAGCCGGGGCATAGTAATAGGAACAGCCTTCGCCGCGATAGCTTTCGGTAGGCACGATAAAACGTCCTTTTGTCTTTTCGTTATCGAGAGAGCCGCAGGAGCCAAACATTATAAATTTAGTGGCACCGGTGATCCAGTGCACTTCGCAGACAAAAGAGGACGCAATTGCCGAGCCGATAGCCGTCAGATAGAAAGCGATCTTTTCGCCTTTATATTCAAAAGCGTATACCGGTACATTACCATTGCAGGCAGTGATCAGGGCGAGCTGTTCACATTTGTAATTATTCAGCAGATAGGAATGGATCTCGATCGAAAAAATGACCAGGCATTTTTCGACCAGAAATTTCTGTTCGCCGTAAAAGGCCTCAGGATGAATCAAAGACTCACTCTCATCATAAAAATCATTCAACATTTTATTTCACCTCAAAACGTGTCCATTCAACGTTGTTGTAGCACATTACATCGTCGGCTTTTGTATAACCGAGTTTTTCATAGAAAGTCTCCGCTTTGGAGTTGGCGATAAGATAAACAGCGATATCTTTTTCGCCTCCCGCAAGTTCAAGAGCTTTACTGATCAATCGCTTACCAATTCCTTTTCTTTCATAATCACGATCAACACCAAGATCAGTGATATAAAGCCAATAGGCATAGTCTGTTAAGCCAAACAGCACACCGACAAGCAGATCATCACTGTTTCGGGCGATCAGACTTATCGACACGTTATTGACCAGTTTATAGATTCTTTCCTCAAAACGTTCTTTGGGATATTGTGAACCCAGATCACTTCTTTTGAGAAAGCCGATGTATTCTTCCGGGCTTATTCTTTCTTCTATGATTTTGATTTCATCAGTCATGTTCAAATTATCTCACAAACAATAAAAGGATTGATTACGCCAGGCCTTGGCTTTGTTTATAATGTCTTCAATGAAGGCGGCTTTATGGGCGGTGTATGTTTTGCGATCATCAGAGAATTTCTCACAGAGTTCTTTTTTCAGATCCTCATAAGCTAGCGCATCTTCTTGGTGGGCATTGAGATAGTCTTTGATATTCAGATAGTTATTCCAGGTATCAGAACCATATATAGTCGCATGGATGTGATGGGTGATGAAATCATCTTTACCACAGATGTAGAGGTGCTGATCAGGATGATCCTGGCCTCTGTAGATAAAACCGTTTTCTTCAAGGACTTCGTTATGTTTCAAAAGAGAATCAAAATCGTTTACGCCCAAAACGATATCAATGATCGGTTTAGCGGCAATGTTTCGAATCGCTGTGCTGCCGATATGGTGGGCATCGATCAGATCTTCTTTTAACAGTTCTTTGAGTTTACTGATCGTTTCTTTAGCACAGATGTCCCAGGCCTCATCATGAGGTTCAAGTTTAACTGTTCCCCTGTATAATCCGATACTCATGATCAATACGGCTCCGCTAATTCGCGATCTGTGTCATCAAGCGTGAACTCGTGGCGCTTACAATAAGCTGATTCACCACATAAGAAAAATACGTGATACTTATCGGTTATTTCATTTGAAACCGGGAAAGTTGGAAGGCCATGTTTGACTGATTTATCCAGAAGATCATAATAATCCTGTTTGGATATCTGATAGGTCATCATGACATCTGATCCACCGATATGTGGGAAAGCAGAGAGCGCATAAACAGTTATTCTTTCCGATTCAAAAACATATCTTCCGACCATCACGCCGCAGTTCAGTATGCCATCACTGATAAAGTCTTTTGTTTTTAAGGTTTCTTTCATTAATTTAATTATATGTTTTAAGCAACAAGATGATCATCATGAGTTGTTAACAGAGAATAACTTATAATTTAATTAACAACAAATGAGATCGTACCACGGTAACGACAGACCATATATTTATCTGGCTTACAGTAAAGATGATGATGTAAGTGATGTTTTAAAATTGTTGGAAGATAACAATATCGCCGTCTGTCTGTCAGAGCCTTTTGATCGCAAGGAAAGAAAAAAGATCGAAGGGACATATGGTGTAGCTTTGATCATTTCCGAAAACACGCGCAAAGATCCCTGTTTCAGGAAAATTTTAGATTGTGCAGTTGCTTCAGATAAGAATATTCTCAGCATCTATAAAGAGCCGATCGAACTGGATGCGGTATCGCATATGCAGCTGGATCCGCAACAGGCCCTGTTTGCCTATAACTATAAAGATGAAGAAACGTTTGCGACAGACGTTATGAAGTCAGCGATCTTTCATGACATGAAGATCACTTCTCAGCAGAAACGTTTCCAGCGCAACCGTTCTCTGGCGATGATCATTGCCCCGATCCTGGCGGCGATCGTTTTATATGTTGCGGTCATCTATCCGCTGCTGATCGTTCCGGAAAAAGCTGAAGAAAAGGAAAAGGAACAGTTCGGTCTGGCCGGACTGAGTGATGAAGATCTGGCGAAGATCGTTTCTTTACAGATCGTCGGTAATAAAATTTTTGCGAATCCGGAAGAGATAAACAAAGTATCGGTTTCCTGTGATCCTGACGATCCCGATACTATTTATTATTCAGTCGAACTGATCAATGACGGTGATTGGGTCTGGGGCGAAAGCGGCGTTACGTCCCCCGGAAGCATTGAAGATATATCGATTCTGAAGAAGATGCCCAATCTTAAAAGGCTGACGATCGCAGCTGAGAAGATCAGCGATATTTCTCCGATCTGTGAACTTAAGAAGCTTGAAGAACTCGTCATCAACGCCAATCCGATCGAGTCACTGGAAGGCCTGGAGAATTGTACGAGTTTAAAAAGGATCGAACTTCGAAGTACGCTTGTTTCAGATCTTTCGCCATTGTATAAGGCCCCCTCTTTAGAAGGAATATGGGCAGGTAATTGTAACTTTATCAGCGATATCTCAGGTTTTGAAAATACGACCATGAACTGTCTGGAATTATACGGTTCACCGATCAGAGAAATAAAACACCTGCCAAAGACCAGCATGTTCGGTCTTAACCTGGCTGGCGATTTCAGTGATTATTCTTTTCTGCTTGATCCGCTTAATTACAACTGGCTGATGGTGGGTGACGATATGGAAAAGCTTCAGCCATACATCAATCAGATCAATGTCTACGGTGATTTCAGTTTTTCAGGAAACATTCGCGAACTCAGGCAGCTTGAAGGATTGGGCCTGCATTATACTTTGGAACTTCATGACTGCGAGCAGCTGGGATCTATAGAAGGGATAGGCGAAATGTTCCCTGATCTTGAAGAAGTGACGCTTCGAAACTGTCCTGAATTAAATGATCTGACTCCGGTCCTTGAAAGCAATATCAAATGCCTGAATATAACCGGCGAATTTGCGGATCTCATTACCGATGAATTCAATGAGAAAGGAATAGAGGTGAATATCAATGAGTAGCTTAAGATATAAACCTTATTACGGACCGCGGGATTTAGTTTTTATCAGAGCACATAAAGATGATCGCAAAGATCTTGAACGCCTGTGTCAAAAGCTTATTGAAAAGAAGATAAGAGTGTTTTTTGACTGTTCAAATTCTGACGATTCAGCTGCTCAGGAAGATGTGGCAGCCGGCATACTCAACAGCACTCTGTGTATCTTTATTCTTTCAAAGAAGGCAGCATCTTCTTTGGATATGCGCAACAGTATCAACTATGCCATGTCACTAAAAAAAGAAACGGTGATCATCAGAAAAGACAAAGATGATCTGGGCTATGGTTTGGATATGCAGCTGAGCAATGTCCAGACTCTTAATGAAAATGAAGTAATCGACCTGATATCTGGCAATCATAAATCGTGTATTGGCGAAGGCCAACCGGTTTCAACTGATGATCGTAAACAGAAGACAAGAGCTCTGATCGCGATAGCTTTTACGCTAGCGTTTATGATTGTTGCCGGCATCATTCTAAAAAACAGGATCGACTATTATAATTCGGCAAAATATCGTCTTAAGGACATCGATCAGAGTGACTATCTGGATTTCACTTCTTTTAAGGAGGGAGACATCGTCTATCTTAAAGATAAGAAGATTAAAGAAATATCATTTGCAGATATGGGCCTTAGAAGTATTGAGGGAATCGAAGACGTTGATACCGAACATATCGATATCAGCGGCAATCCTGATCTGAAAAACATCAATCCGATCCTGAGATCGCAATCAATAAAGACTGTTGCGCTTTCTCAGGATATGATCATAGTGGCAGAAATGTTAAGAAGAGGCGATATCGAAGTAATTATCACGAGGTAATATGGACAGAATACCGGCGTATGAAGGAAAAGGAAATTTCATATTTGTGAGCTATTCCCACAAGGATACGGGAACAGTCTATCCTTTTATAACGGATCTTTTTGAAAAGAAGTACCGGGTCTGGTATGACGAAGGAATAGCACCGGGAAGTGAGTGGCCATACAACATTGAAGTCCATCTTAAATCCTGTTCAACAGTTCTGGTCTTTGTCTCAGAAAATTCTTTAGCTTCGCGAAACTGTGACAACGAAGTCGTCAACGCTTTGGATAACAAAAAGAAGATAATACAGTATTCACTTGATGGAAGCATCCATCCTTTACTTAAAGATGAAATAACAGTCAGAAACAAAGAAGAACTGTTTAATACCTTGAGCGATGATCTGATCGGTGATGGCAGCGGTTATGACCGGGAGCTCAACAACAAGCGAAGACTCTCGCTGTGGAACCTGTTACTTGGTTTGGCTGTGTTGTTTATAGTTGCTTTAGGTGCGGGTACCTATGGTCTGAATGAAGGTTATTTCGATAAATATCTGCCAGGCAGAAACATTGTTGAAGAAGATATAACGGAAAAGAAAGAAACAAGTGGTATACAAGTCGATAACAGCGTGATTGCACAAGCTCTGCTGGAGCAGCTTTCCAAAGAAGACCTGTTCAGAGATGTTGAGTTTTCAGATGATTCTGATAAACAGGCACTATATGAGGCAATCGGTTTCTATGATTGGGGATCAGAAGACGAACTTCAGTATTTTGATCTGACCGAATTTGGATCTGATGATCTCTATCTCAATAATTGCAGCGACGAATGTCTGAAATTGCTGAAGTATCTGCCGAATCTGAAACACCTGTATATCTCCTCCGATAAGATCTCAACATTAGAAGCGTTAAACGATTGTCCATACCTGGAAGAAGTTCATCTTAACAGAAACTGTTTCCCAATAGATATTCCTTCAGAAAAGAATTATCGGATATTGTATGAGACATAAAATGTGTTATGATAATATCACCTATGAAGAGCACACGAGAGACAAGCTCGATGACTGTGCAGCAACCTGTAATAGACAAGGTGCTAAAGCTTGAACGATGGGTTATCGTAATTAAGCAGATCTTCTCATAGGTTGGGAAGATCTTTTTTGTAGGTAGAAAGAGGAGACATGAAAGTATATTCAAATGAGATCGTCTTCAGAGGACATCCGGACAAGGTCAGTGATCAGATATCGGCAGCTTTACTGGATGAATATCTGAAACAGGACGAGCACAGCAGATGCGGTATTGAAACAGTCGGTGGCAAGGGAAAGATCTTTGTTACAGGTGAAGTTACATCTAAAGGCGAAGTTGATGTTCAAGCAGTCACAAAAAGAGTATTAAGAGACATCGGTTATTCTGATGATTATGAAGTCATCAACAATATCGGTCTGCAATCCGAAGATATCGCTTTAGGTACCAATGACGAAGTAAAAGGAGCCGGTGATCAGGGCATGATGTTCGGTTATGCCTGCAACGACACAAAGCAGCTTTTACCGACGGCCATGGTGATCTTACAGAAGCTGGCCATGAAGTATGATGAGCTGGTCCACAGCAATGAGCTGTTTTACGCTGATGGGAAAGCCCAGATCACGGGTTATTATGACGACGATATGAAGCTTCAAAAGATCAAGGACTTCACGATCTCTTATCAGAACGCCGAGACCGATAGAGAAACAACCGATAAAATCCTTATAGATTATGTGACAGATCTTTGTAAGAGTTATGGACTGGAAGTTGAGAACTTCCTGATCAATCCGACCGGCAAATTCCTGATCGGTGGTTTTGAAGGCGATGCGGGTCTGACAGGCCGAAAGATAGTTGTCGATGCCTATCAGTCCTTTGGTAAAGTCGGCGGCGGTTGCATGAACGGGAAGGATCCCAGCAAGGTCGATCTTTCCGGTGCCTACATGGCCAGAGAATTCGCCAAGGAACTTCTGAAGAAACATGATCTCAGATGGTGCGAAGTCCAGCTGTCCTATGCGATCGGTCTGAAAAAACCGTTAGCCATCTATATCACTTCTGATAAAGGAAACATTGAACCGGATGAAGAAATGTATGTCCGAGCGATGCCGGAAAATATCATCAGTGAACTGGATATGAAACACCTGTGTTATGAGAAACAGGCTTGTTACGGACATTTCTATTAAAGACAGAAAGAAAACGGATAAGAATTGATTTTGTGACCGGTTTATCATCCGTTTTTAAATTTCGAATTTCAACGTGGCTTGTCTGTTTTCTTCGTTGTGAGGGCGGACTCCATCCTTGACCACGAGCGATAAGAGCGAGTAGTATTGATTAAGGCAGAACTAAAGTCTGTCGAGAAATAAATCATACGTTTTATCAGGAGGTTAAAAAGATGAAAAAATTATGTTTGACTTTATTAGCGGTTTTACTGCTTGCCTGCTTATGCGGTTGCAAAACTAACAACAATTCCAATAACGACAACAGCAAGGAAGAAGGCGGACAGAATCCCGTTATGAACTTTATCGGAACATATGGCAAAGACAGAGCCACGATCACCATTGATGCACAAGGAAGCAAAGACGCCAAGGCAACGGTAGTATGGGGCAGCAGTGCGGCAGAAGTCGGCGAATGGACAATGTCAGGCGAATTCAATTCCGATACACTGACATTTGAATATGACAACTGTGTAAAGAAATCCATCGTCTATAACGAAGATGGCAGCGTCAAATCCGAAACCGAAATATACAACGACGGCAAAGGTTCAATGACCTTCGCGGAAAACCCATTATCTCTGACCTGGGACGATCAGAAGGAACATATCGCTGATGGCACGGTCTTTGAATATTCACCGGTAAATTAAATTGATACCGGCAGGTTTAAACAAACCTGCCTACCGAAAAAGATTTAAAAACCTGAAGAATATTGCCACAGGCCCTGGAAAAGAAATCTGAAAGACGATTTCTTTTTTAGTTTTCAGAGAAATTATAGTCGACTGTGATCTTTACATCATAATCGGGATATAGTTTGTGAACTTCTTTCTGGATCTCTTCCACCAGCGAATCTTTGGAACGGGAACCGAAATCCAGCAAGACATCAAAATTCATGGACTTATCGATCAGATCGATATAGAAGCCATGCATATTATTGGTACCAGGTGTGTCCATGACGATCTTTCTGACATCATCTCTGGCTTTGACCACTTCATAGGAATCGGAGTTGATCGCATAAACGGATATTCCCGTTAAGATGACACCGGTATCTTCAAGGACTTTGCGGGTGAGCGCTCTTTCCAGATTGTCGATCCAGGCGGTCGTGTATTTGTCTGATACTTCGATATGGGCCGAAGCCATCAGTTTGTCGTTGCCGTAGTTGTGGATGACGACATCATAGACGCCTTCCACATCCGCAAAGGATCTGATCGCTTCTTTGATATTATTAACGATTTCCAGATCTGAGCTTTTCCCTAAGATGATATCGGCCGTTTCCCGAATCGTTTCAAAACCGGTCTTGATGATAAGTAAGGAGATGAGCACACCGACATAAGCTTCGATGTTTTTGCCGGTAGTCATATATATCACTGCTGCAACTAAAGTGGCTACAGAAGTAAGCGCATCGCCAAGCGCTTCTTCACCCGAAGCTTTAAGCGCACGGGAATCAAGTTTTTCTCCCTGCTTCTTTGTATAAAGACCGACCAGAATCTTGATGATCAGTGCCCCGATCAGGATGATGATCGTCGTAAGAGAGAAATCAGCTTCTTCGGGATGGATGATCCTTTCAACAGAATTGATCAGGGCCTGGATACCGGCGTAGCTGATGATAAAGCCGATGACCATGGAAACAAGATATTCAACTCTGCCATAACCAAACGGATGTTTGCGATCCGGTTCCTTTTCGGAAAGTTTGGCACCGATGATGGTCAATGCGGAAGAAAGGCCATCCGCGATATTGTTTACCGCATCGATCAGAATGGATACGGAATTGGAGATCAGGCCGACCGCAAGTTTGAATACTGACAGTAATAAATTGGCGGCAATTCCTATATAACTTGTTTTGATGATTTCTTTGTTTCTGTTCATAATTAATACCCGTTTCCTGACAAATTCCTATTTGACACTCCCCATGCCTGAAGGCAGGGGATTCTTGCTTCAACCATCACAGCTTGGATGTATCCAAGTCTTACACGATGTCCACAAGCGTAGGCTTTCACCGGTTTCCGTGTGCCCCACGGTACTTGATTTTGTTAGGATGCAAGCATCTCTAATCCTTTGTTCAGTATGTTTGTTGCGGCGTTGCGATCTCTGCTGTGATGCGCTTTGCAGTTAGGACAGATCCATTTTCTGACTGAAAGATCCTTCACGATCGGATTCTGATATCCGCAAATAGAGCACGTCTGAGAACTTGGATAGAATGTCGGGACCCTTACCAGAATTCCACCTCGTTTTGCAGTCTTGTATTCCAGCTGCCTGAAAAACTCTGACCAGCTGACATCGGAAATTGACTTTGCCAGATAATGATTTCTAAGCATTCCCCGAACGTTCAAGTCTTCTACGCACACTACTTGGTTTTCGTTAGCGAGCTTAAAAGACCTTTTATGCAGGAAGTCTTTTCGGATATTGGCTATTTTTTTATGCTGTAGAGCGACTTTGATTCGCTGCCTGTTTCGATTGCTGGATCCCTTCTGCTTACGGGAAAGTTTTCGATGTTCACGGACAAGCTTCTTTTCGTGCCTGTGATATGTTTTAGGATCAGAAACACTGTTGCCGTTGCTGTCAGTATAGAATTCTTTGATTCCGACATCCAGTCCGATTATACAGCCGCCATTGTTTAGCTTGATATCGTCTGTCTCTACACAAAGAGAGATGAAGAATTTCCCGCTTGGCGACAAGGAGACTGTAGCGTTAAGAATGCGGCCTTCAAAGTCTTTAAGACCTTTGTACCTGACAAAACCGACTTTAGGAATTCTGATCGAGCTGCCGGCAATGCGGATAGAGTTGTTCTGGTTCCTTGTTCTGAAAACCTGCCTGCCGTGTCTGGAATGAAACCTTGGAAATCCTGCGTTTCCTTTGAAGAAGTTCTGATATGCTCTGTCAAGATTACGGAGGCTTTCCTGAAGTGCCATACTGTCACATTCATTAAGCCAGAGATGATCCTTGTCTGTTTTCAATGCCGTCAGCAGACTGGCGGTTTTGTTGTACGACAGAGAAATACCATCTTCCTTGTATGAACGGATACGCTCTGCAAGAAAGTAGTTGTAAACAAACCTGCAGGAACCGAACATTCTGCAAAAGATGTTGCGCTGCTTTGAAGTCGGATATAACCGGGCCTTGTATCCTATCTGCACAGCTATATCCTCTGTGATGTCTTCTGACTTTCAATGTACTGTTTTACGATTGAAAGCGGAGCGCCGCCAACTGTAGAAACAAAGTAGCTGTTTGTCCAAAGAGTAGGAAGTTTCGTTGTCAAATGCTTAAACTCATTTCTCAGAATATGAGACGTCTTTCCTTTGATTGTTTTGACGGCCTTGTGGATGCCAAATTGCGGATCGACCTCAAGAAGAAGATGTATGTGATCAGGCATGACTTCCATTTCCAAAAGATCAACGCGAATATCTTTGCATATTTGCACAACAAGTTCCTTTAATCTCGCCTCTACATCGCCAACCAGGACCTTTCGTCTGTATTTTGGACAAAAAACTACATGATACTTGCAGCTGTATACGATATTGTTATTGTTTTTATATTCCATATCTGTATTATACATCGTTATGATATCTAATATAAATGTTTTCTTGTAAAACATCTATGATGCCGCTGTATCCCCATAGCTGAAGCAAGGGGTATTAGCGGCGACAATTCTGATAAAATTTTGTAAAAATATTATGAAATTACGCAAAAAGGTGTAAAATCATACAGTGGTCCTATGAACGAATTCTTAAACAAGGTTAAAGAAAAAAGGATCCTGATCGAACTGCTTGAACAGTTTGGGATCCTGTTATATTGGGAAGTGCTGATGTATTTCCTGGTCCATTCCACCTTAAAAGGCTTCAGTGTGTGGAATGTGCTTTTTATTATCCCGCTTTCTTTTGTTTTGTGTGCATTATCCAATCTGTTTAACCGTTATGGCAGACATGAACTCTTATACAGGTGTGCGCTGATCATCTTGGTCTCGCTGTTCTATCTGACAGATCTGATCTACTACAAGACTTTCGGTTCACTCTTATCGGCTTCGATGTTAGGAACCGGTGGCGATGCCTTAAGTAATTTCGGCTGGAGCATCAAGGCGACCTTAGTGGAAAACCTTCCGCTGATTATCCTGTTTGAACTTCCGGTGCTGTTTCAGTTTGTCAGATATCTGTTTGTGAAGTCACACGAAAGCTTCAGGGCAAGAGAACGTCTGGCGATGATCGTATCAGCGATCGTGATCTGGAATCTGATCGTGGTTGCTTTGCCTCTATCAGGAAAGGAAGATCACAGCGTCTATGGCGCTTACCACAGCCGTTATATCGATACGGATACTGCTTCCGCAAAACTCGGTGTCTTAGCCAACTTTGTGGTCGAGAGCCGTTATGCCGCTTTTGGCAAAGATGACAGTCTGTCTTTATTACACAACGGTGACAATGTCGTCATTGAAGCAGAAAACTCCAAAGAAGAAAAAGAAGAAGAAATGATCGAAGAAGCACCGGTCATTGAGTACAACAGCTTTGAAGAACTTGATTTCTCCAGGTTAAATGAGCTCAGCGAAGATGAGATCATCAATTCCTTATGTACCTATCTGGACAAAGAAGTGCCGACTCTTCATAACGAATATACAGGCATGTTTGAAGGATACAATCTGATCTATATCTGTGCCGAATCGTTCTCGTCATTAGCGATCGATAAGGAACTTACTCCGACTTTATATAAACTGGCCAATAACGGTATCGTCTTAAACAATTACTATAATTCTTTCAAGAACGTTACGACCAACGGTGAGTATGCCTTCTTAAGTGGATTGTGGCCTGATGTGGCCAGACAGAACACCAACATGGGTGTGATCTCCGGGACGATGGGTCAGTCGATCAATAAAAACATGTCGACAGCTTTAGGGGCAATGTTCAACAAGAACGAAGGCATCCAGAGCCGGGCTTATCACAACTATTACGGTTATTACTATGGAAGGAATGAGACCCTTCCTAACATGGGCTTTGACTGCAAGTTCATGGATGAAGGCATGACCTTTACGACTTCCTGGCCGGCTTCCGATCTGGAGATGATGGAACAGTCCGTCGATGACTACATCAATGACAGACAATTCTGTACCTACTACATGACTTTCTCAGGACATGGCAACTATACGACCGCCAATGTCATGGTGGCTAAGAATCTGGATACGGTAAGTGAGTATGTCGATATGTCCCAGCCGACCAGCGCAACCGGATATCTCTCCTGCAACTACGAGCTGGAAAAGGCGATGACATACTTGCTTGAAAGATTGGAAGCAAAAGAAATATTAGATAAGACGGTCATCGTTCTGACCGGTGATCATTATCCTTACTATCTGACAGATATCGCTTATGAAGCCTTAAAGGGTGAAGCGAAGGATGAAGATTTCGAAAGCTATCATTCGACCTGTATCATCTACAATTCCGGTTTGGATAAAAAGATCGAAGTCGATACACCGTGCTGCAATGTCGATATCCTTCCGACGATCTATAACCTCTTCGGTATCGATTATGATTCACGTCTTTATGCGGGTACCGATATTTTCGGTAATGGCATGCATATAGCACAGCTCTACAACAAGAACTTCATCACCGACTATGTGAAATACAACTTCACGACCGGTGAGAAGAAATGGCTCATCAATATCGAAGACTATGATCAGGATCTGCTGGATTCATATCTGGAGAATGCGATCAATACGGTCAAGAACCGTTATGCGATGTCGATCCAGATCGAACAGAGCGATTTCTACGGTTTTGTCTTCGATAATCTGAAAAAATATTAAAAGATTGTTCTTCAGGATTCAGATCAAAGCTAATGATCTGAATCTTTTCATTAAGCGATTGAGCGATCTTCAGACAAAACTGTATAATCATAGGGATGAATAAGAAAAAGATCAACCTGATTATACTTGAGGCGTTTATGGCTTTATTGGCCGATTGTCTTATCGCCAACAAAATTCTTTATGATTCTCTGGATGTCAGTTTAAAAAACGATGTCATAGAATATGGAGACAAGTTTGATCAGGACAATATTATTAAAAAGTACAACGGAGAATTAACTGTTGAAAATATACCCGACACCAATACGATCGGTGATTATGATGTGAATTTTGTTTTGAGCAGTGTTTCCAGATATGGAAATACGGTTGATAAAGTAATTACAAAAACGATCCATGTAACTGATACAAAACCACCGGTCATAGAACTTAAGGAAGACAAGATCACAGTCTATAAAGGAAATGAATATGATCTAATAGAAAATGTTGAAAGAGTCTATGATGAAGTGGATGGCGATATAAACGACTATAAGGTCGAGAGTGACGTTAACTTTGACGAGGCAGGTGAATATACAGCAAGGGTTACGGCTGTTGATTCCAATGGTTTAAGTACAGAAAAGACATATACGATCAACGTTCGAAACAAAGTCGTTTCTTCATCCGAAGGCTTTGACATCATCTATGATCAGCTGACTTCCGTCTATGGTTATAACAGAGCGGCTGCCTGCGGTATCCTGGCAAATCTGTGGTTTGAGTGTAACTTCAATCCGGACGTGGGTGATTACTATTACGGCCTGGCTCAATGGGGCGGCTCAAGAAAAGATAACCTGTACAGCTATTGTGCAAGCAATAATCTTGATGCCGCAACGATCGAAGGTCAGCTGGCTTTCATGAATTATGAATTGAGTAGTAATTATTCCGGTGTAAAGAATTATCTCTTACAGGTTGAGGATACTTCCGATGGCGCCTATAATGCGGCGGTATACTTCTGTGATCATTATGAAGGGGCTGCCACAAATGCAGGCCGAGGCGAACTGGCAAAAGATTATTACGGATAAGACAATTATTGATCTAATGAATCAAGGAAACGCGACAACGCAATGTTGTCGTTGTTTTTCTTCCAGATCGCATGGATCTCTTCAACTTCCTTATCACCAAGCAAGGGCAAGAAGATCAGACCATCCGCATCAGTGATCTTGGATACACAATAATCAGGTAATATAGACACACCTTCTTCGGAAGCGACCATGATCAGTATAGATTCGACATCGGTGGACCGGCAGATGATATTGGGATGATAACCGGCTTCATGGTAGAGGTCCATGAAGATGGAGTCGCCGTAGTTTTCCGATAATTCGGAAGGTGACATATATATCAACGCCTCATCTTTAAGATCGATACGCGACAAAGCTTTTCTTTGTCCCAAAGGATGAGAAGCGTATAAGGCGACCATCAGTCTGGCGGTATCGATGAGCTTGCAGTTGTAGTCGGGATTCATCTTGAGGTTGGTTGAATCCCAGGTGAAGATGATGTCATATTCATCGTTCTGTAAACCGGATGCCAGTTTGTCGGTAGTATCCCGGTAACAGGTCAGCAGGATATTTGGCAGCTTACGGTGGAAATTTCTAAGGTAATTGGAAAGATCGCTTCTTTCATAGCCTTTGAGATAACCGATACGCAGATTGCCACCGATACCACTTGATGCTTCGTTGGCTCTTTCGGTCGCATCAGACAATCTGATCAGGATCAGTTTGGCGTCATTGAGAAAACTCTGACCGGCAGGAGTTAAGCTTATAGGTCTTGTGGAGCGGTTTATCAGTTTGCAACCTACCGCACCTTCCAAAGCCTTGATCTGCTGGGTCATGGCGGTCTGGGTAATGTAGTTTTCTTCGGCAGCAATGGAGAAACTGCGGGATCTGGCTACCGATATGAAGTATTTCAGTTGATTTATGTTCATAGTATAAGTTTTTCTTATATTATTATGCAGAATATGCGCTTAAATAACAATAAAAAAGCTGTTTAAATATAAGTATGAATTATATTAAGACAACAGTAAAAGAGTATACAATGATCACGTTAGGTATCTTAATGGTAGCTGTGGCTGTTGTCTTCTATCTAGTCCCTTGTCACCTGGTAACAGGAAGCGTCTCCGGTCTCTCCCTTGTTTTAAGCAATATTCTCCCAATAAGCAATTCCCTGATCGTTTTGATTATGAATCTTGTGACTTATATGATCGGGGCTCTTTGTTTAGGAAAGAAGTTCGGGATCAGATCTTTATATGTGTCATTATTGCTTCCGGCTCTGATCGCGATCTTGAGTCCGATCAGTGAAGTAGTCGATCTGACAACAGGCAGTCTGATTATCAATATCGTTGCTTTCCTGATCATCCTTACAGCCGGACAGTGCATCCTTTTCCTCTCCGATTGCGCGTCTGGCGGTCTTGATACGATCGCAGAAGTTATCAGCCGCCGTTATGGGATCTCTACCGGTTTAGTCATGACGATCTTAGGTCTTGTCGTATCGTTAATTACGATCGGTGTCTATGATCTGAGTACTGCTCTGATCGGTGCGCTGGTCAGTGCCTTGAACGGAATTCTTATCAACATCTTCATTTCTGCCTACAACAACGCTCTTGATCTTATCCACAGGTATTCAAGAGTATAGTAATATTTCGTTGATTGTTATAAAATCTCAGACGTTATGATACGTCTTTTTGTTTGTCAAGTAAAAGATAATTAAAAATCGACCCATAAACGCAAATTGTTGATGGATTCCCTTGTTTTACAGAATGTTTGATATCTGTATGGTAAGAAAAGATTCTTTTTAGCAGTTTTTCAGTATCTGTGCAGAGGTTTTATACAATCCTTGCGGGAAAACCAGGAAGTCTTAAGCTTCTTTGGATGAACCGCTACATATGATAAAATATAAGCAGTTCTTTGAAAAGTTAATGTATGTGGTTCTGATTGCCAAACATCAATCAGGCAAAACATTAAGTGTAGGTCAGACTTCCTCAAAAAGATTAAATAAGAACACACAAACATTAAGTAGCGTAAAGAGTGTAAACTCAATACGGTAGCGGCTAAGTGGATAAGCCTGTAAGAATAAGGCTTCCCTTCGGGGTTGA